>NZ_JBFUBR010000003.1:0-481513 GCF_056405655.1 Pseudomonas sp. P1_F7
GGTGGTCGATTGGGCCGACATGCCGCTGTCCATGGGCCAATACGGCATGAGCGAAGGCGAGCCGGCGCTGCGTGAAGCTTTGGCCGCCGAGGCGCGAGCGTTGGGAGTGCCGTGCGAGGCAAGCCAGGTACTGGTGGTCAGCGGCTCGCAGCAGACCCTCGACCTGGCCGCCAAGCTGTACATCGACAAGGGCACCGAAATCCTGCTTGAAGCGCCGACCTACCTCGCTGCATTGCAGATCTTTCAGCTGTTCGGCGCCGATTGCCTGACCGTGCCGCTGGAGGCTGACGGGCCGAACTTGTCGGAGCTACGTGCTCGCCTGGAACAACACCGCCCGGCGTTCATCTACCTGATCCCGACCTTCCAGAATCCATCGGCGGTGCGTTACAGCGAAGCCAAACGCGACGCGGTGGCCGCGTTGCTCGATGAATTCAGCGTGACGCTGATTGAAGACGAGCCTTACCGCGAGCTGACCTTCGACGGTGGCAGCGCCACGCCGATTGTCAGCCGCTTGAAGAAGGTCAGCTGGATCTATACCGGGACCGTGTCGAAAACCCTGTTGCCGGGTTTGCGCGTCGGCTACTTGATCGCCAGCCCGGATCTGTTTCCGCATTTGTTGAAACTCAAGCAGTCGGCGGATTTGCACACCAATCGGGTCGGTCAGTGGCAGGCGCTGCAATGGATCGGCAGTGAAAAGTACCGGCAACACCGCAGTGAATTGCGTGACTTTTACCGTGGGCGTCGGGATGCGTTCCAATCGGCGCTGGACACTCATTTCTCCGATCTGGCGGACTGGAACGTGCCGCAGGGCGGGCTGTTTTTCTGGTTGAAACTCAAGCAGCCGCAAGACACCCGAACCTTGCTCACCGCCGCGTTGGCCAATGACGTGGCGTTCATGCCGGGGGAACCGTTCTTCCCCGAGCCGGATATTAATCCGGGGTATCTGCGGTTGAACTTCAGCCACATTGATCCGGCGCGGCTGGATGAGGGGCTCAAGCGATTGGCGGCGGTGGTGCGTTCGGGGCTTGCGTTGTCTGGGCTGGCCTCATCGCGAGCAAGCTCGCTCCCACAGGTTTTGTGAGCGCTACAAATCCACTGTGGGAGCGAGCTTGCTCGCGATGGCGTCAGTCACAACACCACAAGCAAATCAGGCTGCCGCAAACCGCTTATCCAGATAATCAATGATCACCTTGGACTCATACATCCAGGTGGTCTGGCCATTCTCTTCGATGCGCAGGCACGGCACCTTGATCTTGCCGCCTTGCTCCAGCAAGGTCTGGCGATCCTGTTCGTTGTTCTTCGCATCGCGAAGGGCCACCGGCACATTCAGGCGGCGCAGGGTGCGGCGGGTTTTCACGCAGAATGGGCAGGCGTGGAATTGATACAGGGTCAGACCCTTGGCGGCGGATTCGACCTGGGCCTGAGCGGCGGCGGGGCGCTTTTTCTTGCTCGGACGAGTAATGAAGTCAATGAAGATGATCAGTTGGCCAAGGCCGACACGAAGCGCTTTTACGAACACGTTGAAAGCCTCACGGTGCGAATGAATAAGGGCGCGCAGCTTACCTGATTTTTTGCAGGCGAAAAAAAACCGGCGATGAACGCCGGTTTTCTTCGTGCAGCGAATTACTTGATGAGGCTGAGGAATTCGCTGCGGGTGGCGGCGTTCTCGCGGAACTCGCCGAGCATCACCGAGGTGATCATCGTCGAATTCTGCTTTTCCACACCGCGCATCATCATGCACATGTGCTTGGCCTCGATCACCACCGCAACGCCCAGGGCGCCGGTGACCTGCTGGACCGCGTCGGCGATCTGGCGGCTGAGGTTTTCCTGGATCTGCAGGCGACGGGCGTACATGTCGACGATGCGCGCGACTTTCGACAGGCCCAGGACCTTGCCGCTCGGGATGTAGGCGACGTGAGCCTTGCCGATGAACGGCAGCAGGTGGTGTTCGCACAACGAGTACAACTCGATGTCCTTGACCAGCACCATTTCGCTGTTGTCGGAGCTGAACAGGGCACCGTTGGTGACCTCTTCCAGTGTCTGTTCATAGCCGCGGCAGAGGTACTGCATGGCTTTGGCGGCACGCTTGGGCGTGTCGAGCAGGCCCTCGCGGGAGACGTCCTCGCCCAGTTGGCCAAGGATCGCGGTGTAATTCTGTTCCAGGGACATGAAACTACCTGTGGGATTTTACGCAAAGGGCAAGGGTACGGTGGCGGACACGACGCTGCAAGCGTGGCGCGTCAGCTTTACTCGTCGCGACCTTCCATCATGGTGCGTTTGAGCATCACATAAACCGCGCCGGCACCGCCGTGTCTGGCCTGGCACGAGGTGAAGCCGAGCACCTGTGGATGCTGGCGCAGCCAGGTGTTGACGTGGCTTTTGATCATCGGCCGCTTGCCGTCCAGGCGTACTGCCTTGCCATGGGTGACGCGCACGCAGCGGATTTCGAATTTGGTGGCTTCGGCCAGGAACGCCCAGAGGGTTTCCCGGGCCTTTTCCACGCTCATGCCGTGCAGGTCGAGGCTGCCTTCGAACGGGATCTGTCCGATCTTGAGCTTGCGCATCTGGCTTTCCTGCACGCCATCACGGGCCCATATCAGTTCGTCTTCAGGGCCGACGTCGATGACGAACTGATCGGACAGCCCGTCAACGGTGGTGGATTCGGTGCGCACGGTGGCCGCCAGCCGCAGCTTGGCAATCTGCGCGCGGTCAGCCTTGGGTTTGCCGGTTTCGGCGCGATCGTGCTTGATCGGCTTGACGCCTTGGATCGCGCTTTTGAACAGGGAAAAATCGTTGTCTTGCATGTCAGCCTCCGCGAAGGGCGGCCAGTTTACCCAACTCGAAGCGAATCGGGCGCGACAAAAACGCGCGCGACGCCTGGCTCAGTCGTGTTTTTTCATCAGGTGCGGCGACATGGCCAGTTCCCGCGACTGCCGCGAGCGACGACGGCAACGGCGCCATAGCCAGACACCGAGGTACAGCACGAACAGGCCGATGACCAGGATCACCGCAGCACCGGTGCGGCTGGTGTTCAATTCACCCAGGGCGGGTGCGTGGCCGAGCAGGCTGGCGACACCGGCCATGACGAGCAACACGCCGCACATCGCCAGCAGTGCCGCGAACGTCACACCGATACGAAAACGCCAGTTGCTTTGGCCTTTGGGCCGCAAGCGGCGAGCGTCAAAACCATCGGATAACTTCATTCCGACCTTCCTCTATGGGTATCGGCCCTTCGACCGGGAGTTGACCGGGATGTTCCTGAGGCTAAGACAATTACGGCAAATGAGAGGTTTTTGCGGATGAGCGGCATTCCAGGCCGCTCATTGAGTGTCGATCAGATCAGTTCACAGGTCAGGGCGAGGGTGGCGAAGTTGTCACCCATGATGGCCATTTCGGTCTGATGAACGTGCTCGGCGCTCAGGACTCCGCCCTTGTAGGGCAGGTCGCGTGTTGCGCAGGCGTCTTCAATGAGCGTGCAGCGGAAACCCAGGTTCTTTGCTGCGCGCACGGTGGTGCTGACGCTGGAGTGACTCATGAAACCGCAGACGATCAGGTCGAGGGCGCCAAGGTCTTCCAGGCGTTTGGCCAGTTCGGTACCGTGGAACGCGCTTGGCAGCAATTTACCGATGACGGTTTCGTCGCTCTGTGGCTCCAGGCCCGGAATGAACTCACCACCGACGCCTTGCGGGTTGAACATTCCACCGAGCGTTCCGAGGTGGCGGACATGCACGATCGGCCGGCCGGCTGCACGGGCAGCGGCGAGCAATTGCTTGATGTTTGCGACGGCCTCATCCATGCCGCTGAGGGCCAGTGGCCCGCTCAAGTATTCTTTCTGGGCATCGATGATGATAAGGGTCGCGTGGCTCAGTTTGGCTGCCGGGTAACCGCGGCCGCTGAGTTGAAACATCGTTTTTGGAACGGACATTCTGGGGCTCCTTGGAGTGGGGCTTTTGCGCCATTGTCCTCTGGCTGAGCGGTTCTGTGAATCGCTACGATCGTAGGTGCCGTCGTTGCTGGCCTGTAGCCTTGTCAATAGTCGCGTTTTGTTCAATAGCCTGGCGAAAAAACGGATAACTCCTACATTTGAATCGGTAGTTTCCCGCGTCGTCGTGACGCCGTTTGACTGGTAGAATCGCCCGTCGATTTTTCTGGAGTTTGCCGTCGTGATCACTTCCCGCCTTCGCACCCTGCGTGACCATATCCGTTGGGCCGTCAGCCGCTTCCATGGGGAGGATCTGTTTTTCGGCCATGGCACTGACAACGCCTGGGACGAAGCCCGGCAATTGGTGTTGGGCGCGCTGCACCTGCCGTGGGAAATCGCCGACAGCTACCTCGACTGCAATCTGGAAGAAGACGAAGTGGTTCACCTGCAGCTTTTGCTCAAGCGCCGCATCGAAGAGCGGGTGCCTACCGCGTATCTGCTGGGCGAGGCCTGGTTCTGTGGCATGTCGTTCATCGTCGATGAGCGCGTGCTGATCCCGCGTTCTCCTATCGGCGAACTGATCGAAAACCGTTTTACTCCGTGGCTGGCTAACGAGCCGGCGCGGATTCTCGACCTGTGCACCGGTTCCGGTTGCATCGGCATCGCCTGCGCCTACGAGTTCCAGCATGCCGAGGTGGTGTTGGCGGACCTGTCGTTCGAAGCGCTGGAAGTGGCCAATCAGAACATCGAGCGCCATGGTGTCGATGAGCGTGTGTACACGGTGCAGGGCGACGGTTTCGAGGGCTTGCCGGGACAACGTTTCGACTTGATCGTGTCGAACCCGCCCTATGTCGATGCGGAAGATTTCGCTGACATGCCGGACGAATACCAGCACGAACCGGAACTGGGCCTGGCCTGCGGTGATGACGGCTTGAACCTGGTGCGGCGCATGCTGGCCGAAGCGGCGGATCATCTGACCGATAAGGGCTTGCTGATTGTCGAAGTGGGCAACAGCCAGGTGCACGTCGAGGCGTTGTACCCGGAAGTCGACTTTGCCTGGCTCGAATTCGAACGCGGCGGTCATGGTGTGTTCATGCTGAGCGCGCAGCAATGCCGGGAGCATCAGGCGTTGTTCGCTTCCCGCATTTAAAAAGCAAAAGATCGCAGCCTGCGGCAGCTCCTACATGGAATGCGTATTCCTGTAGGAGCGCCTGAAACACCGCAAACGCCACCAGGCAAGTGATGGTGAAGCGCAGTCCGGCGTCTTCGCGTTTGTACTTGCTGACTTTTTCTTCGTGTTTCTTGAGTTTGACTTCCTGCTCGGCCAGGTTCTGCTCGGCTTGCTGGAGCATCTGCGCCGCTTCGAGAATTTCCACGACCTGCAGTTTTTCGCTGTTCCAGTCGCCAGAAAGGTCGCCGACCTTGACCGGCTTGACGCTACCTTTCAAATGCTGGGCATCGGCGTACACCACGTCGAACCCGTGCACGCGCAAAAAATGATCGCGGCGCAGGCGGGTGTCTTCGTTCAGCGCATCCTTGTTGTTCAGGTCAAAGCCGTCGATGGTGTAGGTCGGCCAGCGCTTCTTCGCCCAGTTGATGCCCTGGGCCGCCATATAGCGGCCAATGCCGCGGTTCAGCGGTTCAACCTGCAAGCCGCTTTGCGGGCCGAAATGCACGCGTTTTTCGGCGTGATCGACCCACACGTCCAGATGATTCTGTTCCTTGCGCACACGCTGGCCGGGCAGGGTGATACTCATGCGCATCAGGCTGCGCGCCTTGTCGTTGCGCTCGGCATAGCCTAATTCGACAAAGCGCAACGGACGCCCGCCCGTGTTGCGGTCAGTCTGCAGCGGCGCCAGTCGGAGCATCTTGTGGTACTCGACGTGGACGTCCGCCCAGGGCAGCTCGACCGCTGGCGGTGCGTCAGTTTCAGCGGTGGTGTCGGGTGAAGTCTGGGTGTCAGTCATAACGGCGAGATCCTGTCCAAGCTCAGCTTGTCGCCAGCCAATGTGCTGGCGACAAAGGCTTATCGGCCGTTTTTTTCAGGACTGGAGGGTAATGAGAGGTTAACTGGTGCGAAGTCCGTCAATAAACCCGAGGATCCGCGTGCCCAGCTCCGCCGCCAGGGGCAATTGTGGGTCTTTATAGGAGGCCAGTTGGCGTTTGACGTCGTTGGGAACGATGCGCATGACGTGGTTCATGCCCTCGATCAGCGCCAGTTCGGCGTCCGGTTTGGCGGCCTTGAGCAGCCTTGCGTCATTGACGCCGACCTGGATGTCGTTGCTGCCCTGGATGATCAGCGCCGGCATTTTCAGCTTGGCAAACGCCGCGGCCGGGTCCTGGCGGAACAGGGAAATCAGGTACGGCTGCACGCTCGGACGGAAAATCGCCTGCAAGGGTGGCGGCACATTGTCGTCGGGTTTCCCGGCCTTGAGGCTGTCGAGCAGTTCATTGCTGCGCAGCATCAGCGGTGGCGGCAGGCGATTGCCCAGTTGCTCGCGGATGACCTGATCGACCGGCCTGGCGCTGCCGGAGACAGAAATCACCGCGTCGGCATCGATGCCCGGCGCAGCGAGGCTGGCGATCAAGGCGCCTTCGCTGTGCCCCAGCACAATCAGCTTGCCGAAACGCGGATCGCTCTTGAGTTTCTGGCCCCAGGCTTCGGCGTCGGCCACATAGGCTTCCACCGTCAGATTGCGCTCGTCCGGCGTGGCGGCCAGGCTCGCGGCCACACCGCGCTTGTCGTAGCGCACACTGGCGATGTTGTGTTTGGCCAGCACCCAGGCCAGGCGCTTGAGGCTGTCATTGCGCCCGCCGTCGGCGTTGTTTCCGTCACGATCCGTAGGACCGGAGCCGGAAATGATCAGGACAACCGGTACCGGATTGTCGGATTTTGGCAGTAACAGCGAGCCGAAAAGCTCGCCGGTGCCGGTGTCCAGCGTCATCGGCCGTTGCAGGACAGTCGCCTGGGCGAAGCCGGAAATCAGGGTAAGGCTCAAGGCTAGAACTCGCAGCATCATCGCGCCATCATCAAGAAGATGCCGGTTGGACTCACAGGCACCCATAAGGTTCGAGGATGAACTACTTGGGTAGCCTGCGTATACTGGCGCGCATTACGTATTCAGGTTCATTTCACGGAGCGTCCTGCATGTCCGGCAATACCTACGGCAAGCTGTTCACTGTCACCACCGCGGGCGAAAGCCATGGTCCGGCGTTGGTCGCCATTGTCGATGGCTGCCCGCCGGGGCTGGAGATATCCCTTGAGGATCTGCAGCGTGACCTGGACCGCCGCAAGCCCGGCACCAGCCGCCACACCACCCAGCGCCAGGAAGCCGACGAAGTCGAAATCCTCTCCGGCGTGTTCGAAGGCCGCACCACCGGTTGCGCCATCGGCCTGCTGATTCGCAACACCGACCAGAAGTCCAAGGACTACTCGGCGATCAAGGACCTGTTCCGCCCGGCCCACGCCGACTACACCTACCACCACAAGTACGGCGAGCGCGACTACCGCGGCGGCGGTCGCAGCTCGGCCCGCGAAACCGCGATGCGCGTTGCGGCCGGTGCGATTGCGAAAAAATACCTGGCCAGCCAGGGCATCGTCATTCGCGGCTACATGAGCCAGCTGGGGCCGATTGAAATCCCGTTCAAGACCTGGGAATCGGTCGAGCAGAATGCCTTCTTCAGCCCGGACCCGGACAAAGTGCCGGAGCTGGAAGCCTACATGGACCAGTTGCGTCGCGACCAGGATTCGGTCGGCGCCAAGATCACCGTGGTCGCCGAAGGCGTGATGCCGGGTCTGGGCGAGCCGATCTTCGACCGTCTCGACGCCGAATTGGCCCATGCGCTGATGAGCATCAACGCGGTCAAGGGCGTGGAAATCGGCGCCGGTTTTGCCAGCGTCGCCCAGCGAGGCACCGAGCATCGCGATGAAATGACCCCGCAAGGTTTCCTCAGCAACAACGCCGGCGGCATTCTCGGCGGTATTTCCTCCGGTCAGCCCATCGTTGCGCATCTGGCGCTGAAGCCGACATCGAGCATCACCACGCCGGGCCGTTCCATCGACATTCATGGCAATCCGGTGGAAGTGATCACCAAGGGCCGGCACGACCCGTGCGTCGGCATCCGCGCCACGCCGATTGCCGAGGCGATGATGGCCATCGTGCTGATGGATCACCTGCTGCGTCACCGCGGGCAGAACGCCGATGTGCGCGTGAGCACCCCGGTGCTGGGTCAGCTTTAATGGCTGACTTTTCAGTCGCTGCCGTCTAATGACGGCAGTGGCGCTCCCGTACTGGCGGCTCTCCAGTTTCTATCTGTTCTATTTCGCCTTGCTCGGTTCGACAGCGCCGTTTCTGGCGCTGTATTTCGATCACCTCGGATTCAGTGCCGCGCGCATCGGCGAACTGGTGGCGATCCCGATGCTGATGCGCTGCGTGGCGCCGAATATCTGGGGCTGGCTGGGCGACTACACCGGTCGGCGACTGGCCATCGTGCGCTTTGGCGCGGTGTGCACGCTGCTGACCTTTTCGCTGATTTTCGTCAGCAAGACCTACGCCTGGCTGGCGATGGTCATGGCCTTGCATGCGTTCTTCTGGCACGCGGTGTTGCCGCAATTCGAAGTCATCACCCTGGCGCACTTGCAGGGCCAGACCTCGCGCTACAGCCAGATTCGCCTGTGGGGTTCGATCGGTTTCATCATCACCGTGGTCGCGCTGGGCCGTTTGTTCGAATGGCTGAGCCTGGACATCTACCCGGCGGCGCTGGTACTGATCCTGGCCGGCATCGTGGTCAGCAGTTTGTGGGTGCCTAACGCGCAACCGATTCAGGGTGAACGGTTGACCGGGGAGGGATTTCTCCAGCAACTGCGCAACCCCGGTGTGTTGGCGTTTTACGGCTGCGTGGCGCTGATGCAGATGAGCCACGGGCCGTATTACACGTTCCTGACCTTGCACCTTGAGCACCTGGGTTACAGCCGGGGCGTGATCGGCATGCTCTGGGCGGTCGGCGTGGTCGCTGAAGTTTTGATGTTTTTGGCCATGAGCAAGATCCTCGCGCGGTTTTCACTGCGCCGGGTGCTGATGGCGAGTTTTCTGCTGGCGGCGCTGCGCTGGTTACTGCTCGGGTCGTTGGCCGAATTCCTTTGGGTATTGCTGTTTGCCCAGGTATTGCACGCGGCGACATTCGGCAGCTTTCACGCCGCTGCCATTTCATTCGTGCAACGTAGCTTCGGTGCGCGCCAGCAAGGCCAGGGCCAGGCGCTGTATGCCGCGTTGGCCGGCACCGGCGGTGCGTTGGGCGCGTTGTATTCCGGCTACAGCTGGAATGCGCTCGGCGCGGCATGGACATTTAGTATTGCCAGTCTCGCAGCCGTCGCGGCTGCCGTTATCATTGCCACACGTATGCAAGAGGACAGGCCATGAGCCTTACCCGTGAACAACTCGCCCAGGAAATCATCGACGCCGGGCGTTTTCTGTATGGCCGCGGCTGGTCGCCGGCCACCAGCAGCAATTACTCGACCCGCCTGTCGCCGACCGAAGCCTTGCTGACCGTGTCCGGCAAACACAAGGGGCAACTGGGCATGGACGATGTGCTGGTCACTGACCTGTCAGGCAACAGCCTGGAGCCGGGTAAGAAACCGTCCGCTGAAACCCTGCTGCACACCCAGCTCTACAGCTGGCGCCCGGAGATCGGTGCGGTGCTGCATACCCATTCGGTGAACGCCACCGTGCTGTCGCGCCTGACGCCGCAAGATTTCATCGAATTCGAAGACTACGAACTGCAAAAAGCCTTCAGCGGTGTGACGACCCACGAATCCCGGGTGCGCGTGCCGATTTTCGACAACGACCAGGACATTGCGCGCCTGGCCGCCAAGGTGCAGCCTTGGCTGGACGCCCATCCCGATTGCGTCGGCTACCTGATCCGTGGGCACGGCCTGTACACCTGGGGCGCGCGCATGAGCGACGCCCTGCGGCAGATCGAGGCCTTTGAATTTTTGTTCGAGTGCGAGTTGAAGATGCGCTCGCTCTTTAAAGCATGAACCGTTAAGGAGTTGCCCTGATGAGCAGCCTGTCCGTCTATCACGTCTCCAGCCCTGAAATCCCCAACAAGGTGCTGACCCATTTCGAAGACATCGCCTCGACCCTGGCCGAGCAAGGCGTGCGTTTCGATCGTTGGCAAGCCGCCACCAAGCTCCAGCCGGGTGCCAGCCAGGATGAAGTGATCGCCGCCTATCAAGACCAAATCGACAAGCTGATGACCGAACGCGGTTACATCACTGTCGACGTGATCAGCCTCAACAGCGACCACCCGCAAAAAGCCGAATTGCGCGCCAAGTTCCTCAACGAACACCGCCATGGCGAAGACGAAGTACGATTTTTCGTGGCCGGGCGTGGCCTGTTTACCCTGCACATCGACGATTACGTGTACGCGGTGCTGTGCGAGAAAAACGACCTGATCTCGGTGCCGGCGGGCACCAAACACTGGTTCGACATGGGCGAGCACCCGCATTTCATTGCGATCCGTCTGTTCAACAACCCGGAAGGCTGGGTGGCCAATTTCACCGGCGAAGACATCGCCAGCCAATTCCCGCGTCTGGAGGACTGAGTCGATGCCGATCAAAGCGATTCTCACCGACATCGAAGGCACCACCAGCGCGGTGAGTTTTGTGTTCGACGTGCTGTTTCCTTACGCGGCCAGGCATCTGCCGGACTTCGTTCGTGAGCACGCCGGGCGCGTAGACGTGGCGGCACAGTTGGACGCCGTGCGCCGAGACAGCAATGAGCCGGACGCCGATGTCGAGCGCGTTGTCGAGATCCTGCTGGGCTGGATTGCCGAGGACCGCAAGGCCACGCCGTTGAAAGCGTTGCAGGGCATGGTCTGGGAGCAGGGGTATCTGGCCGGGCAGTTGAAGGGGCAYGTGTACCCGGACGCCGTTGAAGCGCTCAAGCGCTGGCATCAGGACGGCTTTCAACTGTTTGTTTATTCGTCCGGTTCGATCCAGGCCCAGAGGTTGATCTTCGGCTGCTCGGAGGCGGGGGATTTGACACCGTTGTTCAATGGTTACTTCGACACCACTTCAGGGCCCAAGCGCGAGGCGCAGTCCTACGCCAACATTACGCAGGCAATTGAGGTCGAGGCGACACAGATTCTGTTTTTGTCGGACATCGTCGAAGAGCTCGACGCGGCGCGTGCGGCGGGGATGGCTACTTGCGGGCTGGCCCGCGAGGGCGGCGAACTGGCAGGGCATGTCACCGTGGACAGCTTTGCGCGGATAGAACCCTCAACGTTCTAAACACCATTGTTTAGCAGCTGCCATACGAACTGTGGGAGCGAGCTTGCTCGCGAAAGCGGTGTGTCATTCAACGTTGATGTTGACTGATACTCCCTCTTCGCGAGCAAGCTCGCTCCCACAGTTTTTTCCACATTATTTTTACAGCGAGTGATAGGTCGGCAAGGCAAACCGTTGCTGGCTCTGCAACATGGAAATCTGCGGCAATTCGCTGGCCTGTTCAGCGAGGTCACGGCGAATCGCGCTGATGACCCAGGACAGTTGATCGCCATTGTGCAATTGCTGGTAAGAGATCGAGCGCTTGAATTCTCTGCCGTCGGCGCTGCTCAAGGTCAGCAGAATCCCGCCATCAGGGCGGTCCTGGGTAGTGACTGCGAAGTTGGAGAACAAGGACGAAAATTTTTCCTGGATAAGGCTCATGTCGTTCAGCTCCGTGATGACTTGAATGGAAAGCATGGAAAGACTGTTGCAGCCTTTGTGCCATTCATTTCAGCTGATAAATATTAAGTAAAATCAATATGTTACGGTTTTCAGTGATTTTTGCTTTCGTGCAATCTGCATGAATGGCCATCGTGCATCCTGCATTTTGCAGGTCCGTCGGCGACTCGATGGAACCAATTGGCGTGGGTGAGATCACGATTTTCACTCCGTTGTTGCGGATCAAGATCGCAGATACAAAACATTTCAAAAACCGCGTGTACAGCTCAAGAACCGTTGACGTATTTTCGGATTCAGTCATCGCAGCCCGACAATAAAAAGATCGAACGGGAGCATCATGAGCCGCACGTCGAACGACACGATTACCTGGGGCATGATGCTCCGCAAGCTGCCTTCCATCGCCAAGGCCATCCCCCGGGTGGTGAAAGGCATGAAGGCCGCCAACGTCAAGGACCCGACCCAAACGTGTGGTTTGGGCTGGAGTTTCGAGCAAGCCACATTGCGCAACCCGAAGGGGCCGGCGCTGTTGCAAGGCGACGTAACGCTCAGTTACTCCGAGGTCAACCAATGGGCCAACCGCATCGCCCATCACCTGATCGGCCAAGGCATCGGCAAGGGTGATGTGGTGGCGGTCTTCATCGAGAACCGCCCCGAACTGCTGGTGACGATTCTGGCGGTGGCCAAGGTCGGCGCAATCAGTGCGCTGCTCAATACCTCGCAAACCCGCGACACCCTGGTGCACAGCGTGAATCTGGTGACGCCGGTGGCGATCATTGTCGGTGAAGAGTTGGCTCCGGCGTACCTGGCGGTTCGTGATCGGGTGTCGATCAAGGCTGACCGAACCTGGTTCGTCGCCGATCAGGACACTTCACGCCAACCGGGTATCGCGCCTGAAGGTTTCATCAACCTGATGACCGTCAGCCTCGACGACGCCAGCGACAACCCGGCGAGCAGCCGGCAGATTTTCTTCGACGATCCCTGTTTTTATATCTACACCTCGGGCACCACGGGGCTGCCCAAGGCCGGCGTGTTCAAGCACGGACGCTGGATGCGCAGCTCTGCGAGTTTCGGCATGATCGCCCTGGACATGCGCCCCGACGATGTCGTCTATTGCACCTTGCCGCTGTACCACGCCACGGGCCTTTGCGTGTGCTGGGGTTCGGCCGTCAGTGGTGCCAGCGGGTTCGCCATCCGCCGCAAATTCAGCGCCAGTCAGTTCTGGAGCGACGTGCGCAAGTACCACGCGACCACCATCGGTTATGTCGGCGAACTGTGCCGCTACCTGGTCGATCAACCGCCGAGCGTCGACGACAGTCGGCACGACGTGAAGAAAATGATCGGCAACGGCCTGCGCCCCGGCGCCTGGAACGAGTTCAAGACCCGCTTTGCGGTGAATCACATCTGCGAGCTGTACGCCGCCAGCGACGGCAATATCGGTTTCACCAACATTCTGAATTTCGACAACACCATCGGTTTTTCCCTGATGTCCTGGGAATTGGTCGCGTACGACCACGACAACGGTGCGCCGATTCGTCAGGCCAATGGCTTGATGCGCAAGGTCGCCAAGGGTGAGCAGGGGTTGTTACTGGCGAAAATCGACGACAAGGCACCGTTGGACGGCTACACCGATCCGCAGAAAACCGCCAAGGTCGTGCTCCAGGATGTGTTCGAAAAGGGTGACCGCTACTTCAACACCGGCGACCTGTTGCGCAACATCGGCTTTGGGCATGCGCAGTTTGTCGACCGACTGGGCGATACCTACCGCTGGAAGGGCGAAAACGTCTCGACCACGGAGGTCGAAAACATCCTCCTGCAACACCCGCATATTTCCGAAGCCGTGGCCTATGGCGTGGAAATCCGCAACACCAATGGGCGGGCCGGGATGGCGGCGATCACGCCTGCCGAATCCCTGGCAACCCTGGACTTCAGCGAACTGCTGGCCTTCGCCCGTGAGCAAATGCCGGCCTATGCGGTGCCGTTGTTCCTGCGGGTGAAAGTGAAAATGGAAACCACCGGAACGTTCAAATATCAGAAGACCCGACTCAAGGACGAAGCTTTCGACCCGGGTAAAACTGGAGATGATCCGATCTATGCCTGGCTGCCGGGGACCCAGACCTACGTGCAGGTCACCGAGCAGTTGTTGTCCGACATTCACGGCGGCAAGTACCGCTATTGAATCTGACTATGGCGGCCCATGAGAAAAAACAAGTGACAGTGCCGGGGCCGCTCGGGAAACTGTCGGCTTTTACGAATGACAGAAAAGGGAGTGCCCAATGTCAGACAAAAGCCGCCAGATGACCCCCGAAGAAGCCGCAGAATTCACCGAACAGGTATTCAACAAGGCACGGGAGGGCGATGCGGCGATGATGGCCGCGCTGCTGACCAAGGGTTTGCCGCCGAACCTGCGTAACCACAAGGGCGATACCTTGCTGATGCTGGCCGCGTATCACGGTCATGTGGACACGGTCAAAGTCCTGCTGGAGCACAAGGCCGACCCGGAGATCCGCAACGACAACGGCCAGAGCCCGATTGCCGGCGCCGCGTTCAAGGGCGACCTGGCGGTGATCAAGGCCTTGGTCGACGGTGGCGCGCAGGTTGAAGGCTCGTCCTTCGATGGCCGCACGGCGCTGATGATGGCGGCGATGTTCAACCGCGTCGAAGTGGTCGATTACCTGGTCAGCAAGGGCGCCGACCCGAAAGCCAAAGACGCCAATGGCATCACCGCGCTGGAAGCGGCTAAAACCATGGGCGCTACCGATACGGTTGCTCAGCTTGAGAAGCTGATTGGCTGATTGCTTTAAAATGGCCATTCGAATCTATCCTTGCGGTATCCTTCGCGCCCTCAAAATTCACCTCGCTACAGGATCCTCCCCATGAAAGCCGCACTCGTCGAACTCATCAGCAAAATCAGCTCCGGGTGCATGGGCGAAGACGAAATCCTCAAGGTCGCAGACGAAGCGGCCCAGGCCTACGCCGATCAGGATGCTTTTCTGACGGCCAATCCGGACATCAACTACGACGAAACCTTCCCGATCCCGCTGGGTGAGTGGGTGGTGGTCGGCAGCCTGCCGGAAACGGTGCTGTTCCAGGCTGACACCTACATGGACCTGTTCGCCCAAATCGTCGCCTCGTTCGGCCCGGGCGTTGAGTTCAACCTCAAGTCCAAGCAACTGGCCAAGACCGAAGCCCTGACCGCGCTCAACCGTATCCAGGTGCAGATGAGCAGCATGAACAAGGAAAGCGGTGGCTACACGCTGATGAATTTCAGCCAGTTGCTCGATGACGAGTTGCAGGTGGTGCTGGTCTACGGCAATGACGTGCCACGCGTGCTGGAATTGTGCGCAGAAGTCGGCATCGCAGCCGCGCCATCCCTGGAAGCCCTGAAAGTGGCGATCCACGTCTGATAGCCAAACACTGTCAATAAAAGGGAACCCTCGCGACGACCGTCTATCCTGAGAGGGCAAATCACTCTTCAGGAGCGTCACCATGGGTTCCACGTTCAACAGCCTGGTTGCCTTGATTATTTTTGCCCTGGACATCTGGGCCATCATCAACGTTTTCAAAAGTAGTGCCGAGACCGGGATGAAAATCCTCTGGGTACTGTTGATCGCGCTGTTGCCGGTGCTGGGACTGATCATCTGGGCCATCGCCGGGCCGCGGGGCAATGTCAAATTCTGAACGAATTCCTACAAACAACACCGACCCTGTGGGAGCGGGCTTGCCCGCGATTGCGATCTGTCAGGCGCATTGATAGTGAATATGCGGCCGTCATCGCGAGCAAGCTCGCTCCTACATTCGACCTGTCATGTTCCGCGACGTAGAATGCGCGCCTTTCCCGGTCAATCGAGACGCTCGATTGGCCATCATGGGCGGGTAACCGTCCGTTGCCACCCGCATTCATCGGAGCACTTCCCATGAGCAACACCCCGACCAGCGACTACCTGGAAACCCTCTACGAAGGCTACGGCCAGCGTTTTCGCATGGAAAAACTGCTGCACGAAGTGCGCACCGAGCACCAGCACCTGGTGATCTTCGAGAACCCGCGCATGGGCCGGGTGATGGCGCTGGACGGCGTGATCCAGACCACCGAAGCCGACGAATTCATCTATCACGAAATGCTCACCCACGTGCCGATCCTCGCCCATGGCACCGCCAAGCGCGTGCTGATCATCGGCGGCGGTGACGGCGGCATGTTGCGTGAAGTGGCCAAGCACCGCAGTGTCGAGCACATCACCATGGTCGAGATCGACGGCACCGTGGTCGACATGTGCAAGGAATTCCTGCCGAACCACTCCAAGGGTGCATTCGATGATCCACGCCTGAACCTGGTGATCGATGACGGCATGCGTTTTGTTGCCACCACCACTGAAAAGTTCGACGTGATCATTTCCGACTCCACCGACCCGATCGGGCCGGGTGAAGTGCTGTTCTCGGAAAACTTCTACCAGGCTTGCCACCGCTGCCTGAACGAAGGCGGCATCCTGGTGACGCAGAACGGCACGCCGTTCATGCAGATCGAAGAAGTGAAGACCACCGCCGGTCGCCTGCGCAGCCTGTTCCCGGACTGGCACTTCTACCAGGCCGCCGTGCCGACCTACATCGGCGGCTCGATGACCTTCGCCTGGGGCGCCACCAATACCGCTTATCGCAAGTTGTCCCGTGAAACCCTGCAACAGCGCTTCGCGGGCAGCGGCATCATCACCCGCTACTACAATCCTGAAATCCACATCGGCGCCTTCGCCTTGCCGCAATACGTGTTGCAGGCGGTGAACAAGCCAAGCAACGACTGATCTTTCAGACCGCGCACGAAACCTGTGGGAGCGAGCTCGCTCCCACATTGGTTAGTGCTGACAGAACCATCGGGTTTTAAGGAACAATTAGCCAGCTAACAAGGTCGAGATGGATGTAAGCCCATCCATGGGTTTTATCGAGGAGGCACCAATGCAAAAGTGGAAAGTCACTTTCGTGGATGATCATGGCGAAACCATCAACGAAGTCTTTGAGTGCACCGAGCGCCCGGACTACGAGCGGGCCGCCAAGCTCATCAAGGCCCGGCTTCTTCCTGTCGCTGCCGAACTGGATCTGAACGATCTGGAGGGGCGGACCACTGATGCGTGCGTCAAAGAGCTCAAGTCCCAGAACAGCATTCAAATCCTCGGCATTACTCCAGTCTGAGCGACACCTCTCGCATTCACATCCAGGCCTTGGCAGAGGCTCTATCTTGAGGCTACTCTGCAAGCGAGATCAGCGAATGAATCGCTAAGGTCTGGTCTTGTCAGCTCCATGCTTGTTTCCCGCCGGCACATTGGTTGCCGTCGCTCGCGCTGTTCGGTTGCGGGTGAGGGAGTACGGAAAGTCTATCCATCGTTTTGAGGAGGACGTTTCATGAGCACAGCCTATCAAGAAGACATCAGCAGCAGCGTGCTGCGCCGCATGAAAGAAGGCGGTTTTGACTTTTCGCGGTTTCATCCCATCGAGTTCTACGCCATTTTCCCGGATGAGGAGCGGGCACGCAGGGCGGCAGGTCATTTCCACCATGGTGAATCCCTGAATGCGCAAATCAGTGTGCGCGACGACGGCGCCTGGGCGCTGGAACTGTGCAAAGTCATGTATGCCACCTACGACGACATCGGCGATTTCGAACAGGGTTTCGAAGCGGTGGTCGAGCCATTGGGCGGCATCATCGAAGGCTGGGGTGTGAAACAGGAGGTACGAGGGCGACTCGCATAACCTTATGAACAGTGACAACCGGCAATGACGGCTGACCTTCGGGTTGGCCGTTTTCATTTGTGGGCGTTGAAAACCAGCAAAAAAAAGCCGCCTGGGCAGGCGGCTAAAAGGGAAGTCCGGGGAGCTTTTCAGCGAATGTCTGGATTATCCGTAGCCATTGCCGGGCAGTGAAATCAACTCTGGCTATGCTGGTGATAGGCGATCACAGCGCCTTGCAATGAAGCGGGGGCAATCAGGTTGGGGCATTTGTCGCACAGGATTGGTGCGGTGCGTGCGTCTTGATTATCCAACCGATTGAAATTTAAGCGTTTATGCCGATGGCACGGGCCTTGCGAAGGTCTGGACGTCCGAGTGACAAGGAGTACGGCATGATCCGCAACTATTTTGATGAGATGTACGATGCCGGCGGCCAGGTCCGCCCGCATTATCGGGAGTTTGCCCGTTGGCTGGCCGAGACGCCTGACGAGCTTCTGGCACAACGGCGACGCGAGGCCGATCTGCTGTTTCATCGCGCCGGGATAACCTTCACGCTCTACGGTGATGAGCAGGGGACAGAGCGCCTGATTCCCTTCGACACCATTCCCCGCAGCATCCCCGCCAGCGAGTGGCGCGTCGTCGAGCGCGGCTGCATCCAGCGGGTCAAGGCGTTGAACATGTTCCTCGCCGATCTCTACCACGAGCAGCGAATCATCAAGGCCGGCATCATTCCGGCCGAGCAGGTGCTGGCTAACGAGCAGTACCAGTTGGCGATGCAGGGCCTGGATTTGCACCGCGATATCTATTCGCACATCTCCGGCGTCGACCTGGTGCGCGACGGCGACGGCACCTACTACGTGCTCGAAGACAATTTGCGGACACCGAGCGGCGTCAGTTACATGCTCGAAGACCGCAAGATGATGATGCGCCTGTTCCCCGAGCTGTTCGCGGCGCAACGCATCGCCCCTATCGACCATTACCCGAACCTGCTGCTCGACACCCTGAAAAGCTCAAGCCCGATCGATAACCCGAGCGTGGTGGTGCTGACACCGGGGCGCTTCAACAGTGCGTTCTTCGAACATGCGTTTCTGGCGCGGGAAATGGGTGTGGAACTGGTGGAGGGCGCGGACCTGTTCGTACGTGACGACAAGGTCTACATGCGCACCACCGACGGGCCGAAAGCGGTCGACGTGATTTATCGTCGCCTTGACGACGCCTTCCTCGATCCGCTGGCGTTCAACCCGGAATCGATGCTCGGCGTGCCGGGGCTGCTGTCGTCCTACCGTTCCGGCAACGTGGTGCTGGCCAATGCCATCGGCACGGGGGTGGCGGATGACAAGTCGGTGTATCCGTTCGTCACCGACATGATCCGTTTCTATCTGGACGAAGAACCGATCCTGAAGAACGTGCCGACCTGGCAATGCCGTAATCCCTCTGAGCTTTCCCACGTGCTGGCCAATCTTCCAGAACTGGTGGTCAAGGAAACCCAAGGCTCCGGCGGTTACGGAATGCTGGTGGGGCCGGCGGCTACGGCAGCGGAAATCGAAGCCTTCCGCGCGCGCATCATCGCCAAGCCCCATGCGTATATCGCGCAACCGACGTTGTCGCTGTCGACCTGTCCGACCTTTGTCGAAAACGGTATCGCACCGCGCCATATCGATCTGCGTCCGTTTGTATTGTCAGGCCGTGAAACCCGGGTCGTGCCCGGCGGTTTGACCCGCGTCGCCCTGCGCGAAGGTTCCCTGGTGGTCAATTCCTCCCAGGGCGGCGGAACCAAGGACACCTGGGTGGTCGAGGATTAAAGGAAGCCTGTCATGTTAAGTAGAACTGCCTCGGATTTGTATTGGATGTCGCGTTACCTGGAGCGGGCGGAAAACCTCGCACGGATGCTCGACATCAGCTATTCGCTGTCGCTGATGCCGCAGGACGGTCGTGGCGACGGTTTGCACGAGCTGGCCATGCCGCTGTTGATCACCGGCACCCTGGACGATTACCTGGAGCGCCATGGCGAACTGCATGCCGAACGGCTGCTGCATTTTTTCGCCCTGGATGCGGCCAACCCGGCGAGCATCTACAGCTGCCTCGGTGCCGCACGGGCAAGCGCCCATGCGGTGCGTGGACGCATCACCGCCGACATGTGGGAAAACATCAACGCCACCTGGCTGGAAATTCGCGGCATCGCCGGGCAAGGATTGAGCCGCTACGGCATGAGCCGTTTCTGCGAGTGGATCAAGGAACGTTCCCACCTGTTCCGGGGCGCGTCCTACGGCACCATCATGCGTAACGATGCGTTTCGTTTCATTCGTCTGGGGACTTTTATCGAACGGGCGGACAACACCTTGCGCCTGCTCGATGCCCGCTACGAAATGGCCGGCGATCAGGCCGAAGCAGTCAGCGATGGTACCGCTCACGCGTATTACCAATGGAGCGCATTGTTGCGGGCGTTGTCGTCGTTCGAGGCCTACACGGAAATCTACCGCGACGCCCCCGGCGCCCGGCATGTCGCCGAATTGCTGTTGCTGCGGGCCGATGTACCGCGATCCCTGCGTGCCTGCACCGAAGAAATCGACCAGATCCTCGCGCAATTGCCGGGGGCCAACGGTCGTCCCGCCCAACGCCTGGCGGCAGAAATGGACGCACGCCTGCGCTACACCGGCATCACCGAAATTCTCGACGAAGGCCTGCACGCCTGGCTGACCGAGTTCATCCCGCTGGTGCGCCAGTTGGGTAACGCGATTCACAGTTCTTATCTGGAGGCGGCATGAGACTTTCCATTAGCCACGAGACCACCTATCACTACGAAGACAAGGTGCGGGCGAGCATCCAGTATCTGCGCCTGACTCCCCACGACAGCGAGCGTCAGCACGTGCTCAGCTGGCAGCTCGACCTGCCGCGTCCGGTGCGGGCGCAACTCGATCCGTTCGGCAACATCCTGCATGTGCTGACCATGGATGAGCCGCACGAAGCGATCATCATCGGCGCCCGTGGCCAGGTCGATATCGACGAGTTGCGTGAGGCCGAACACGAGAGCCAGTCGGCACTGCCGTTTCTGCGTTTCACCCGTTTGACTGAAGCCGACGCTGCGCTGCGCGCGTTCGCCGAGAAGGAGTGCAAGCAACGCCGCGATCGCACGGCGCTGATCGATCTGATGCATGGCCTCAACCAGCATATGACCTACACGCCGGGCTCCACGGAAGTGGACACCAGCGCGGCCCAGGCCTTTGCCGGGCGCTCCGGCGTGTGTCAGGACCATACCCATGCGTTTCTTGCCTGCACCCGCAGCCTGGGCATTCCTGCGCGTTATGTGTCGGGCTATCTGTACAGCGAAAATAGCGAACACCTGGCCAGCCATGCCTGGGCCGAAGCCTGGCTGGATGACGCCTGGTACAGCTTCGACGTGACCAATGAACTGGCCCGGCCGGAGCGTCACCTGAAGCTGGCAGTGGGTCTGGACTACCTGGATGCCTGCCCGGTGCGCGGGATGCGTCGGGGCGGCGGGTGTGAGCAGATGCACGCCAAGGTGCTGGTTTCACCGACGCCAGCGCCGGTGATTTCAGTGCAGCAGCAATAATCTGATGGATCACCCTTGTAGGAGCTGCCGCAGGCTGCGATCTTTTGATCTTTAGTAAAAAAGCGAAGCAGCAGATCCCCATCCGGCAACACCTCGGTCGAGAACCCGGGCATCTTCGCCTGCGGCCACTGGCGCAAACTCTGTGGATCGCGAATGTAGCGCTTGAGGAAGTCCGCGCCGAAGTACTCGGTCGGGTTGTACGGAATATTCAGGTCCGGCCCGAACTGCGCGTCCCCGGCGCCATTGAGTCGATGGCACGCCAGGCAGTTCTTCTGGAACAACGCAAAACCCTTGTTCACCGGATCATCCGCCTTCAACGCCGGATCGGGCAGCAGGGCGGGAAAGCGCTCGGCCACGGGTGCCAGGCGTTTGATGCTCGCTACCTGGAACGGCCATTGCTCGGGGCTGATGTTGCCGGCCTGTGGGTTGCTCCAGACCAGATAGAACGGCCCGGCGCCCGGCTTGCCTTCCGATAGCGGTGGCCAGGGTTTGGCCGGGTCTTCAATTGCCAGCCACGCCTGTGCACCCTGGGTATTGAGTAACGGCGCCGCGGTCATTTCGGCGGCAAAGCCATCCAGGGCCACGGCTTGCAGGTGGTCCTCAGGCTTGATGCCGGTCAGCAGTGCGGACAGAGGCACGGCGCGGTAGCTCATGTCCCGTTTGTAGGAAACGTCGTTGCTGATGTTGATGGTTTGAACCTGAGGATGCTTGAGCAATTCCTCGGTCTGCCAGGTGCGACTGTTCGCGCCCAGCTCCAGGTTCAGCTGTGCGGCATACAAGGGCGTGCCGAACAGCAGGGCCCCGAGCAGAATGAGCATTTTCAAGTGATCGCCGTCCATGTCGTGGAAGTGCCGCAAAGATTGGCACAGCCACGCTGGCCCGGGTAGCGGGCCAGTCACATTTTGATAGTGGCAATTCAAAAACTGTGACGCCGTATCTTTTAGACGCGACTAGCCGATCACCTTGGTCAGGTTCGGCAATATCAACAACAGCGTGGTGGCGAAAAGAATGAGCCCGGCTTGACGTACTTTCGATTGTTTGAACATGGCTTGACCGCCTTTTTTGTTATTTCCTGATGCCTGCCTGCATATCTCCATGTTGGCAGCGCGTTGCACTTCCTGTAGTGACGAGCGCCTCGGCAAAACCCGACGACAACTTCGTACAAGTTCACCTTAGAGCCCGCGCT
The DNA here is from genome assembly GCF_056405655.1 of Pseudomonas sp. P1_F7. NCBI lineage: Bacteria > Pseudomonadati > Pseudomonadota > Gammaproteobacteria > Pseudomonadales > Pseudomonadaceae > Pseudomonas > Pseudomonas sp. P1_F7. Next base: position 22,112 of record NZ_JBFUBR010000003.1, read on the forward strand.
GCGCTTGGTTTAGATCCATTTCGTATGGTGTCGTTGCAATTCGCTTTAAAAAAGGCATGAGGCCTATTGCCAGCTTCTTTGGCGCCCGTTGGCTAGACAGCTTGGTGTCCTGAATCGGTTAATCCGGTAGCTGACTACCGTCCGTCTGAGCGTGAGCGTCAATGTCTGTGAGCGCTGCGGTCATTGAATCAAACGCGGCTCGGGCCAAGAGTGGGCACTCGGTATTTACCCAACTGCACTGCGGTTCGAGGACGTCATGACCCAAGCATTGATTTTCGACGCGTTACGCACGCCCCGTGGCAAAGGCAAGGCCGATGGCGCCTTGCACAGTGTCAAACCGGTGAATCTGGTTGCCGGTTTGCTCACCGCGCTGCAACAGCGCACGGCGCTGGACACCAGCCAGGTCGATGATGTGGTGCTCGGTTGCGTGACACCGATTGGCGATCAAGGTTCTGACATCGCCAAGACCGCCGCTCAGGTGGCCGATTGGGATGTCAGTGTGGCGGGGGTGCAGATCAACCGCTTCTGCGCTTCCGGGCTGGAGGCGGTCAACCTCGGTGCGATGAAGGTGCGCTCCGGCTTCGAAGACCTGGTGGTGGTCGGCGGCGTCGAGTCGATGTCCCGAGTGCCAATGGGCAGCGATGGCGGGGCCTGGGCGCTGGACCCGGCGACCAACCTGCACAGTCACTTCACGCCACAGGGCGTGGGCGCCGACCTGATCGCCACCCTCGAAGGCTTCAGCCGTCAGGACGTCGACGCCTACGCGTTGCATTCCCAGCAAAAGGCTGCGCGGGCGCGGGCCGACGGCTCCTTCAACAAGTCGCTGGTGCCGGTGCAAGACCAGAACGGCATCATCCTGCTCGATCACGATGAGTTCATCCGCGCCGAATCGACCCTGGAAGGCCTGGGCAAGCTCAAGCCAAGTTTCGAGATGATGGGGCAGATGGGCTTCGATGCCACCGCGCTGCGGGTCTACAGCCATGTCGAGCGGATCAACCATGTGCACACCCCCGGCAACAGTTCCGGGATTGTCGATGGCGCGGCGCTGATGCTCATCGGCTCCGAAGCCAAGGGCCGGGCGCTGGGCTTGCAGCCACGGGCGCGGATTGTCGCCACGGCGGTCACCAGCACCGATCCGACCATCATGCTCACCGGCCCCGCGCCGGCGACCCGCAAGGCGTTGGCCAAGGCCGGGCTGCGGGTCGAAGACATCGATCTGTTCGAGGTCAACGAGGCGTTCGCCTCAGTGGTGTTGAAATTCATCAAGGACATGGCCATCGATCCGGACAAGATCAATGTCAACGGCGGTTCCATCGCCATGGGCCACCCGCTGGGTGCCACCGGCTGCGCCATTCTCGGCACGCTGCTGGATGAACTGGAAGCCCGACGCCTGCGTTATGGCCTCGCGACCCTGTGTGTCGGCGGCGGCATGGGCATTGCCACCATCATCGAACGCCTCTGAGCCCGGACTTCAAGGAACCTAGTTATGAACGAAGCCATTCGTTACGAAAAAGGCCAGGACCAGATCGTCGTCCTGACCATCGATATGCCGGGCCAGAGCGCCAACACCATGAACGCGGTGTACCGCGAGGCCATGGCTGACTGTGTTGCGCGCCTGGTGGCCGATAAAGACAACATCGCCGGAGTGATCATCACCTCGGCCAAGAAAACCTTCTTTGCCGGCGGCGACCTCAATGAGCTGATCAAGGTCGGCAAGCCCGAAGCCAAAGCCTTCTACGACATGGTGCTGACCCTCAAGGGCCAGTTGCGCACCCTGGAAACCCTCGGCAAACCGGTGGTCGCGGCGATCAACGGGGCGGCACTCGGCGGCGGCTGGGAAATCTGCCTGGCCTGCCATCATCGTGTGGCGCTGGACAATCCATCGGTGCAACTCGGCCTGCCGGAAGTCACCCTCGGCCTGCTGCCGGGCGGCGGTGGCGTGGTGCGCATGGTGCGTATGCTCGGCCTGGAAAAAGCTCTGCCGTATCTGCTTGAAGGCAAGAGGCTGCGACCGCAACAGGCGTTGCAGGCAGGATTGATCGATGCGCTGGCGAGCGATCACGAAGACCTGTTGGCCAAGGCGCGGGCGTGGGTGCTCGCCAATCCGGCGGCGGTGCAGCGCTGGGACGTGAAGGGCTACCAGATACCGGGCGGCACACCGTCAAACCCGAAAGTCGCGCAGATGCTGGCGATTGCGCCGTCGATCCTGCGCAGCAAAACCCAGGGCACGATGCCCGCGCCGGAGAAAATCCTCTGTGCGGCGGTCGAGGGTGCGCAGGTGGATTTCGACACGGCGCACCTGATCGAAACCCGCTATTTCACCGAACTGACCACCGGCCAGGTCTCGAAAAACCTGATTGGCACGTTCTGGTTCCAGCTCAACGAAATCAATGCCGGAGGCTCGCGGCCTCAAGGTTTTGAACCGTATGTCACCCGCAAAGTCGGCGTGCTCGGCGCCGGGATGATGGGTGCCGGTATCGCGTTTGTCAGCGCGTCGGCGGGTATCGAGGTGGTGCTCAAGGACATCAGTCTCGCCGCGGCCGACAAGGGCAAGGCGCATTCGGCGGCGCTGCTGGACAAGAAAGTCGCTCGCGGACAAATGAGCATCGAGCAACGCGACACCGTTCTGGCACGCATACAAACCAGCGAAAGCGATGCCGACCTGGCCGGTTGCGACCTGATCATCGAGGCCGTGTTCGAGGATCGTGAATTGAAGGCCAAGGTTTCGTTGGCGGCGCAGAAAGTCGTCGGCGCGGACGCGGTGATCGCCTCCAACACCTCGACCTTGCCGATCAGCGGCCTGGCGTGTGCCGTGCCCGATCAGAGCAAGTTCATCGGCCTGCATTTTTTCAGCCCCGTGGAAAAAATGCCGCTGGTGGAAATCATCAAGGGCGCCAATACCAGCGACGAAACCCTGGCCCGCGGCTTCGATTACGTCCTGCAAATCAAGAAAACCCCGATTGTGGTCAATGACAGTCGCGGTTTCTTCACGTCGCGGGTGTTCGGCACCTTCACCAACGAAGGTATTGCCATGCTGGGCGAAGGCGTCAACGCGTCGATGATCGAGACTGAGGCGCGCAAGGCCGGCATGCCGGTAGGACCGCTGGCGATCTCTGACGAAGTGTCCCTCAGCCTGATGAACCATATCCGTCTGCAAACCGTCAAAGACCTGCAAGCAGAAGGCAAACCGCTGATAGAGCATCCGGCGTTCGCCGTGATTGACTTGCTGCTCACTGAGTTCAAGCGTCCGGGCAAGGCGGCTGGTGGCGGTTTCTACGAGTATCCGGCGGGCGGCCAGAAACACCTGTGGCCAGAGTTGAAAACCCGCTTCGAGAAAGCCGACGGACAGATTTCGCCGAAGGACGTGCGTGATCGCTTGCTGTTCGTGCAAGCCATCGAAACCGTGCGCTGTGTGGAGGAGGGCGTGCTGACCTCGACGGCGGATGCCAACGTTGGCTCGATATTCGGTATCGGGTTCGCCCCATGGACCGGCGGTGCGCTGCAGTTCATCAACCAATACGGCGTGCAGGATTTTGTCGCCCGCGCCCAGTACCTGGCCAAGCAATATGGCGAGCGGTTCGCGCCGCCTGCACTGCTGTTGGAAAAAGCGGCAAAAGGGGAGATCTTCTAAGGGCGCGATGACGCATTTCGGGGCTTGCCTTGTCACGGTGTTTCAAGGCAGGCTCTGGGGTGTGCATTATTCCCATCACGTGTCAGGTATTTTTTATGTCGTTACGCATCTGCATTCTGGAAACCGACCACCTGCGTCCGGAATTGGTTGACCAATATCAGGGCTACGGGCAGATGTTCAAACACCTGTTTTCGCAGCAGCCGATTGCCGCCGAGTTCACCGTCTACAACGTGGTGCAGGGTGAATACCCAAGCGACGACCTGACGTTCGACGCCTACCTGGTGACGGGCAGCAAGGCCGACTCCTTCGGCACCGACCCGTGGATCGAAACCCTCAAGAAATATCTGCTGACCCGCTACGAGCGCGGCGACAAATTGCTGGGCGTCTGCTTCGGTCATCAGTTGCTGGCACTGCTGCTTGGCGGCAAGAGCGAGCGTGCAACCCAAGGCTGGGGCGTCGGCACGCACAAATACAAATTGGCCGCCAAGGCGCCATGGATGAGTCCGGTGCGCGAAGAGCTGACGTTGCTGATCAGCCACCAGGATCAGGTCACATCGCTGCCGGAGAACGCCACGGTCATCGCATCCAGCGATTTCTGTCCGTATGCCGCTTACCACATCAACGATCAGGTGCTGTGCTTCCAGGGGCATCCGGAATTCATCCACGACTACTCCCGCGCCCTGTTGGAGATTCGCCAGCAGGCGCTGGGCGAGCAGGTCTACTCCAAAGGTATTGCGAGCCTGGAGCAGGAACACCATGGCACCACGGTTGCCGAGTGGATGATGCGGTTTGTCGCGCACAAGCCGAAATCAGAAGCTGTTTAAGGCTGGAGCCCGCTCCCTCAGGTGTACCGCAGACCTGTGGGAGCGTGGCTTGTCGGATCGCCGCACCGCCGCGATCGAGTGCGAAGCACTCGCCTAGGATTTAAAGCCACCCCGACTTCTTGAAACTCGCCCACAACCCCAGACAACCCACCGTAATAAACCCCAGCACCCCGAAATACCCGTAATGCCAGTTCAACTCCGGCATGTTCTGGAAATTCATCCCGTAAATCCCCGCCACTGCTGTCGGGAAGGCCAGAATCGCCGCCCAGGCCGCAAACTTGCGTTGCACCACGCTCTGGCGTGAGGCCTCCAGCAGCACCCCGACTTCAATCGTCTGGCTGGCAATATCCGCCAGGGTCGTCAGGTCTTCCATCTGCCGTGTCACATGAATCTGCACATCGCGAAAATACGGCCGCATGTTCTTGTCGATGAACGGAAAGCTCAGCCTCTGCAATTCCTCCCCGATCTCAATCATCGGTGCCACATAACGACGCAAGCGCAAAACATCACGACGCAGGCCATGCAGCTTCTGGATGTCGTAGTCATTCAACACGCCGCATAACACGTTGCGTTCCAGCTCATCGATTTCCGCGTGAATGGCTTCGCCCATCGGCTGGTAGTTTTCAATGACGAAATCGAGGATGGCATAGAGTACGAAATCTTCCCCGTGCTCAAGCAACAGCGGACGTGCCTCACAGCGTTGTCGGACATGGGCGTAGGAAGCCGAGTGACCGTTGCGCGCAGTAATGATGTAGCCATTACCGGCAAAGATATGCGTCTCGATGAACTCGAGTTTGCCTTCATGACGGATGGGGGAATACGTCACGATGAACAGCGCATCGCCGAAGGTTTCCAGCTTCGGCCGACTGTGCTTTTCCAGGGCGTCTTCGATCGCCAGTTCGTGCAGGTTGAACTGGCGCTGCAGGTTGTAGAGTTCCTCGGCGTTCGGCTCTTCGAGGCCGATCCAGACAAAGTGCCCGGGCTTGGCAGCCCAGGCGGCGCCTTCGTCGAGGGTGATATTGGTGACTCTTTTACCGGCGCTATAAACCGCAGCAGCAACAACTCTACCCATGGTGGTGGTTCACTTCTTTTGGCAGCTTTTAATTGGCAGCAAATGCAATGGCAGTGTTGATCAGCTTAGCCTCGCAGTGTTTGAGAGTCAGTTAAATCTGCCGGGTTCGCCGGTAAAGACTTGCAGGCAAAAGAAAACCCGCATCAGGCGGGTTTTCTTATTCAGGCGGCTTGCAGTTGCCGGTCCATCGATTCGATGCATTCACGCATTTGCTCGCGGCACTGGGCGATCAGCATCGGCATGTCATCCAGGCTCAATCCGGCGGTGGGAATCGCCGGCAACGAACGAATCAGAATTTTCCCGCTGCGCCAGCGGTTCAATCGCATGTGTTTGACGTAACTGCTGACACACACCGGGACGATCGGCACCCCGGCGGCAATGGCCATCTGAAAGGCGCCTTTCTTGAAGGGCAGCAAGTCCTCACCCAGGTTGCGCGTGCCTTCCGGGAAAACCCAGATCGAGGTGTCTTTGTTTTGCAGGGTGTGGGTGGTGGTCAACATCGAGTTGCGCGCCTTGTGCGCATTGCCGCGGTCGATCAGCACATTGCCGGCCAGCCAGAACAACTGCCCGAACAGCGGCACCCATTTCAGGCTCTTTTTGCCGATGCACACGGTACGGCGGGGCACCACGTTGCCAAACACAAACAGGTCGTAGTTGGACTGGTGATTGGCGATGATCACGCAGCTGTCAGGTTTATCCATCAACGGCCCGACTTCGGCCTTCACCCGTAAACGCAAAATACACATGGCCGGCCAAGCGTACAGGCGTGCGCACAGACGGCTGTTGTCCGGATTGAATGGCCGGCACAGGCCGAGAATCACACCCAGCACACCCGCCACAATAAAGTGCAGGCCCATCAAGGACATACGGAACAAAAACAGCATTTACAGGCCCCGCCGGGACAAAAGGTGGCGCAGTGTACGGATGTGCACTGTTTTCGGCAATTGCGGCCAGGGAAGTGGGAGATAGCCGATGTTTGAGCTGATGTTTCCGACTAATCGGTCAGATGCGGTCTAGAGCGGTTACAGACGTTTAACACAGACACATATGAAAAAGCCCGACACGTTGGTCGGGCTTTCGTTGCAGCAGATCCGGGGTTAACCCAAATGTTCCTGGTCCTGGATGATCGCGTTGTCCAGGGCCTCCAGCAGCGCTTTGCGCACTTTCAATTTGGTGTTCTTGTGTGCGGTCATGTTGATCTTCTTCAATTGACGAGCCGCCGCCAGTGCCGCGCCCTGCAGTTCTTCAGGCGAGACCACGACATCGAGGAAACCGGCAGCCACGGCGCCTTGTGGAGTGAACATCTCGCCGTTGACCACGGAACGTTGCAGCGCCACTTTGTTCAGGCGGTCACGGGCAATCTCGATGCCCGCGTGGTGCATGGTCATGCCGATCTGCACTTCGTTCAGGCCAATGCTGAACGCGCCTTCTACGCCGATGCGATAGTCGGCCGACAACAGCAGAAACGCGCCCTTGGCCACCGCATGCCCCGGGCATGCCACGATCACCGGGAAGGGGTGCGACAGCAGGCGGCGGGCCAGGGTCGAACCGGAGGTCACCAGTGCCACGGCTTCTCTAGGACCGGCCGTCATCACCTTCAGGTCGTAACCGCCAGAGAGAATGCCCGGCTGGCCGGTAATGATCACCACCGCACGATCAGTCACCGCCTGATCCAGCGCAGCGTTGAACGCGGCAATCACATCCGGGGAGATGGCATTGACCTTACCATTGCTCAAGGTCAGGGTCGCGATACCGTCTTCGAGATGGTAGGAAATCAACTCACTCATGACGCTATTCCTTTCAATAAAGTTGGGCAGACGTTACCCACCACCGCAGGCCAGGTAAAGCGCCGTGACTGACCCGCCAGTCACCCTTTGCCTGCCCGCCAAGCGTAGCCCGCCGTGCCTGCCGCGCATTCCCCTCTATATAGATGCGGGTACGAAGCCGGAGATTGGCCGGTTTGCCATGGCCCCGAGCGACCGGAAACGCTGAATCGCGTTAACCGCATGAAAATTCTGAAAAAAATGTTTGCCATCGGAAAAGCTTTCGACTACATTAGCGCGCCTCGACAGACAGAACTTGTTTGAAGAGATACGGTGAAGTGTCCGAGTGGCTTAAGGAGCACGCCTGGAAAGTGTGTATACAGGAAACTGTATCGAGAGTTCGAATCTCTCCTTCACCGCCACATTCAGAAAACCCCTGTAATTCAACGAGTTACGGGGGTTTTTCTTTTTCAGTTGTACTACTCAATTGTACTACTCGTCACATCCCACCTTCAGTCACTCCGATCCAATCCCTTCGCTGTCCCGTTTTCTTCGCTTCACTCGCAAATCCCCTCGATAGCTACCGTTAGTCCGATTCTAAGTCGGTGGCTGCTGCACTGGCGGTCTTGGCTCACAGCTATATAGGGATAGGGCCTCGTCGCTGAAGCTTGCTGATACCGGTGGCTTTTTGATAGCTTCGGTATGCCAATTTTGCATTCCATCAAGGACGAGCGATGCCAGTCGAACTGATTCTGTTTGATCTTGACGATACCCTTCTTCGCACCGGTGACCTTGAGGGTTTCCGAGGGCGTGAGTTTCTGAACAGGCAGTCTCCGGCATACGTTCAGAGACTTACAGCTCAATTCGGTATGTTGCCAAATCGAATCGTTTATACCGAGACTCTGCTTCTGGCGTTGCAGCAGCAACACGCGGGAGCCCAGCTCGGGGTGTTTACTAGGTCGCCTAGGCACTATGCAGAGACTCTTTTGACTCTCGCATACCCCAATGTCGAGTGGGTGACATTGGTTGGTTTCGAGGACGTAACGCACACAAAACCAAGTGGTGAGGGCGTGTTGCTTGCGATGCGGGTGGCAGAGGTGGTATTACCTCAAAACGTTTGGTTGGTCGGTGATGGAAAGTCCGACGTACAGGCAGCTTACGACGCAGGGTGCTGGTGTGTGCTGGATCAAACCACTTGGCCTAATGCACGCCGCAGTGAAGACTGGAAAGCGTTGGAGCGTATGCCTGATGCAATTATCCGGTCCCCCGACGACTTGCAGGGCGTGCTTGAAAGTCCACCAGAGTTTTTGCCAGTAGCAGAGCGGTTACAAGTGCTCAACGGTGCGGCGACTGGGGGTGTGGCCTTCCGATTCGAGAAAGCAGGTTATTTCAACCCGCTAGTGCAGGGTGGGAGACCAACTCAAATTCATTCCCTTGGTCGGCACTTTTCTCGGGATGCTCAAAGAAGGGTGGTTTGGCATGCTGTGACTAATGACATTCACCGAATGAAAGATTTGCTGACAGTGCCAGATTATTGGATACGGGCGATGCGTAAATTCATTCGAAGCGTTGTCGTAGGTCGCAATCTAATGATCGCTTTTGGCCAGGGGGCGTTGGTAATCACTGTCGTTCCAGCTAAGCCGGGTCGGGTGCAACGTCTGGAGGCGATGTTGGCTCAGCTTGCTGCCTCGCACGCGGAGCTCGCAATCACTGGCGGGAATATCGAATTCATTCCTAGCGTTCTGGGATATCTGCCGGGGGCCCTTTCGCATCACGGCAATGGCGGGCTCAATAGAGAGCAGCGTTTTGTAAACGTCCGTGACCACCTTAGGGCGATCCCAGCCTCAGGTTTTTCCGGGAAGCACGTTGTAGTAATTGACGACGTGGTTACCTCTGGAGCCTCTCTGATCTATGCTGAAATGTGTCTGCGAGCAGCGGGTGCTTCTGGTGTAACATTGCTCGCGCTGACAAAAAATGTAGGTAACGGATGAAGGTTTCTATCGCAACAAAAAAGCTTTTGACGCTATCAATGCTCCCGGGTGTTGGGCCGGCGACACTGAAAAAAGTTGCGAGCGTACAAGGTTTCGAAGACTTATCAATTGAGGCTCTTGCTCGGATAAACAGCTCTTTGAAAAAGGCACTTTCTTCTCCGGATGCTTGGTCTGTGGCATCTGAACAAGCGGAGGTGCAGGTGGCTTTTGCTGAAAAGCATGAGACCAGAATTATCAGCCCTCTAGATGCTAGTTATCCGGCATTACTTGCGGCAACGAAAGATGATCCATTCATTCTGTATGTTCGTGGGAAACTTCATACTTGTGCCCTGCGATCTGTTGCCATAATTGGTACTAGAGAGCCTACTCCGCATGGTGAAGTTATTGCGCGTCGAGTAACGGAATATTTCGTTGAGAATCAATGGAGTATTGTAAGTGGATTGGCTCTTGGGTGTGATGGTTTGGCACACAAAGCCGCGCTTGACTCGGGGGGGCACACCGTTGCTGTATTGGCGCATGGCCTGCAGATGATTGCTCCAAGTCAGCATAAAAAACTTGCTGAGGATATTCTTGAAAGTGGAGGGGCATTGATTTCAGAGTACCCTTTTGGCCAAAAAGTTTTTCCGCAACAGTTCGTCAAGCGGGATCGCACTCAGGCCGGTATGGCTCAGGGTGTCGTGRTGATCCAGTCCGATATAAAGGGGGGGAGCTTGCATGCTTCACGTGCTGCCCTTGACTACGATCGATGGCTTGCGGTGCCGTTGCCAACTTCGGTGGACAGAAACAATGAAGAGCCGAAGGTGATGGCGAATTTGCTAATTGCCGAAGGTGAGTGGGTTGATAAGGCAAACTTGCTAAAGTGCAAGCGAGAAAGGCTTAGCAATATATTGCTACTACGGACGAAAGATGATTATCCAAGTATGCTTTCTCATTTGCTACCTGGTACATCGTCGCAGGAAACGTTGAGTGTAGGTGACAAACCTCCGTTGCTGGGTGAGATGCTACAAGCGAAGATGTCGGAAACCGATAAAGTCAAAGAGAAGCCTGCCAACGATTGTGATGGTAAAGACTCAGGTCAGGAAAGTGGTGGTGAGTCTAGTTCTGAGCCACTAACTCATCAGAACAGTCTCCTGCAGACACAGTCACGGCATCAAGGGCGTGATATGACAAAACTCCGGGTGCAAAAAACCGCCAAGAAGAACATTCACATACACAACGACATCTCCAACACGGCTCACCACCTCAAGACTCGTATCGAAGAAATGGAGGCGGCGGGGAACCGGCACGGGATGGCTCTCGACATCACTGCCTGTCTTGTCATGTTGGCGTTCACCTTTGAATCGCGCCTTAACTTCATTGGCGAACAGAAGGTGGCGGATTTTAAGGAACGGCGGTGGTTCGACAAGAAAGTTGAGATCGTGTTGAAGGCGCTGGGGCTGGAACCTGACTTTTCAGTGCGACCATACTCCTCCATCAAGGAGTTGAAGAACTTCCGTGACACCATTGCACACGGCAAGCCGGGCACCATCGAGGTAGATGAAACGGTGGACTTCCAACCGGGGACTAACTATGACGATTTCGATCTTCGAGGCGAGTGGGAAGGATTTCTAACCATCGACTTCATGCGGCAATGTTCCGACGACATCGACCAAATCTGGAGCGAATGGGTTGCAACTGCTGAAATCGAATTGCATCAAACACTGACCTACGGCGAGTACAGCATTTCACTGATAGAGGAGCCTACGTCTTTGTCGGGAGATTGAGTGTATTGAGCATGGGGAGCCATGCTGGAAAAATCCCTGTCGCCGCCAAAATTTCCAATGCACTTCGATAGTCGTTTGGCTTTCGAGCTTGGAAAATAATTCTGGCGTTTTTGACCGAGGTGCTAAGCCAAGTTCGAGCGGAGCAAATGAAAACCGGAGCTTTTCTAAAATAAGTTGGGGGCAGCAGCTCCGCAGAGTTAGACCAGAAACAACATCAGGCTGCCGCTGTTTCTCGCTTGATCCGGTAAACGGTGGCAACGCCACAGTCAGCCAGCTTGGCAATTTCATCAGCGGACATGGTTGGATGTTTCCGCATCAGCGCCTGTACCTCTGCCCACTTGGCAGCGTTCCTTCCTTTTCCAGACGGCTTCCAATCAGGGTCAGCAGCCTTCTTGTTCTCCAAGCCCTGTTTGATGCGTTCCACACGCTTTTCTTGATCCAGTCGTGCCATGGTTGCCATGAGGTCAATCAACATGTTGTTGATCACATCCATGATTTGACCGGTGATGCCCTTCGCTTCAACCAGCATGTGACTGGTAGGCAGATCAGCTACAACCAGACGCAACCCCTTTGCCTTGATCGTGGTCTTGAGAGTGTCCCAATCAGCCTGCGAGAGACGACTCAGGCGGTCTACGGACTCCACCAATAGCACGTCCCCACTATTGGCAGCATTGAGCAGAGCAAGCAGTTCAGGACGGTTGAGCTTGGTTCCGCTGATGTTCTCGGCATACACGTCAACGATGCTCAACCCCTTCTCGACAGCGAACAACTCCAGGGCAACTTTTGCACGGTTGGCGTCTTGGTCTTTGGTCGATGCTCGGAGGTAGAGGTGGGCGTTCATGGCTTACTATCCTTTATCATTCGTTTCGATAGGCAAATGATAAATGAATCATATGGCTATCTTCAATAGATATTTGATAGCTTTTGGCGAGCGGCTATCGGACTACCAGTTACGTCTACTTCTTTGATAGCGATTATTGCCGGAGTTTGAGAATTCCAGCGGTGATGGCGGATGCGTTCGCATCGAGAGTTTCCAATGCAGTGACGGCGTTCCCATGGGCTTCCGTTGAGCCGCTGGCTTTAGCCCACAGGGCTACTTCTTCGATTGCAGCAGCCAAGGCGTGCTGGTTGTGGAGCAGGAGGGTCAATACGTCTGCTGTGGCTATGTGGGCATCTGTGTTGTCTGGCATGGCGGTCGTCCTTGAGTGGTGCAAGGATCGTAGTCCAGCACATGGATGACCGGGTGACTCACTTCAACAAATCATTGAACTGTCGTGGCTTCATCTGACGACAATGACTTCTCAAACTCTGCGATCAAGTCTTGCAAACCAATTCCCAGGACTTTGCACAAATCGCGAAGCTGGACGATGTCCAAGCGACGTGTCCCACTTTCAACGTCACTCATAAAGGACTGTGGACGCTCCAGAGCCTTTGAGCACTGGACTTGAGTCAGACCAGCCGCTTTCCTGTGCTCCTTCAGCAGTGACAAAAGCACAGTGTGTTCGGGTCTATAGATCGTCTTGGACATGGCTGACTGGCTACGAGTGGAAAGCCTTCCAACCTATATCTGGTTTTCAGATATCTGAATTTGGGATAAATTCAATCCCCAAGCGGCACCACCCAAACCACCAGCCATGTCGCAAGGATGAACCATGAACGAAAAACTGTTTGTATTGACCAGCCAGAAGAAGAACACGAACCACGTCTTGCATCTGATCATGACCATTCTGACAGGGGGTCTATGGTTGATCGTTTGGCTGATCGTCACATCGAACAAAAACAGCCACAACAAGACGCTCGACAAGCAAATCAACCATGTATTGAAGTACAAGGAGCAGGGTTTGAGCGACGCCGACACCTACAAGCAGATCAAGGTGGACAAGGCGAATTCTGACGTAATCCAAGGTCGAGTGATTTTTGTCGTTCTGGTTGTCGTGTTCCTTTACTTCTACCTGCGGTAGATAATTCGGTGCGATGCACGATGATTGGGAGGGGACCTTTCCTAAGAAGCCTTTTAGGATTGCTCCCCCTACGCACTGACTAGTACTCAAGCAGCAGGACTGAAGGTCAACGAAGCATCATCAGGAAAGCGGTAGCTTTCAGTAGGATTACAACTGAAGTGATTCACACTGAAGTCTGATTACACTGAAATTTATTACGGGAACTAATGAACGTTAGTGAATCCCGTACTTAAGAAGGTATTGCTCACAAGCTGGCTTGTGGATGTTATCCAAGCTGTGACTTACAGTCACATTTTAGCACAGAACAGCGTGAACTGTGGACTGATCCATTTTGAAGTTGATCCATCTTGAGTTAGTAAAAATATAATTTTCTAAGAATATTTAATTATTTTTTCAAAAACAAATTATAAGAATTATTACCATCAGGCTTACGCCTTGACTTGTGCTAACCGTTGACCGAAGGTCAGATGGTAATACATTATGATAATAATACTCTTGCGATAATATCCTTCTTTCATTGGGGTCTTCACTGACGTTCATTAGTGACCCCTTTACCATTTTAGAAAGCTACCATTTCACCCGTGCTCCAGCTCTCGGCCCTGCCGAGCAGAGTCATACATCGAGACGTCCCGTCTCAACTTACACTGTTCGCTATCGCTCCAGTGCTCTATAGATACATGCGTCCGAAATATGACCCACCCCTTGCTACGCTGTCAGTGCTAGTGTTTCAGCTTGCCACTTCCGAACGGTCTTCCGTTGTACGCCTGTCAACCGTTCGATCTCCGACTGTGACAATCCCTGTGCCAGCATGCCCATCACTTCATGCCTCTTTGGGTGCTGCTTGCGAACTGAGAACGCAATCAGTTTGGTGAAGCGAGCACCTGACAGCTCATCTTCGTGATCCCGCTCGTACTCTTCCGCACTCTTGAACTGGGTCAGGGTGCGAAGGTCGTAATGCAGTTTTGCCAACTCTTCAGCACTGGGAGCAGACAACGTGTCCAGGTCTTCCCATTCGCATGGTTTGGGCTCCGGCTCGATGCCTTCCATCTCGTTGCGGAGAGTCTCGGGGCGGCACTCCATCATCCGAGGAATGATCAACTCCATCGCCTTAACGTAACGGCTGGCATGTCTTGTTTCCAATGGCAGCAAATCCATCACCGAATCTGTGGTGACGACGGGAAGACTCTCCAAGATTACTGCGAGGCGACGCACCGACAATGGCGTAGACTTCCCTCCGACGCCGATAGCGCGTCCATGCCAGTCCAGACGGGCAATACCTTCAATGATGTCCAGTGCAAAAACTGGATAGCGCCCCCAGTCAGTCATACAGCCGATGTACATGTAGAACGGATTTTCAATCGCCTTCGGCTTTCGTCCGCTGGCATTTTTCAGATTCCGTTGCGATACAGTCTTGGGAGCGGGTGCATTTTCGATCAGCCACTTCTTGGCGTTAGCGGCAAATCGTGTGTTCAGGGCTTCCAGTTCTGCCGGGGAGAGCAGTTCAGGAGTGGCAGGGGTCTTGCTGTTGTTAGTTGGGTCGGTAATCAATTTCAAGGCGAATGCGTGCCGCATGGATATTTCTCCTGTTCAAGTTCATTTCATAGGCGTTACCTCTGGTATTGCCGATTTATTAATTTCGATTTTGCTGAGGGTGTGCTTTGCCTGATATCGGTAATTACACCCCCGTATATGCTGACTGAAACCCATGTAAAAACACCCAGCCCATAGGGTAGGTAGGGGTAGGCTCTTTTACATGGATTTGCGTCAGTAAACAGTGGCGTTAGCTGCGAACCTGTAACAGCTCAAAGAACGCAGGGCTCACGTTTGCTAATTCCCCGGCGTCTATCAGTGTGCCGTTTCGGGACTTCAGCCTGACCCGTTTGTCGTACTTAGCCAAAATGGCATCGGACACACGTACCATTCGATACTTTGCAGTTTCTCTCAGCTTGATGCTTGAGGCGATCACCGTGATGATCAGATTCGATTCTTTATGTATGACGATGTAGTTCGACATTTTATATTTCTCCTTGTGTTGTTTTTGGTTGGCGTTCACCTCTAAGTATTGGTTGTGCCGTTGGCGTTATTGCCGGGGTATGACGAATCACACCCAGCGGAGTACTCCGCTAGGATGATCAGCGTTCTAAGATTTTATTACTTCAAGCGTGCCTGTACGACTCGACAACTAAAGTCGATAGGCTTTTACTGGGAATTGCTAGCGGTCAGCCAGTTGTTCCAGGGCATCGTATGCCAGAGCATAAAGAGCTCGAATAACAGCATCTGAGCGTTCTGGCGTGACCTTCTCGGGATGAGTCTTTAACGCGATCATATGCTGGCGAACAAATGCCAACTCTTTTTCCATCTCGGAGACGGAGGGGCGTTCATCTGAGTGGTGATAGCTTTGATCAGAGCAGAGCTCCAATGAGCCACTTTGAATGAGGAGATTATCGGCGATATGGTGATCGCCACTGGTGCGGAAATAAGCGATCAGCTCGGCGGTGGTGTTTACCTCAGGTGTAGCGAAATTAAATACGTGCATGTTATTTCTCCTTGTTCAGTTCATTAAAAGGGCGTCCTCTCGGGTTGTGCCTGATTTATTTGGTAAATCGCAGGCAGCACGAAATCTCAGTGCCAGTTCTCCATATTATTGCGGAGGGCAGTGAGTACTTGCTGTCAGACTATCGCGGTCTTGATCATCAGCCCGACTGAGGCTAGACGTGTGGGATATCCCCCACCGGATGTTCCTGAGTTGCTTGCTCAAGAGAGCCCGCAATATACGGACTTATGGGTGCTGAGTCAACTAGTATTTTTGTCATCCGTTATTTACAAAACCAGTTTCGAGCGGGAGAGAAAGCGTCCTGCTTAGTCCAGCCACCCATGTAAGCCCGTAAACACTGGGCAGAACGGAACTTGGTGATTGGAGCAAGACGAAACTGATGCAGGTTTTGCTGGCGTTTTTCTGTGGTTTCGATGAGTTTTCTGTCGCGGTTAACGCAGCCTCGAAACTTAAGTGGTTGATGCTTGGTTCAAGCAAGAGTGGGAAGTTTGGAGATTGCCGCCAGCTTCTGTACCGCACTCGCACCTTTTGAATACACGTCGTGGGTCACTGAACCTGTTTCATGCCCAACCAGTTCTTTTGCCAAGGCGTCTGGTACGTCTGCCCTGATCAGCTCAGTAACTACGGTATGACGGAAGCTATGGAAGACGTGGAGCCTGCTGAAGCCTGCTGCTGTACGCAATCTGCCAAACGCCTTGGATATCGCGTGTGATCGTTTGCCGTAGTGGTCGTGTGAGCTGGTGGGGATGAGGAAAGTGTCGGTGGTGTCCTCGCACAGTCGGTCAATTGTCAGCAACAAGCTTGGGTGAATCGGCACTACGCGTTTGCTCGCCTTGCTCTTGCTCTTCGGAAAGTCGAAGCACTTGATGCCGTCAACAGTGACCACGTTGTCTTTGTTGAGTCGGCAAAGCTCTTCGATCCTGGCCCCGGTGTACCAACCCAGTGCGATAAGGTCTGCAAGCGGTTTATCCCCGTTATCCAGTGCGGCTTGATGCAACTTGAGGGTATCGGCCCGCGTATAGATTTCTCTGTCCTTGCCTGCTGTCTCCGAGCCTCCGCCCTGTGGCAGTTCATGGCCTACGAATGGGTTTACCTTGTCCTTGTATTCTTCACGCCAAGCCGCGTCGTACTTCATCGCCCACTTCCAGAACGCTGTGCCAGCCATTAGGTATTGGCTAAGGGTCTTGGGTGCCCGGTCCAACGACTTGAGCCAGTTATCCACCGTATCGAAGTTGAGTGGCAGTCCCTCTTTCTTGAGGAACTCTGACAGTCGCTCCATCTTGCCCACTTGCTGATCGACGTGCTTTGCCGCGCCACCACGACTCTCCCTGAATTCTCGATAGGTCTTCAGGCGGGCTGTGGTAATTGGTGATTTTGGTTTGTAGGCGGCAGGGTTAGTCAGGATGACTTGCATCTCTTCAGTTTCTGGCGTCGAGAAGTCGTTGGCGTAAGCAATCAGTTCGCCAAAGGTTTCGAGCAGCAGTTTATGAGCCAAGTCGTGGACAGCAAGCTCGCCTTCCAATCCCTGCTTGGCAAACACCACATCAGCTTCTGCCCGGCGCCGTTGTCCGCTCTCGGTATCGCTGAAAACGAATTGCCGAAACTCTTCAAGGTCTGCTGGATCAATGTCGAGTTGTGTTGGTTTCGACTCACCTAGGGCCACATCGGTCTTGAGTTGGCGGATGATTTTGCTGAAGTCGTGAGCGTCCCCTGCAAGGCGTTCCTTCCAAGCATCTCCACGGTTGGTGCGTTTATCCCGTGCTGCTTGAAACTGAGCTTTCCAGTTGGCGAGGATCGGAAGGCGTGCGTTCATTGCTTCCTTGCGAAGTCCGGTCTTCAGCGACTGAACCAGCACCTTGGAGCCAACGGCTTTCTGTACATCGGCAGGGACGGCCAGTCGCACATACCACGTGGACTCGCCTTTCTTCTGAATCAGATTGTCTGCCATTGGGGCGCCGTGGAGAGGGTAGTGATACAGCGGATTGTACTACTCAATTGTACTACTATGCACGCTGAAAGCCCCGGAATACGGGCCTTGTTGGTCGAAAATGGTGTTAAATTAAAATCTCTCCTTCACCGCCACATTTAAACGTTAGAGCCCTGATTATTCGGGGCTTTTTCGTTTCTGCGGTTCTGAAAAAAATTCAGCCCATACTTTGGCCCAAACCCTGGACGGCTCAGTGCTTTGCGACCAAAGGCTGATTTTTCGACAGTTTCTAAGCGGTGTACATCATTCGACGCACTGTATTCAGTGATGATCCCCGCATCGCGTAAGCCCAAGGCATAGCCCTCTGCACGACTGGCTGATTCCAACACCAGGTGCATGAGGCTGCCTTCGATGATCTTGAGAGTGGAGTATTAGGCGGATCACCGGTAGCGATCCGCGAGAATGCTTACTCTGGCATTGTCCAGGATTGTAGCTTGTAGCCCTCCTGGCTCAACTCGGCGCGCACCTCTTCCAGCAGGCTTTCCAGCTGCGCCGGGTCGGAATAGGCACTGCTTGGAACCTGTTTGCGACAAATATGAGTGTTGGCCCGGTCCATGACGGTCAGGCTCAGTTCGCCATTACCGTCTTGCGGAGCCCAGGCGACGCATTGAAAAGGTTCGAATGCGTGGCCGGCAATCAAAAGTGCTTCGTTGATGCGCAACGGGGTGCTCATGGGTCGTCTCTCCTTGTACCCAAACAAATGATGTGCCATCGGTTGGGCTTACCGGTCGGCTGTTTATTAGTAGGGAGGCGGGTTACACGTTGAGCCGCGGAGACCTGCTGCATGCAGTCATGCAGCAAGGCATTTCCACAACAACAGTCAAAATAGCTCGTCTTCCTCCGTATCAACCTCGTCCTTGCGCTTACGTTTGCGTGATTTGATCTTCGTCTGTGCAATCAAACTGCTGGGTTGCAGGCGGTACGACTCGTTGCCCGTATCCGATCAATCCTACTTCGGCACAACTCACAATATCTCGACGCTGCCGTCATCCAGGAAGTCGAGCGTCACGTACCAGAAAGTGTCGCGCTCTGACCTACAGCAGTTTTTCATTGCTTTACGTAACTGCCTGGCGCCGGCTCCAGAGGCGGGAATTTCTCATTCCCTGCGTGCGGAACTGCTGGTTGGCGCTCGCCGGAGTGTCCCGCCAGCCAGTTGAACCAATCATTCCACCAGCTACCGGGTTGCTGCTCAGCATTCTTGAACCAGGTCTCCGGGTTTTTCGTGACCCGATTATTGGTCCAGTAATGGCGCTTCTGCTTGGCCGGTGGATTGATGACGCCGGCGATATGCCCTGAAGCTCCTAATACAAAACGCTTGGCCCCGGAGAGCAGGTTGGTGCTGGCGTAGGCGCTTTTCCAGGGCACGATGTGATCGTCATGGGTGGCGAGGATGTAAGCGGGAGCGTCAATTGCACGCAAATCAAGCTTGACCCCACAGCACTCCAGCTCGCCTGATTTCAAATCGTTCTGCAGATAGGTGTGGCGCAGATACCAGCAGTACATCGGCCCCGGAAGGTTAGTGCTGTCGTTGTTCCAGAACAGCAGATCAAGCGGAATCGGCTTCTGCCCCTTGAGGTATTTGTCGACGTTGTAGTTCCACCACAGCTCGTTCGGGCGCAGCAGGGAAAAGGTATTGCCCATGTCCTCACCACGAAACAGACCGATGGGGCCATTCATGCCGCCGATGGTGCGCTCTCGATAGGCCACCAGTTCTTCGTCGACGAATATGTCGATGGGACCGGTATCCAGGTAGTCAAGGAACGTGGTGAACAGGCTCACGCTGGCGATCTCCCTGTCGCCGCGTGCAGCAAGTACTGCCAGCGCCGTGCTCAGCAGGGTGCCGCCGATGCAGAAGCCCACGCAATTGAGTCGCTGCTCGCCACTGATCTCGCGGGTCACTTGCAGCGCGTTGATCACCCCGTGCTCAATCAGGTCATCCCAGGTGGTGCCAGCGTGTTCCTGATCAAAGTTGCGCCAGGACATCAGGAAAACGGGATGTCCCTGTTCCAGCAGGTGGCGGACCATCGAGTTGTCCGGGCGCAGATCAAGGATGTAGTACTTGTTGATCGATGGCGGTACGACGAATACCGGGTGTCGGTACTGGGTGTCGCTTTGCGGGTAGTACTGAATGAGCTGGAAGAGGTGATTCTCAAAGACCACTTCGCCTGGGGTGTTGGCCAGGTCGACGCCAACCTTGAAGGCACCGCTATCGCACTGGCGCATTTTGCCTTCGTTCATGTCGCTGGCCATATGCGCCAAACCTGTCATCAGGCTGGCACCTTGAGTCTCAACCGCACGCTGGAGCGCATCAGGGTTGCTGACCAGAAAATTGCTTGGCGCACTGGCGGCAATGGCTTGCTCCACCAGATAGCGCAGGCGTTGGCGCGGTTTTTTTTCTTTGATCAGCAGCTTGTCGAGCAGTTTCAGGAGAAAGCTTGCGTTGAGCAGGTAAAACGCAGCGAGGGAGCCGAACAGTGGCTCGCTCCAGTTGCCGCTGGCGAAACGTCGATCGTCGAAGCTGAAGGGTTGGCCGGTCAGCAGTTTTTGGCCCAGTTGGCCCCATTGAAGCTGGTAGTCCGCTTGAAGGCCGTCCAGGGTTTCGCGAGGTAACTCGAACCAGGCGCCGTGCTCATGCCCGGAAAACCACGGATTAGTGCTGACCCATAGACGTAATTGTTGCACTGCAAAGGAAGCGATGAACGGAACCTGGCCTGACCAATAGGTTTTGAATGTATGCGCGTTGTTGTCCATAAAGATCCTTGCCCATACAGATGAGCCGGGCAGAAAAAAAGCCGCGCGTTGCCGGAATCCGGCGTAGCGACGGCAGGAATGCGGGCAGCGTTGTCTGACGCCAATCTGATGCGCGGAACAAGGGTCCCAAGTCCGCGCATGGGCTACTCAGATGCCGTTGGTTAGCGCTCGATAGCCACGCCGACGCCTTGTCCGCCACCGATGCACAAAGTGGCCAGTCCCTTCTTGCCGTCGCGACGGATCAGCTCGTGCACCAGCGACACCAGGATCCGAGCCCCTGACGCGCCGATCGGATGGCCAAGGGCGATTGCGCCGCCGTTGACGTTGACTTTGCTGGAGTCCCAACCCAACTCTTTACCAACCGCCAGCGACTGGGCGGCGAAGGCTTCATTGGCTTCGATCAGGTCCAGGTCCTCGACGCTCCAGCCGGCCTTTTGCAGGGTCAGACGTGTAGCCGGGACTGGGCCGATGCCCATGATCGACGGGTCTACACCGGCGCTGGCATAGGCTTTGATCCGTGCCAGAACCGGGAGGCCCAGCGCTTGTGCTTTAGCGGCGCTGGCCAGCAACAGCACGGCAGCACCGTCGTTGAGGGTCGAGGAGTTGCCGGCGGTCACGCTGCCGTCTTTCTGGAATGCCGGTTTGAGTTTCGCCAACGCTTGCGCAGTGCTGTCGATACGCGGCTGTTCGTCGGTGTCGAAGACCAGCGGTTCGCCCTTGCGCTGGGGAATCAGGATCGGGGTGATTTCGCTCTGGAAACGCCCGCCCTCAATGGCTGCGGCGGCCTTCTGTTGCGAGGTGGCAGAGAAGGCATCCTGTGCTTCACGAGAGATCTCGTACTTCTGCGCCAGATTCTCGGCGGTGATACCCATGTGATAGTCGTTGAAGGCGTCCCACAGGCCATCCTGGATCATGCTGTCTTGCAGTTGTGCATGCCCCATACGCAGACCGGTGCGTGCCTTGGGCAGAACATAGGGGGCCAGACTCATGTTTTCCTGACCGCCAGCGATTACCAGTTCCGCGTCGCCGCAACGGATTGCCTGGACGGCGAGATGGACCGCCTTGAGACCGGAGCCGCAGACCTTGTTCAAGGTCAGGGCAGGGGTGGTGTGTGGCAAGCCAGCCTTGATCGCAGTCTGGCGTGCCGGGTTCTGCCCAGCGCCGGCAGTGAGTACCTGGCCGAGTATCACTTCATCAATTTGAGCAGCATCGATACCCGTCTGCTCCAGCAAGCGGCGAATCACTGCGGCACCCAGTTCGGTCGCGGGAATTGCAGACAAAGCACCCTGGAAACTGCCAATGGCGGTACGAGTAGCGGCAACGATTACGACTTCGTTCATGCGTGACCTCATCGAAAAGACAAAATTCGTCGAGCAAACCAGGGCATTCCTGCCCTGATCGGGGTTATTGCATGTTCATGCCGCCGTTTACCGAGAAATCGGCACCGGTGCTGTAGGCGGATTCATCGGAGGCCAGCCAGGCCACGATTGAGGCGATCTCTTCGGGTTGGCCAAGGCGACCGACCGGAGTTGCAGCGATCATGCCTTCGAGAATGTCCGGGCGAATTGCCGCAGTCATAGAGGTCTGGATATAGCCTGGGGATACGGTATTGACGGTCACGCCCTTGCCGGAGACTTCCCGGGCCAGTGCCATGGTGAAACCATGAATGCCAGCCTTGGCGGCGGAGTAGTTGGTCTGGCCGAACTGGCCACGCTGACCGTTGATGGAGGAGATATTGATGATCCGCCCCCAGCCTTTGGACAACATGCCTTCAATGACCTGCTTGGTGGTGTTGAACAAGCCCGTCAGGTTGGTCCCGATCACGCTGTTCCAGTCTTCCGGGGTGAGCTTGCGAAAAGACGCGTCGCGGGTGATGCCGGCGTTGTTGACCAGCACATCGATCGGGCCGAATTGTTCACGAGCCATCTCGAAAGCCTTGCGGGTTGACTCCCAATCGGTGACGTCACCATAGATGAACTCGAACTCATAACCCGCTTCCAGTTGGCTGGCACGCCAGTCGTTCTTGCGGCTGGAATCAGAGCTGCAGCCGACGATTACCTTGAATCCTTCCTTGTATAGACGTTGGCTGATTGCCGTACCGATACCGCCCATACCACCCGTTACCAAAGCAATGCGACTACGCGATTCCATACATCTACTCCATTTTTTTGCGCTGCAGGAGAGTAGATTGTTCGATATCGACGGGCCGTGCGGAAGTGTTTGAAGGTGACGTTCTCCTGTCCATCGGTGCCACGCGGGTGTTTTGGCCTGCTGGCAAAAAAATGAGGAGTACCCATACTTGGATCAACTCTTAAAACTCAATGGATAGTTAATATTACTGAAACACTGTTGAAATATGTTCAGCGCATGTCAGTATCGGCTCCGGACAGGACGTTCGGTTCCATTGGTCATTGAGGACGCCATGTATAGAATGAGTTCAGGTTATGCCAGCATGCTGGCGAGTACGTTTTTGGCCCAAGGACTGGACCTTGGCGGTCTGTGCCAGGAGGCGGGACTGGATGTCGAGTTCGTGAGTAAACCAGGAGCATTCTGCGAGCGAAGCGTTATCTATCGTCTTTGGGACCTGGCTGCTCAGGCTTCGGATGATCTGAATATCGGTTTGAAAGCCTACGGGGAATTCCATCCCAGTAGTTTTCAGATCGTGGGCTACACGATGATGTCCAGTTCGAATCTGAAAAGGGCGCTTGAGCGTCTGGTTCGTTTCAGCCCGTTGATTGGTACCGGATTCAGCCTTTTCCTTGTCCAGGAGCAGCAGCATTACCGATTGGCCAGTCTCGATCATCAGCAACATGGCTCGGTCAAACCCCGGCAATACACGGATGCAGCCTTGGCTTCGCTGCTGGGTTTCTGCCATTGGCTGGCAGGTGGCAAGTCACCGCAACCGTTGAGTGTGGAGTTCACTTATCCCGAGCCCGAAGACACGTCGGAGCATCAGCGGCTTTTTGGCTGTCCGCTGAGTTTCGGGGCGGCATATGACAGCATCTTGTTCGATGGCCAGGAGCTTCTGAGTCCGTTGTGCATGGCCAACGAGGCGTTGGCCACACTCCATGACAGTTTTGCCGAGGCTCAATTGGACCTGTTGTCCGGCTACTTTATCGTTGGCAGGATTCGCGCGCTGATTACCGAGCGCTTGAGCCAGGGGCAAGGCCAAGGGCAATGTGATATGGAATCGATTGCGGCGGCACTGAATATCAGCAAGCGAACGCTTCAACGAGGCCTTGAGAAGGATGGCACGCAATTCAAGGACGTCCTGAACGATGTGCGCCGGCAGATGGCTGACTTCTATTTGCGCCATTCTCATTTCAACATGAAGCATGTGACTAGCCTGCTCGGCTTCCATGATCACAGCAGCTTCCATAAGGCATGCATCCGTTGGTTCGGTATGACCCCCGGTCAGTATCGAACCGACGAGTTGTCGCCTGTGATCGAAAAAGTCGCGCGGGTCCGATCCATGAACCCCATCGGTCTTTACAGAGATCATAAGGTCGCAGGCTTCGCCGAACGGACGCACCGCTAATCCCTTGTAAAGTGTCATTGAGGCTTGGGGCCTCTTGTACCTTTGCTCGCTTTGCGCTTCGGGGCTTTAACTACGATGGCGGGAGCGGGCAGTGGTGTGACCTGCGGCGACGGAGATGGCTCCGAAGGGGGCTCCTGCGGGATGACAACTGTTTCACTGGGTGGTTGGGTCAGGCTGAAGCCCGGCAGGGGGACTTCGAGCAGTGCGTGCAGTTCACGCCAGAATTCGCCTTCAGCTCCAACGGTCGCCAGCAGTTCAGGCATCAATTGCCCAACGGCTGTCAGGACCTGTTGGCGTTCCTTTGCCTCTGGTAGCAACAAAGGCAGGCTGCGCAAGCTTTCTTGCGGGTGGGCGAAAACCAGCAGGTTCTGCAATCGGATGGCTTCGCGCAGGGCAGTGGGCTCATTGCTGTAGTCCTGGACCAGCAGGTGCACCTGCTGGATCAGCTTCTCGATGCTTTCCTTGCCCGCCTTGTCGCTGTCGCGGCCCAGCAAAAACAGAATCCGCACCAATGCTTCCAGGGGGCCGCCATGAGGCAGCGCATCCTGCAGGCGTTCGATCAGGGCCTGGTCCAGCTGGTCGGCATGTGCCTGGAGATTTCGCACAGGCTTGTTGCTGGTGAGGGCACTCAGTGCGCCGTAAATACCGTAAAAACACAGCTCCTGAGTGGCGTCACGCACATCGCGATAAGCATTCAGGGCGTCTTGCATCTGGTTGGAAAACAACGCTTGCCAGGCCAGCAACGGGTTGTCTTTGCGTGCAGGTTGACGATCACTGCTCACTTGGGAGGCGGTCCCGGCTAACCACCACAGCGCCGGATTCAGGCTGCTCCATAGCACTTGCTGCTGATGGAAGGGGTGCGCCCTGCGCAACACTTCGGCAATTGGCTCGTTGACGATCTGACGCAGCCACGGACGTATGAACCCGTCGTAAAACGCGCTGTTGATTTCAGAGGCGCGCTCCACCAGAGAGAATTCGCGATCGTCATCACGGGCCGGCTCGACGTCATCATGGATATCGGCGATTCGCCTTGATTCGAAACGCACTCGGTATTGCATGTCATCGCTGCCTGAGGAGGTTGGCAGATCGTCAATCAGCATTTCATACAGTCCCGCCGGCAGCGCCTTGATGGTTTCGACCGCGCCGAGCATCCCACGGTGTTCGCGCCGCGCCACTTTGCCGGAAACAAAAATACCCAAATGGCCGATGCTGGCGTGTCGCAGGTAGACGATGGTACGTCCTGCGTCATGCAAAGCGAGATCGCTGGGATAAACATCGGCGATCCAGTTCAATGCCTGCTGGGGAGGGGTGATGTTGTCTCCGTAGGAACAGAACACCACCACCGGTACTTCGATCCGTTTCAGGTCAATGCTGCTGCTCTTGCGGCCGAGACCGCCGGACAATTGGTTGCCGATGAAAAGGTCATCGACAATCATCTCAATCTCTTCGCCATTGAGCAGGGTCGGGCTGCCCCACCAGCGTTCGAAGTCGAGGAAGCGCGTAGCCTCGCTGTCGACCTGGCTGAACAACTGGTAGTACTTGGCCCAATAGGTGTTGGCCGGGTCCAGGTTTTCGAAATTGCTGACCAGCCAAGTACCGTCAAAGCGGCCATTGCCCAAGTCGCTGCCCAGGCGAGCCATCCAGCCGCCACCCAGCAGGCCTCCGGTATAGCGCATCGGATTGCGTCCATTGACACCGGCCCAGTATGACAAGGGGGCACCATTGATAATGATCAATCCCGGCAGTTCCGGCCGTGTTGCAGCCAGTCCCATCAACGCCCAGCCCGCCTGGCAGTTACCGATGATGATCGGCTCGCTGTTGGTCGGGTGAAGGGCGCTGACGACTTCGATGAACCGGGCCTGGGCTTCGACGATATCGGCCAGGGTTTGCCCAGGCTGTGGCGAGTGACTGAAAGAGATGAAATAGGTGGGGTGGCCGGCTCTGAGGCTTTCACCTAATACCGAATCCTGTTTGAAGCCGCCGATTCCGGAGCCGTGGCCGCCGCGTGGGTCAATGATGATCACCGGCTGGCCATTGCTGTCGATTCTTTGCTCTGGTCCGGGGAGGATTCGCAACAGTGAATAGTTGACCGGGCGTGGGAGATCGGAGCCTGCGACCAGGGTTTCATGATCGAACTTGAGCAGCAGAGGATACCCGGCGCGTTCATGGGCCAGCGTATTGTCGCCGCGCTGGCGCAGGGTGTCCCAGAACAGCAGGCTGCGTTGGCCGAGGTCGGTGAAGTATTCCTGCCAGTCAGTGGGCGTGGGTTGTCTGAGTTGACCCTGCTTCAGGGGCGCGAGGGTTTTTTCCTGGCGTTGGCGCAAAGCATCAAGGACGTTCAGGGTGTTGAGGTGCTGCAGATGACTCAGGTGTTCGAACAGGCCGCGTTGAGAGGAGGGTTTTTCATATTGCGATGCAATAATATCTTCCTGGCCCATGGTGATCTCCTG
The DNA here is from genome assembly GCF_056405655.1 of Pseudomonas sp. P1_F7. Taxonomy (NCBI): domain Bacteria; kingdom Pseudomonadati; phylum Pseudomonadota; class Gammaproteobacteria; order Pseudomonadales; family Pseudomonadaceae; genus Pseudomonas; species Pseudomonas sp. P1_F7. The sequence goes on from NZ_JBFUBR010000003.1 coordinate 48,397, forward strand.
GCGTTATGCGTGAGAAGCAGCTGCCTGCGCCTCTTTTATAAAGAAGGCTTGGCTGGCTGTTCGATGCTAGGAGTCTATAGCGAATAGAGGCATGAGAAGAAAGATTTTTGTGCGCCGCACAAAAAATCATTGCTAAACGGATTTGTGCGCTGCAATATTAAGGCTAACGCGATGACCGGCAGGATCGCTATCGCGTCCTCAGGCCCATGTCGGCTTTTCAGAATCAGGAGATTCAAGCATGTCTTTTTTCAACTCGGAAAAATTGCAAGACGCTCAGAAAGCCAACCTCGACCTCCTGCAGCAAATCAGTGGCAAAGTCTTCGCCAGCGTTGAACAGCTCACCCAATTGCAGTTCAAGACTCTGCAGGCCTCCACCGAGGAGCAGTTCGACGGCTTGCGCAAACTGCTTGCAGTTCGTGATCCACAGGGGTTCGCTGAGCTCCAGGCTTCTTTCACCCAGCCAAATGTGCAAGCCGAACGCCTGGCTGAGTTCAATCGCCAAGTGCAAGCGTTGATTGTCGGCACTCACTCGGAAATCGCCAAACTGACCTCGCGTCAGGTCGAGGCGGGCACCCAGCAGGTGCAAGAGTTCGTTGAAGTGATCAGCAAGAATGCACCGGCTGGCTCCGAGCCTGTTGTGGCCGCGTTCAAGTCGTCGCTGGCGAATGCCGGTACCGTTTTTGAAAGCGCACAGAACGCCGTAAAACAGGCTGCTGACGTTGCCCAGAGCGGTTTTGACGCAGCGACCGCCGCAGCCAGCAAAACCGCTCCTGGTGCCAAGGCTACAAGTGGTAACAAGTAAGTCACATTAGAGCGGTTACACTGATGGCGATGGGTTTACTCCCCATCGCCATTTTTTTTCGGCCCGCCGCCGGCACCTGGCATGCCGCCGAACAGGCCGAAGAGGTTCTGAGTGTTCAGGTAGAGGGCTTTTGACTGGTCGACATACTGGCGCATCAAATCCTGCATGACCGGTGCTTGCTGGTGCATGAACTCGCTCCAGGCTTCAGAGGACTGAGCGCCGGTCTGGGACTGGATGTCGATGACCGTCTGGATGCTTTTATCCAGGTAGCTGCCGAGGACGCTCTGGTAGGGACCGTAGAACTGGATAATCCCCATGAGCATCTCGCTGGAGAATATCGGCTCACCGCCACTTTCGGCTTCCAGAATGACCTGCAGCAAAATACTTCGGGTCAGATCCTCGCCAGTCTTGGCGTCGACCACCTCGAACGGAATTTTGTCGACGACCAATTGGCGTATATCCGCAAGGGTCAAATGACTGCTGGTGTGCGTGTCATACAGACGGCGATTCGGGTACTTCTTGATCAGACGGGTGGTGTTCCGACTGTTATCTGTCATGCGGGGCTACTCACAGCAAGCCTGATTTGCAGGCATCTTATCCTACTCTGACCACTGCCACTCCAACGCGTCGCCTCACGCGGCACGTGCTGGGTGGTCAGCGTAAGAACTTTCTTCATCTTTTGAGTGCTGAACTTGCGAGGCTGGCCACTTCGAGGCAGGGTCGATCAATCCCTCAAGACCCGCCACCGGATAGCGCTTTCGCCATTTGAACACCACAGGTTCTGAGATCTGGGCTGATTGCTGATGTCTGGCCAAACACCATCGCCTTCGTTCGTCCTTTCGGTCGTGGTAGGAATGGCACCCCCAGCACAGGCGACATCCCGATCGACGGTGACTTTACGCACTTTGAGTTGCCGCTCGGCGTGACTATGCTCAGAACCAATCGCCAGTAGTCTTTTTGCATGATTCGGGCTTGGTGTAGGTGGCGTTGCTGCGTGACCTACGAACCGGTCAGTACGCCGCTCAGGAACAGCGCCATATCGAAGGGCCTGGTCACGCTCTACCTCCAATGTAGGCCGACATCACATCGATCCGGTTATGCCCGAGTTCAACGCTGATCTGTTGCCGCGCCTTTTGTCACTCCGATCTAATCTCTTCGCCGTCCCGTGTGTCTTTACTACGTTAGCTCAAGTCGCTCTAACGCATAGTCCTTACCTGCCAAGGTAAGTTCAAAAGTGGTGGAGCCAAACGTGCCCCGTGTCACTTTTTGCTTCACAAGACGTTTAACTTGGAGTTGCTTTAGACCTTCTTCAACTTCCAACTTTCTGAGTGAGACAAGTTTGCAAACTGAATCTAAATTTGCAATTTTTCTGAAGTTTGCATGATAGGCTAAAGCTTCCATCAGCAGCGTTTGGTTATCTGTCAACTGTGGAAACTGAGGGTTGTTGTTTTTGTAAACTTTTCGCTCTATCTCATGTAGTTCGCCGTAAGCTCCGTCAGTGGTGCGGTAGTAGTAAATCGCTACAGACAGAGTGCTGATTAAAGCCGCGATAATTATCAGCAGCGACCAATTCGGTATTGGCGTTTCTAACAGAAACCAGGTCCACGCACGTAGCAGCCAGCCCTTGGTATCTGCCCACAACGTCAGGTCGAAGTAAGTGTCGAGCAGCTTTATGGCAGCCCAAGCGACAAGGAAGCCTCCAGCCAAGTAGGCCATAGCCTTGAAAGTGAACGGGGAATGCTTGCCTTCTGCTGCCATGCTGCTCGTCTCTAGTGTAGGAAACAGATGTTATGAGCATAGCAGTGGAAGCTTGGCACTCTGGCATTGGCGCGGGAGGGATTGTTACAGGTAGGAGGGCGCCTGAGAGCTTCACCGCCATATTCGATGTAAACAAAACCCTTGGTTTCGAAAGATGCCAGGGGTTTTGTGTTTTTGGCGCTTGAATTTGAGGCAGGGCAAACGAGAGGCTCCTACCGCGCAAGCAGTCACCGAGCCGATCCGGCTGTTAGACTGCCCAATCTCTTCGAATGGAATCGACATTATGCTCCATCCCCGCGCCAGCTTTCGTGGTACAGCCAAGCTTATCGCGGCTGCGTCAATTGTTGCCATGTCCTCAGGGGCTCTCGCTTCCGCCCCTGCAACCTTTCCCGACGCTGAGGCCAGCGACCCCGCCAGGCTGGGCTGGATGGTCGGCTCCCCACCCCCTGCTGATCGCATCGTGCGTTTCGAAGACGGCAGCTATTTCCAGTTTCCGGCAATGCGCTGGAGTGTCTCGAACTTCCGGCAACTGATGCCGACGATCAATGTTTCACGCGGCCTGGGTGCTCCGGTTCCACTGGAGATAGCGCTACGCAAAGATATCGACGGGATCAGTTTCGTCCCGCTCGGCGCCAAGGCACCGATGACCTGGGAGCAATCCCTGGCGGCCACTTACACCGATGGCATTGTGGTAATGCACCGCGGGAAAGTTGTCTACGAACGTTACTTCGGCGTGTTGAAGCCGGACGGCCAGCACGCCGCGATGTCGGTGACCAAGTCCGTGGTCGGCACGCTGGGCGCCATGTTGGTGGCGCAGGGGCGCATCGATGCAGGCAAGCGGGTTGCCGAATATGTACCGGAACTGACGGACTCTGCATTTGGTAGCGCCACGGTACGGCAGGTGCTCGACATGACCACGGGCCTCAAGTACAGCGAAGACTACGCGAACCCGAACGCCGAGGTCTGGGCGCATGCCCAGGCAGGCAATCCGTTGCCCAAACCCAAGGGTTATGAGGGCCCTCGCAGCTACTACGAGTTTTTGCAGACGGTGCAACCGCAAGGCGAGCACGGTAAAGCGTTTGCCTACAAAACCGTCAACACCGACGTGTTGGGCTGGGTCATTGCCCGCGCCACCGGTCGCAATGTTGCGCAACTGCTATCGGAGAAAATCTGGAGCCGGTTGGGTGCCGAACAGGACGCCTGGTTCACCGTTGACTCCATCGGCACGCCGTTCGCCGGTGGTGGCTTGAATGCGGGGTTGCGGGACCTGGCTCGGTTTGGCGAGATGTTGCGCAATGACGGTCAGTTCGACGGTCAGCAAATTGTGCCCAAAGCGGTGGTCGACGATATTCGGCGGGGCGGTGATAGAAACGCGTTTGCCAAGGCTGATTATCCGTTGCTCAAAGGTTGGAGTTACCGGTCGATGTGGTGGGTGACGGACAAGGAGGGCGGGGCGTTCATGGCACGAGGGGTTCATGGGCAACGTATTTATGTCGACCCGAAGGCCGAGATGGTCATCGTCCGCTACGCATCCCATCCAGTGGCTAGCAACTCGGCTAACGATCCCGTGACGTTGCCGGCATTTGATGCGTTGGCTGAATATCTGAACAAGAAGGAGCACCCATGATCATCACCACGACCCACTCCATCGAAGGCCGGCAAATTACCGCCTATCTGGACATCGTCAGCGCCGAGTCGGTGCAAGGGATCAACGTCGTCCGTGATGTGTTTGCCGGGATGCGCGATTTTTTCGGCGGGCGCTCCCAGACACTGGAGCGAGCGTTGAAAGAAGCGCGCATTCAGGCCACCGATGAGATCAGGGAGCGGGCGCAGGCGCTTGAGGCGGACGCGGTGGTCGGGCTTGATTATGAGATCAGTATGCCGGCGGGGAAGGGCGGGATGGTCGTGGTGTTTGTGACCGGGACTGCGGTCAAGTTGAGATGAAAGGTGAAACGCCATTCGTCGGTCACGGAGAAAACCGAACGGCAGGTCCATTAGTGACCGGCTAGTCTCAAAAACCTTGGCGATCGATATTACTTCAGGCAAAGGGCTTGCCGATGTCGATCGCGCTTTTTGAAAGGTGTGAAGAGATGGCTGATCCGTATATCGAGGACGATGGCGCAGAATTTCCGATCAACAACTCCGTGCGGTGTGGTCAGACCCAGTATGTGGCCAGTTTCGGCGAGGACCAGACTGAGGTCGACAAGATCAAGACCAGGGCGTGCCGGGTATTGAAGGGCAAATTTTTACCCAAGGTGACGGCACCGGTCAGGAAGTAACCGAACGTTAGGCAGACCCCGTATAGAGCGGGGTTTTTCATGTCTGAAAAGTTTTATGACAATTTTTTAAAGATGCTGATCTTTCACAAACTTTTCACAGCACCCTCCGTAATCTCGACTCATCCGTTAGAAAGCAACACCTGGCCCGTTTCCCCAGCGGGCTTTTTTTTGTCCGTCATAAAACCTTTTTCAAAAATGCTGTCCAACCGTCGCCAATCGCGAAGTTGGACCGGCGTGCTGGACTTTATCCGCGCAAAAGCATTCAATCTCGCCCCCCTTTTTGTTTACCCCTATTTTTTGAGGTTTTTGTCATGCGTTTAACACTGCCTGCTCTGGTTCTGGGGCTTCTGGTTGCTCAAGGTGCAATGGCTGGTGACGGCACTGCCGCGCTGGGCGGTGGCTTGGGCGGCGCGTTGGGTAACGTGGTCGGCCAGAAAATGGGCGGCAGCACTGGCGCAGCGATTGGTGCGGGCGTGGCTGGCGCGGCGGGCAGCGCAGTTGCCGCCAAAAAAGGTCATCGCACCAGCGCTGCTATCGGTGGCGGTGTCGGCGCGGCCGGTGGTTCGGTGATCGGTAACAGCCTCGGTGGCAAGTCCGGTGCCACCATCGGTGCAGGCCTGGGCGGCGCATTGGGCGGCGGCGTAGGCAGCAACCTGGCCAATGGTCACAAGCGTCACTGATCCTGATTCAGATTTGAAAAAAGCCCGGCTTGATGCCGGGCTTTTTCATTTATGAACGTTTCACGCTGCAGCAGCTCAAATCTTCCATACTCTGGAAGAATGCGAGGCGTGCCATGAACCCGAAAACCAACGGCAAAAAAAACGGAAGCCTGAATGCTCGACTATTGATGGTGCCTGCGATTGTTTTTGGATTGCTGGTCTCACAGATCGCGCTGGCTGGAGGTAATGGAGATGCCGCCGTGGGCGGTGGTCTTGGTGGGGTGTTGGGCAATGTGGTTGGTGGCCAGGTGGGTGGCAGCACGGGGGCAGCGATTGGCGCGGGTGTCGGCGGAGCGGCCGGTAGTGCCATTGCCGCGCCCAAGCACAGTCGCACCGAGGCGGCGGTAGGCGGTGGTTTGGGCGCGGCGGGTGGATCGGTGGTCGGCAACAGTCTCGGCGGTTCGACCGGATCGGCCATCGGTGCCGGTCTTGGCGGAGCAGCCGGCGGTGCGGTCGGCAATGATCTGGGGAGTGACAGCGGTCATTCCCATTCCGGTAACGGTTATAAACACTCGAACAAGCACCACAAAAAGCATCACTAGTTGAGCGAGGCATCCCATGACTGCGAAAAGCGAAGGCAAGGAAGAAAAGGGCCCGAGCGGACTGCCCTCTATCAACGATCCCGGCAATGAAGATCCGGGATCGCTGATGGATGATGCGACGGTGCCGCTTAACGACGCTGATGATGCGGGCGATGTGGGGAATATTGATTTTGACGATGAGGAAGAGGACGAAGATTGATCGAGCCGTGTTGCCGAATTGACCGGTTGTCTAGCTGACCGAACGCGTCCAACGCCCAGTCCCCGATATTTCGTGGCCTGAGTCTGCGCGATGTAAATATTGGTTTGGAGGTTTTGGAGAGGGCACATTGGGCTCACCCTCATCAACCTTTGCCTCACCTACCCCATCTGGCGCCGAGCCCCCTGCCTTATTCGCCAGTGGACAGCTCCCGCTCAACCCCAACGGATCCACCCACTCCGTCGGGTTCCTGGAATACCGATACGGGTTCAACCCACCGGCCAACTTGACCGGATTCGGCGTCAGATAACGACCGATGTCCGGATGATAGTAGCGATACCGGTTGTAGTGCAGGCCAGTCTCTGCGTCGAAGTATTGCCCCTGAAACCTTAGCGGCTGTTCGAGTCGTTCGCCGTCGCCGTGGCTCAGTTCACGGAGTTTGCCGTGGGCGGTGTATTTGGCCGACCAGACGATGGCGCCGCCGTAGCTGGTCAGTTCCTGCGGGGTGCCGAGGTGGTCGAGTTGGTAGTAGAGCGGGCAGGCGTTTGCCCGGCCTTTGCCGTCGAGCAGCGCCAGCGGGCGGAAGCTGCCGGGTTCGTAGACGTAGCTGCGGTAGTGCCGGGGGCCGCTTTCGGCGATGAGCTGGTTGCCTTGCCAGAAGAATTGCGTGGTCTGGCCGTCGACGGTTTTGCCGATGCGCCGGCCGAAGGCGTCGTAGCGGTAGCTGACACTTTTACCGTCCTGAGTGCTGACGCCGATCAGGCGGTGCTGGCTGTCGTAGGTGTATTCAGTGACCTGGGTCGGCGTACCGCGACGTTCGCGGATCAGGTTGCCGAAGGCGTCGTAGTCGTAGTGGCCGTCGTAACGGCGGTGCAGATGGTTGCCCTGGAGCACACTCGGGCCGGGGCGGTCGTGGATCAGCAGGTTACCGGCCGGGTCGTGGGTGAAGTTCTCTGCGGACTGGTCGCGGGCGTGACGTACGCCGGTCAGGCGGTCGAGCGCATCGTATTGGTAGCGGCGTGAACCGTGGCGGCTGTCGGCAATCTGCAGGAGGTTGCCCTTGATGCTGTAGGCATACTTGCGGCGGTACAGCGGTCGTTGCTTTTGGCTGACGGCATGGGCTTGCAAACGGCCTTGCTCGTCGTAGGTGTAATCGCTGAGCAGCAGGCCCTGTTGGCGTTGCTGTTCGCGCCCGCTGACAAAACGATGGCTGGTCAGGCGCGTGCCGTTGAGGTCGATGGCAGTGAGGGCGCCCCCCTTGGCGTGGTGGTAGACGAGGACACAGGCGTCCGGCAGTCGCAGGCGCTTGAGCCGACCGCAGGCGTCGTAGCCGTAGCTCAAGGTGCCCCAGCCCTGATGCTCGGTGATCAGCCGGTCCTGGCGGTCGTATTCGAACTCCAGCGGATGGTCCTGGCCGTCATCGACGCTGACCAGTCGCCCGAAGTTGTCGTAGTGGTATTCGACCTTGACCCCATCGGGCAACGTTTTGACCAGTAACCGCCCAGCGCTGTCACGTTGATAACCGGTAACCAGCCGCGAACCGTCGTCGCCAAACTCGGTTCTCTCCAGCAACTGGCCATTGAGGTCGTAGCTGTAGGCGGTACGACGGCCATCGAAACCGGTTTCCTGTCGGATCAATCCACCCGGGGTGTAGTCCAGCCGGTAAGTGTCGCCGACTTCGTTTTCGATCTCGGTGAGCAACAATTGCCCATGGTCGTAGCGGTACTTCAGCGCGCTGCCGTCGGGGTTGATCCGACGGCTGACCAAGTGCAGGTCGTCGGCGTATTCGTAACGGGTTACCCGTCCCAGTTCGTCGGTGTTGGCGGTGACCTGGCCGTAGGCGTTGTAGCGACAGGCACGGCGGGCACCGTTGGGCAGCGTGGTCCGGGTCAGTCGATCCATGGCGTCCCACTCATAACCGGTGACGGTACCGTGTTCGTCCTGCCGGGTAATCCGCCGCCCCAACGCATCGTAGGAAAAAGTGCGCTGAGCACCGTCCGGCAGGGTCTCTTCCAGCAATTGCCCCAAGGCGTTCCAGACAAACCGGTGACCGCTCTGGTCGGGGAAACGGATCGTCAGCAGGCGCCCCTGCGTGTCATAGAAATAGCGCGTGATCTGTCCGTCGGGATTGGTGATGGCAGTGATGTCGCCCTGGGCATTGCGCTGGTAGGTCCACTTCGCCTGACCGCGGGTGCGGGTGTACAGGAAACCGTGGCGATACTCGTAGGACGTGGGCGCCTCATCCGGCGCAAGCAGCGCGATCAGCCGGCCGACTTCGTCATAATGGTGTTCGATGACGGCGCCGAGGGCGTCCTGCTCGGCGATCAGACGGCCCTGATCGTTATAGGCCTTGTGCTGCTTGCCGCCGTCCCGCCCGACCTGGCGCACCAACCGTGCGCGGTCGTCATGAACGTAAGCCTCTTCGCTACCGTCGGCGTTGTTCACCGTCACGCAGCCTTGATCGTCCCAGACGTAATGCGCCTCCATCTGCGCAAACGAAGCCCAGTGATGGATGCAGCGGGCCGCCTTGCCGGAGCGTTCCCACTCCCAGAAGAAACTCGCGCCGCCGGCCAGTTGCCGTTGCAGGATGACGTGCTGCTCGTCGTAGTCATAGCACTCGCTTTCACCCGCGGCGTTGGTCGCCTCGATCAAACGCTGGCGGGCGTCGTAGCGGTAGCTGACCAGTGTCTGTTCGGTGCGCCAGGTGTACGCCTCGGGATCGCTGCGCTGAAACACCTGATAGTCGACGGCCACCAGGTGCTTGAGGTCGTAACGCAGCAACAAGGCGCGGTCGGCGCCGTTGTCCAGGCGCTGGATCCGGTCAAAGCGGTCCCGCTGCACCGTCAGGCGGTTGCCGTAGGCGTCGCTGATCGCGCTGAGCCGGCCGTCATGAAAGTGGTAGAACCGCGCGCGGTCGCCCACCAGGGCGAGGATCAGTTCGTCCGGCTCCTCGCCGAGGTAAATCGCCGCCCGCGACAGGCTGTTGTGGATCACCGGACGCGCCGCCGTCGGCCGTGGAAACGGCGTGCGGCGGTTTTCCGGGTCGGTCCACAGCACATGCTCGCCGTGAAGTTCCAGGTGCTGGGACAGCGAATGGCTCCAGCCAAAACCGAGGCCGCTGTCGAGTTCGACGGCATTGGTTCGATAGAGGCGGGTAAAGTCGAACGGCAGGATCCCGTCGAGGGTGCCGTCGGTCAGGGTCAGCAGTTCTTCGCCGGTAACCATCGACACCGAGCAGTTGTTCAGGGCCAATACCTTTTGGGGATCGAACATCTGCAGTCTTTCGCTTGGCGGAATGTAGAGCGCGAAACTCTGCGGGGAATCTGCAAGGAAAGAAGTCGGGAGAGTTGGCGTTTGGTGTAGGGCGATTCGCTAAATCACGGAGAGCCATTCGGCGTGGATCGGGATTTCATCGTTGCTCCAAGGCAGTGGCTCTCGCTATGCTGCTGAATCCTTTAACCCCCCCGGGCATCCGCCGTACCTGAGCTGCCCGGGATGCCCTGAAAAACGGATCAGATGCGATGAATGCACCACTGAAAGCATTCGGCCCGATCAAGGCCGTGATTTTCGATATGGACGGCTTGTTGCTGGACACAGAGGGCATCTACACCGAAGTCACGTCCATCATTGCCGCGCGTTACGGCCGGACGTTCGACTGGAGCATCAAACAGAACATCATTGGCCGGGGCGCGGGAGATCTGGCGCGCTATGTGGTTGAAGCGCTGGACTTGCCGATTACCGCCGAAGAGTTCCTGGTGATCCGCGAGCCGCTGATGCGCGAGCGTTTTCCTACAGCGCAAGCGATGCCCGGCGCACAGGAACTGGTACGGCATCTGAAGGCCAACAACATTCCCATTGCCGTGGGAACCAGTTCTTCGAGCCAGTCGTTCGGCCAGAAAACCACATTGCACCGCGACTGGTTCGCCTTGTTCGACTTCATCGTCACCGCCGATGACCCCGAGGTGGGCGCGGCCAAACCGGCACCGGATATTTTCCTGACGGCGGCGCGGCGTCTGGGCATTGCGCCCGAAAGTTGCCTGGTGTTCGAGGATTCGCCCTTCGGTGTCACCGCAGCGAAAGCGGCGGGGATGACGGCGATTGCAATTCCGGATGCGGCAATGGCCGACGCCAGGTACGCACACGCTGATGGCATTCTTCGTACGCTGAAAGCGTTTGAGCCGGGCACTTGTGGGTTACCGGCGCTTGAGAGGAACTGACGGCTGAAAATGTGGGAGCGAACCTGCTCGCTCCCACAGGACCGAGAAGCATCAGGCGCCGAAGCCACCGTCGATGGTCAGGCTGGCACCCGTGATGTAGCCCGCTTCAGGGCTGACGAGGTAGGCAACGAAGCTGGCGATTTCTTCGGCCTTGCCGTAACGGCCCACGGCCATCAACGGGATCAGGCTTTCCGCAAAGTCACCGTGTGCCGGGTTCATGTCGGTGTCGACCGGGCCCGGTTGCACGTTATTGATGGTGATGCCTTGCGGACCGAGATCACGGGCCAGGCCTTTGGTCAGGCCGACCAGTGCCGACTTGCTCATGGCATATGGCCCGCCACCGGCGAAGGGCATGCGGTCGGCGTTGGTGCTGCCGATGTTGATGATGCGTCCGCCTTCGGTCATGTGTTTGGCGGCGGCCTGGGTGGCGATGAATACGCTGCGCACGTTGATGGCCAGGGTCTGGTCGAAGTCTTCGAGTTTGAACTCGGCCAGCGGTGCGACGGCCAGTACGCCAGCGTTGTTGACCAGGATATCCAGGCGACCGAAGGCTTCCACCGTGGCGGACACGGCGCCGCGGATGGCGTCGGCGTCGGCGCTGTCGGCCTTGATGGCCAGGGCCTTGCCGCCCTTGGCGGTAATGCTGTCTTGCAGTTCTTCGGCCTTGGCCGTGGAGCTGACATAAGTGAAGGCAACGGTCGCGCCTTCAGCAGCCAGGCGCTTGACGATGGCTGCGCCGATACCGCGGGAACCGCCTTGAATCAATGCCACTTTGCCGCTGAGGTTCTGAGTAGTCATGTCGATCTCCAAATCCCGAGGCGAGATGTCCCGGTTGATGGAGCCTAGTATCGATTCAGGATTACCTGCTGTGTAGACCATAATTACGATAGTCTGTGTAAACCAAAAGTTTATAGTGGCGACTATGGAAACCTTCAGCAGTATCGAATGCTTTGTGCGTAGTGCCGAGGTCGGCAGCTTTGCCGAAGCGGCGCGCCGCTTGAGCCTGACGCCGGCGGCGGTGGGCAAGAGCGTTGCCAAGCTCGAGGCGCGCCTGGGCGTCAGATTGTTCCAGCGCAGCACTCGCAGCCTGACGCTGACGGAAGCCGGTCAGTTGTTTCTCGGCGAAGTCAGCGGCAGCCTGCACACGATCCAGAATGCCGTGGCCAATCTCGCCAGCGCCGGAGGGCAACCGGCGGGCACCCTGAAAGTCAGCATGGGGACGGTATTCGGCTGCCTGTACATTGTGCCGATGCTCGGCGAGTTTCTGCGACGATTCCCGGCGATCAACCCGGACTGGCACTTCGACAACCGCCAGGTCGATCTGATCGGGCAGGGTTTCGACGCGGCAATCGGCGGCGGCTTCGAATTGCCCCAGGGTGTGGTGGCACGTCGGCTGAGCCCGGCGCATCGGGTGTTGGTGGCTACGCAGGACTACCTGGAGACACATGCGGCGATCAGCGAGCCGGATGACCTCAAGCACCATGACGGAATTCTGATCCGCTCGCCGCAGACCGGTCGGGTGCGCTCCTGGCAGTTGACCCATCGCAATCAGCAACACAGCCCGTTGACGCTCAAGGCGCGGATGACCATGAGCGATTCCGAGGCCGCCTGCGCCACGGCCGCGCAAGGTCTGGGCATTGCGCTGGTGAGCATGCCGTTTGCCGCGGGCTATCTGGAGTCGGGCAGGCTGCAGCGGGTGCTACCGGACTGGTACATCGATGACGGCTACACCTCCATCTATTACGCCGAACACAAACTGCTGCCCGGCAAGACCCGGGCGTTTGTCGATTTCATCATTGAGCAGTTTACCGAGCGGGGGTTGGGGCAGAGGTTTAGTGCTGTTTGAGTCAGCCTCAAGACCGAGGCGCGGCCATCGCGGGCAAGCTCGCGATTGGGGCACCGCGGTCTACCGGGCGAACCGCGCCGGCCAGCCAATGATGTTTTTCGGCCGCGGCATCGCATACGTCCGCACCTTTGATGTCGACAACCCCAGTCGCACCAGCGACTCGGCAATGGTCACCGCCGCCGTCACGCCGTCCACCACCGGTACGCCAGTATGTCGACGAATCTGCTCGTCCAGCCCGGCCATGCCGCCGCAGCCCAGGCAAATCACTTCGGCCTTGTCCTGAGTCACCGCCAGTTCGGCCTGATGCACGATGGCTTCCAGTGCGCGCTGCGGCTCGTGCTCCAGTTCCAGCACTGCCAAGCCGCTGGCCCGCACTGAGGCGCAACGGTCCCAGAGGCCGGAGAGCTTGAGGCGATCTTCAATCAGCGGCACGGTGCGGTCGAGGGTGGTGACCACGGAGTAAGCGTGACCGAGAAACATCGCTGTGCTGGCGGCGGCATCGGTGATGTCCACCACCGGTACATTGAGCAGTTCCTGCAAGCCTTCACGGCCGTGTTCGCCGTAGCCAGCCTGGATCACGGCGTCGAAAGGCTGGTCGTAGGACATCACCCGATCCATGACCGCGATGGCCGCCAGGTAACTTTCGAAATTGCCCTCGATGGAGTCGGCGCCAAAGTGCGGGGTGAGGCCGACGATTTCCGTGCCGGGCGATGCCACGGCTTGCGCCGAGCGGGCGATGGCCTGGGTGATGGATTCGGTGGTGTTGACGTTGACCACGAGAATGCGCATGGGGAGTCCTTATTGCAGATGGTTCTGCGGCCCGACAACGCCGGGCCGCGACAGGATCAGTGGCTGACGTTGTCGACCGCGATGGCTTCACCGCTGACATCGGCATAGTGCGGTTGGCGCTTGGCAATGATCAGGTAGAGCATCCCGGCGATGCCGGCACCAATCAGCCAGGAGAACGGCGATACGCTGTGGAACCCTGGCACCAGGGCCAGGACGATGGCGATCAGGGCGGCGGGAATGAACGCCGCCACGGCGCGCAAATTGACCCCGTGGCTGTAGTAATACGCGCCGTTCGGGTCTTCGCTGTACAGCTGCGGCACGTTGACCTGGCCTTTTCGTACCAGCCAGTAGTCGACCATGATCACCCCGTACAACGGGCCGAGCAGGGCACCGAGGCCGGACAGGAAATACACGATCACCAACGGACTGTTGTAGAGGTTCCACGGCAGGATCAGCACGGCGATGGTCGCGCTGATCAGCCCGGCACGGCGGAAGGTCAGGTACTTGGGCGCCAGGTTGCTGAGTACGAACGCCGGGGCGACGAAGTTGGCCATGATGTTCACCGCCACGGTGACGATCAGGAACGCCAGGCAGCCGAGTACCAGGAAGAAGGTGTTGGGGATCGAGGCGATGATTTCGGTCGGGCTTTCGATGATCCGGCCATTGATCTGAAATTGCGCGCCGCACAGCAGGACGGTGATGCTGGCGAACACCAGAATGTTCACCGGCAAGCCMCAGAAATTTCCGACCTTGATGGTTTTACGGCACGGCGAAGAGCGGGCGAAATCGCAGAAGTTGAGGATCAGCGTGCCGTAGATCGATAGCCACAACGCGCCGCCGGCAAAGATGTTGCGCCACATCTCACCGCCAGTCAGCGGCTCACGGATCGACCAGGCAATGGTCGCATCGGCCTGGGTGTACATCCACGCGGCGAGTGCGGCGACGGTCAGCAGAATCACCGGGCCGGCAAACGCCTCGTAGCGCCGCACCATCTCCATGCCGTAGGCGAGGATCGCCAGTTGCACGAACCAGATCGCGACGAAACACACCCAGCCCAGGGTCGACAGGCCGAGGATCGAGTTGTGGTCGTAGTCGGCGAACCCGGGATGGACCGCCGTCAACAACACGCGAAAGACCACGGACGCAAGATACGTCTGGATACCGAACCAGGCGATGGCGATCACCGCACGGATCAATGCAGGAATCTGCGCCCCATGAATGCCGAAACTGATCCGGCTGATGACCGGAAACGGCACCCCGGTCTTTTGTCCCATGTAGCCGGACAGGTTCATGAAGCAATACACCAGCGCCGCACCGATCCCCAGGGACAACAGGATCTGCCAGCCGCCCAGGCCCAGGGCATACAGGCCGATGGCAAACGAGTAGTTGGCGATGTTGTGCACGTCGTTGGTCCACAGGGCAAAGATGCTGTAGCGGCCCCAGCGCCGGCCTTCGGCCTTGGTTGGCGCCAGATCCTTGTTGTGCAGTCGGGGACTGAGCACGACGGGGGAGTGATGTGCTTGATTGTCGGTCGTGTGAGTGGAATGGGAGGAGGGTAGATCCAGCGCGATGTTGTTATTGGAGAGACTAGTACGCATTCCGGCAGGCTCCTGATGCTCGACGCCGCGATGACTGTGCATGAGCATTGGCTCGACAAATCTTCGTCGCGGGTGGCGAATATCATTGGTTACGGGGCATCTGCAGCCTGTACGGGATAGGGCGCTTCAGGCTTGCGGATCTAAAGTGTGTGTATGTTTTGATTTGATTGTATACAAAACATGTATGCACTTAAGCCAGATCCATGCCAGTCGAGCGTTCTATGAAATGCTCTGCTCATTTCGTTTTGTTATGGCTTTTCGCCAAGTTACTGAAAAATAGACAATATAAATTGACCGATTGAACAGGTATTTATTTCAAGAAGGGGATTCAGGAGGGTGTGGCGGCGCAAGTCAGGCGGAGGAATGTAACTTTTGGGGGCGCAGAAACGAAAAGTGCACACATAAATGGCACCGATGGTGACATTCCTGTGTACACATTTTGGTTGTGGCATATTGACTCTGTAGGAGCGAGCTTGCTCGCGAAAAACTCGAGAGCGTCGCGGGGGAATCAGGTTTACAGCGTTTTCGTTGACGACCATCGCGAGCAAGCTCGCTCCTACCCCTTGCTGATGATATTCCCCGCATGCAACCCGCATTCCTTCTGCGTCGCTTCTTCCCACCACCAGCGGCCTTCACGCTCATGCTGGTTTGGCAGCACCGGGCGGGTGCAGGGTTCGCAGCCGATGCTGATGAAACCGCGCTCATGCAGGCTGTTGTACGGCAGTTCCAGCATGCGGATGTAGCCCCAGATTTCTTCGCTGGTCATTTGCGCCAGCGGGTTGAACTTGTACAGGGTGCGTTCCGGGGTGGAGAACGCGGTGTCGATTTCCATCACCGCGACGGCGCTGCGGGTGCCGGGGCTCTGGTCCCGACGCTGGCCGGTGGCCCAGGCTTTCACGCCGGACAGCTTGCGGCGCAGCGGTTCGATCTTGCGGATGCCGCAGCATTCGCCATGGCCGTCCTTGTAGAAGCTGAACAGGCCTTTTTCCTTCACGAAGGGTTCGAGTTTCGTGTGGTCCGGCGACACCAGTTCGATGTCGATCTTGTAGTGCTCGCGCACCTGATCGATGAAGCGGTAGGTCTCGGGGTGCAGGCGGCCGGTGTCGAGGCTGAACACTTTGACGTTCTTGTTCAGCTTCCAGGCCATGTCCACCAGCACCACGTCCTCGGCACCGCTGAAAGATATCCACAGGTCATCGCCGAACTCGGCAAACGCGAGCTTCAGGATGTCCTGGGCGGATTTGTTGGCATAGGTCGTGGCGAGTTCCACGACGTCGAACGTTGGGCTCATCAGGGCGGCTTCCTACAGGTCGGTGGCGCTGGGCGCTCTATATGGGTCGATGGTAACAAAAAGCTGCACGGGCCGGGGCATCCTCTGCGTTGCGCAGGCCGGCCCGAGTCGCTAGAGTTCGGCAGTCTTTTTGCTCGCTCGACTCAATAATCAATACAAATGGGAGTGTCTTGTGGAAATTGCCTGTCTGGATCTTGAAGGTGTGCTGGTCCCGGAAATCTGGATCGCCTTCGCCGAAAAAACCGGGATCGAATCCCTCAGGGCCACTACCCGGGACATTCCCGACTATGACGTGCTGATGAAGCAGCGCCTGCGGATTCTCGACGAGCACGGCCTGAAGCTCTCCGACATTCAGGAAGTGATCGCCACGCTCAAGCCGCTGGACGGCGCCATCGAGTTCGTCGACTGGCTGCGCGAGCGCTTCCAGGTGGTGATCCTGTCGGACACCTTCTATGAGTTCTCCCAGCCATTGATGCGCCAACTGGGCTTCCCGACCTTGCTCTGCCACCGTCTGATTACTGACGACAGCGGGCGAGTCATTGACTATCAACTGCGTCAGAAAGATCCCAAGCGTCAGTCGGTCCTGGCCTTCAAGAGCCTCTACTACCGGGTGATCGCGGCGGGGGATTCCTACAACGACACCACGATGCTGGGCGAGGCCGATGCCGGGATTCTGTTCCATGCGCCGGATAACGTGATTGCGCAGTTCCCGCAGTTCCCGGCGGTGCACACGTTTGAGGCGTTGAAGCAGGAGTTCATCAAGGCTTCGAACCGCACTTTGAGCCTGTAAACCCGATCTCTGTAGGAGCTGCCGCAGGCTGCGATCTTTTGATCTTGATCTTAAAAAACAAGATCAAAAGATCGCAGCCTCGTTTCACTCGACAGCTCCTACTGCGGAGGGTTTCAGAGGTTTTGCAGGGTTTCGAGCAGCACCTTCACCTTGGTGATCGACTCCTGATATTCGGCCTGCCACTCGGAATCCGCGACAATCCCGCCACCACCCCAGCAACACACCTGTCCGTCCTTGACCAGCAAACTGCGGATGGCGATGGAACTGTCCATCTCGCCGCGCACGTCCAGGTAGAGCAATGAACCGCAATACAGTCCGCGCCGGGTCGGTTCCAGCTCGTCGATGATCTGCATGGCGCGAATCTTTGGCGCGCCGGTAATCGAGCCTCCCGGGAAGCTGCCGGCGATCAGGTCCAGGGCATCGCGCTCATCCGCCAGTTCACCGGTGACGCTGCTCACCAGGTGGTGCACGTTCGGATAGCTTTCCAGGCTGAACAATTCCGGCACCCGTACTGAACCTGTGCGGCAGGTACGACCGAGGTCATTGCGCAGCAGGTCGACGATCATCAGGTTTTCCGCGCGGTCCTTGGGGCTGGCCAGCAGTTCGGCGGCGTTCGCGGCGTCTTGCTCAGGCGTCAGGCCCCGAGGTCGAGTGCCCTTGATCGGGCGGGTTTCCACATGGCGCTGGCTGACTTTGACGAAGCGTTCCGGCGACAGGCTGAGTACGGCATCGCCGTCAGGCAAGCTCTGGAAACCGGAAAAAGGCGTCGGGCACGCTGCGCGCAGTGCGCAGTAAGCGGTCCAGGGATCACCCTGGCAGGGCGCACGAAAACGCTGGGCGAAGTTGACCTGATAACAGTCGCCGGCCTGAATGTATTGCTGGATGCGCTCGATGGCCTGTTGATACTGGTCAGCGCTCAAGTCGGCAGTCATCGGGGTGAGCAGTTTGAATGGAACGACCACTTCCGGTGCGGGCTGGCTGAACAGATCGATCAGGCGCTGGCGCTCGCTGACGGGCAGTGTCGGGTGGAACACCAACTGGCTGGTCAGCGAAAGGTGATCGCTGACCAATGCCCAGCTGTACAAACCGAAACGCGCGTCAGGCAGTTGCAGGTCGTCACGGGCCTGGCTCGGCAGGCGCTCCAGATGCCGGCCGAAGTCGTAACTCAGGTAGCCGATCAATCCACCGGCAAACGGCAACTCATAAGGTGCTGGCAGAATGGCATCGCCCAGGCGTGTCAGGTTGTCGCGCAGGCGTTGCAGGAACGCGTCGCCACTTTCATCGGGCGATACCGTCAGTTGTTCCAGTGGCCAGGCGCTGAGCAGGTCATAGCGACCGCGGTCGGCGCTGGGGCGGCCACTGTCGAGCAGCACGGCACCGGGGGCATGGCGAATCGCCGCGAAGTATTGGGCGGGGTTGGCGCGATAGGGCAGCGGGTGTACGGAACAGGTCAGCATGGGCGGGGGAGATCAGCCGTCGAGGCGGGGTGGCGATTGTAGACCTCTGTAGGATTTGGTCCTAGAGGGATGTCGGAAAGAAGCATGTGGCCGCACACTCCTGTGGTGCCACCGCATGAGTACGCAACGTCAGCCCGCAGTCATTGGCAATCTGGATATTCAGCCCCGGCCGGGCGTTGAGCTCCAGAATCAGCGGGCCTTTTTCCTGGTCCAGGACCATGTCGACACCGATGTAGCCCAGCCCGCACAGCTCATAACAGCCAGCGGCGAGTTTCATGAAACCGTCCCAGTAGGGCAGTTGCACGCCATCCACTGCATTCGTGGTGTCCGGGTGTTTGTTGATGATGTTGTTCAGCCAGGTGCCGCGCAGGGTCAGGCCGGTGGCCAGGTCCACGCCGACACCGATGGCGCCCTGGTGCAGGTTGGCCTTGCCGTTGGACTGACGCGTCGGCAGGCGCAACATGGCCATCACCGGGTAGCCCATCAAAACAATGATGCGAATGTCCGGCACGCCTTCATAGCTGATGCTCTTGAAGATCTGGTCCGGAATCACGCGGTATTCGATCAGCGCCCGGTCGCGGTGCCCGCCCAGGGAGTACAGGCCGGTCAGGATGCTGGAAATCTGATGCTCGATTTCTTCATGGCTGATGATCCGGCCGGACACCGAGCGATATCGGCCTTCAAAGCGGTCGGCGATGACCAGGATGCCGTCGCCACCGGCGCCTTGGGCCGGTTTGATCACGAAGTCGCTGCGCCCGCCGATGATCTCTTCGAGATTGTCGATTTCCTTCTCGGTGGAGATCACGCCATACAACTCGGGCACATGGATGCCGGCGGCGATGGCGCGTTCCTTGGTGATGATCTTGTCATCGACGATCGGGTACAGACTGCGCTTGTTGTACTTGAGCACGTAGTCTGCGTTGCGCCGATTGATCCCCATGATGCCCCGGGCTTCCAGGGCCTTCCAGGTCTTCCAGAGGCCGAACATCAGGCGTCAGCCTTTTTCAGGAAGGCCTTGAAACGCACCAGTTCGGTCAGGCGATAACCGCGATAACGACCCATGGCCAGCATGAAGGCCACCAGGATCAGCAGGATCGCCGGGAAGGTGAACACGAAGTACACCAGTTCCGGCACGGTCATGATCAGGTGCGCCAGGGACGCGGCGAACAGCGTGCCGATCGCCACTTTCATGGCATGGCCACCGCCGCGTTCTTCCCAGGTAATCGACAGGCGTTCGATGGTCATGGTCAGGATCACCATCGGGAACAGCGCCACCGACAAGCCGCGCTCCAGGCCGAGTTTATGGCTGAACAGGCTGATCGCCGCAATCAACACCACCACAAAGGTCAGCACCACCGACAGCCTCGGCAGCATTTGCAGCTTCAGGTGTTCGAGGTAGGAGCGTAGCGACAGGCCCAGCGCCGTGATGATGGTAAACAGCGCGATGCCGAAGCCGAGCTGGGTTTCGCGGAAGGCCAGGGCGATCAGCACCGGGGTGAAGGTGCCCAGGGTCTGGATGCCGATCAGGTTGCGCAGGATCAGGATCACCAGTACGCCGATCGGGATCATCACCATGATCATGAAGGTCTGCTGGGTTTGCAGCGGCAGGCCGTACAGCGAGTACTCGAGGAAGTTGGCGTCGGTGTTTTCGTCGGTCAGCTTGGCCAGGCGAATGGCGTTCATTTCGCTGTTGTTCAGGCTGAAGGTCACGTTGGCTTTCTTGCCGCCGTCGACGGTGATCAGGTTTTCGTCACCGGTCCACCACAGCAGGCGATCGGTCGGCAGGCCCTGTTCACCGGTTTCCGGGTTGAAGTACAGCCAGTCGGTGCCATTGAAACTGCGCAGCCACAGTTCCGGTATTTGCGGCTGGTCGGCCACCAGACGGATGGTGTGGACCTTCTCGATCGGCACGTGGGCGATGGACAGCAGCAACTCGACGATTTTTGCCTTGTGCGCGGTGGACGGATCACCGGCCAGCAACAGCTTCACGTTGTCGTCGTTGAGGTTGTTGACCCGCTTGATGGATTCGCCGACGAAGGTTTCGACGTCGGCCGAGTGCTGGCGAATCGGTGCGAGCAGGGCTTCGGCGGCGATTTTTTCCGGGCCTTCGATGGTCATGCTGTCGCGAAAGGTTGGGCCTTTGATCTTGGCTTTCTCACCGGAATAACGCTTGGTCAGCACCAGGCGGTAATACAGCGTCTGATTGCCTTTGGCCCGGCGTGCCGACCAGGTGACCTTGCGGTTGCCATCGACCCGGTTCACGGCCACGCCGTAGTTATTGGAGATGAAGCTCTCGTTGAGGCTGACGAAGTCGCGGCTCAGCGGAGGAACGAACATCTGGATCTTGACCGGATCCTTGGCGCTGGCGACGAACTCGACCTTGGCGTCGATGTTCCACAGGTCGTCAGTGGCGTCTTCGGTCACCGGGATGCCCAGCACGAAGATCTGATAGGCCGTAACTGAAATGCCCAGCACCACCAGGATGGCGATCAGCAGTTTCAGATGAAGGGTAAGAGAGCGCATTTAAATTACTCGGCGGTATGAGCGTCGGTGGTGCAGGCGGGTTTGCCGGCAGCATATTTAAGGCTGGGGTCAACCAGTGCATCGAAGCGTTTGAGCGCTTCGGAGCCAATCAGTAGCGGATATTGGAAAGCACTGCGGTCGGTCAGGTTCACTTCGATGCTGCGCAGGGCCGAGCCCATGCAGATGTCCAGCTCGATCACCGGACGGGCGGTGTACTTTTTGCCTTCCTCCGGGTCGTAGTCGCCGGCCCGGCGCTTGATTTTGCTGACGCGGGCCAGCGGGCGTTCGATCGGGTGCGAATGGGCGGCGTCGATGGCCAGATAAAAACGCACCCACGACTCGCCGTTGCGTTTGAAACGCTTGATATCCCGTGCACTCAGGGAAGCGGTTTTCGCCCCGGTGTCGAGTTTGGCCGCCACTTCCAGATCAATACCATTGAGCGATGCGTACTCATTCAGGCCATACACGGTCTTTTCCCCGGCCATTGCGAAGCCGGGCAGGCAAAGGAAATAAAGGAAGGCAGGGAAGGGCTTGAGTCTCATAAATCCTGGTGCGCAGCGGTCCGACTTGATTCAAGGCCCTGGCATCGCTGCGCAAGCTCCCTCGTATGCCTGGCAGGGTTTTATGACAGGCAGTGCAGATGTGACAAACAAATGCGGGCGGCATTCTAGCACGGTGGTTTGATGGCGCCAGCGCTGGCCGGTGGCTATAAATAGATGGGTTGCTTCGTTATGGTGCAGCCGGTTATCAGAAGATTGTCGACAATATCGATTTAACCTTTGACTGTGTCGCCTGTATTCGTTAGTTTTTGCGGCATTGGCTCACAAGGTGTCGACAATATGCTGGATCAACTCGATCCCCCGGTTTTAGCGCAAGACGATACGGAGACCCTGTCCGAGAACGTCTTCCGACGCATTCAGGCGGCTATCGTCAAAGGCGAGATCGCGCCGGGAAGCAAAATTTCCGAGCCGGAACTGGCGCGTACCTACGGCATCAGCCGTGGCCCGTTGCGCGAGGCCATCCACCGTCTGGAAGGCCAGCGCCTGCTGGTTCGCGTGCCGCATGTCGGCGCACGGGTGGTGTCGCTCAACCACGCCGAACTGATTGAGCTATACGAAATCCGCGAATCCCTGGAAGGCATGGCCTGTCGCCTGGCCGCCGAGCGCATGAGCCTCGAAGAAATCGACGAGCTGCGTCGGGTCCTGGAAACCCATGAGCGCGATGAGGCGTTTCAGGCCGGGAGAGGCTACTACCAGCAGGAAGGCGATTTCGACTTCCATTACCGAATCATCCAGGGCAGCGGCAACCGCACGTTGACCCAAATGCTCTGCGGCGAGCTCTATCAACTGGTGCGCATGTACCGCATCCAGTTTTCGACCACGCCCAATCGCCCGCACCAGGCGTTCGCCGAGCACCACCGCATTCTCGATGCCATCGCCGACCGTGACGGTGAACTGGCCGAGTTGTTGATGCGCCGTCACATCGGCGCCTCCAAACGCAATATCGCCCGTCACTACCAGGACGGCGTTAACCCGACAGCCAAACGAGGTGAGTCATGAGTTTGAACAAGAGCACACCAGGCCAGCGTTTCCGCGATGCGGTCGCCAGCGAACACCCACTGCAAGTGGTCGGCGCGATCAATGCCAACCACGCGTTGCTGGCCAAGCGCGCCGGTTTCAAGGCGATCTACCTGTCGGGTGGCGGGGTGGCTGCCGGCTCCCTCGGCGTGCCTGACCTGGGCATCACCGGCCTGGATGACGTGCTGACCGACGTGCGCCGTATCACCGATGTTTGCGACCTGCCATTGCTGGTGGACGTGGACACCGGTTTCGGTTCCTCGGCGTTCAACGTCGCTCGCACCGTCAAGTCGATGATCAAGTTTGGCGCCGCGGCAATTCACATCGAAGACCAGGTCGGCGCCAAGCGCTGCGGTCACCGTCCTAATAAAGAGATTGTGACCCAGCAGGAAATGGTCGACCGCATCAAGGCCGCCGTCGATGCGCGTACCGATGACAGCTTCGTGATCATGGCCCGTACCGACGCCCTGGCGGTGGAAGGCCTGGAGTCTGCCCTGGATCGCGCCGCCGCGTGCATCGAGGCCGGTGCCGACATGGTGTTCCCGGAAGCCATCACCGAGCTGGACATGTACAAGCTGTTCGCCAACCGCGTGAAAGCGCCGATCCTGGCCAACATCACCGAATTCGGCGCGACACCGCTGTACACCACCGAGCAACTGGCCGCTGCCGACGTATCGCTGGTGCTGTACCCGCTGTCGGCGTTCCGCGCCATGAACAAGGCTGCAGAAAACGTCTACACCGCGATCCGTCGCGATGGCACGCAACAGAACGTCATCGACACCATGCAGACCCGCATGGAGCTTTACGATCGCATCGACTACCACACCTTCGAGCAGAAGCTCGATGCGTTGTTCGCCGCGAAAAAGTAAGTCGAATAACTCCCTAATAAATTCAAGAAATTGGAGGCAGAAATGGCCGAAGCAAAAGTACTCAGTGGCGCCGGGCTCCGTGGCCAGGTAGCCGGGCAAACCGCACTGTCCACCGTGGGCCAGTCGGGTGCCGGTCTGACTTATCGCGGTTACGACGTTCGTGAACTGGCGGCAGACGCGCAGTTTGAAGAAGTCGCCTACCTGCTGCTGTACGGTGAACTGCCGAGCAAAGCACAACTGAACGCCTACATCGCCAAGCTGGGCAAGCTGCGTGACCTGCCGCAAGCGCTGAAAGAAGTGCTGGAACGCATCCCCGCCGACGCCCACCCGATGGACGTTATGCGCAGTGGTTGCTCGTTCCTGGGCAACCTGGAACCGGAGAACGACTTCTCCGAGCAGCACGACAAGACCGACCGCCTGCTGGCCGCGTTCCCGGCGATCATGACTTATTGGTATCACTTCAGCCACGAAGGCAAGCGCATCGATTGCGTGAGCGACGAGCCGTCCATCGGCGGCCACTTCCTGCACCTGCTGCACGGCAAGAAACCGAGCGAGCTGCACGTCAAGGTGATGAACGTTTCGCTGATCCTCTACGCGGAGCACGAATTCAACGCGTCGACCTTCACCGCACGTGTTTGCGCGTCGACCCTGTCCGACCTGTATTCGTGCATCACCGCGGCCATCGGCTCGCTGCGCGGCCCGCTGCACGGCGGCGCCAACGAAGCGGCGATGGAAATGATCGAGCGTTTCTCGTCGCCGGAAGACGCGATCAAGGGCACCCTCGGCATGCTCGAGCGCAAGGACAAGATCATGGGCTTCGGCCACGCGATCTATAAGGACAACGATCCGCGCAACGAGGTGATCAAGGGCTGGTCGAAAAAGCTTGCTGACGAAGTGGGCGACAAGGTGTTGTTCCCGGTGTCCGAAGCCATCGACAAGACCATGTGGGAGCAGAAGAAGCTGTTCCCGAACGCCGACTTCTACCATGCCTCGGCGTACCACTTCATGGGCATCCCGACCAAGTTGTTCACACCGATTTTCGTCTGCTCGCGCCTGACCGGCTGGGCCGCCCACGTGTACGAACAACGTGCCAACAACCGCATCATCCGTCCAAGCGCCGAGTACACCGGCGTTGAACAGCGCAAGTTCGTACCAATCGAACAACGCTGAATGGTGGAGGTCGGCACCGGGATCTGAAATCAACGCCGATCCCTGTGGGAGCGAGCTTGCTCGCGATGACGGGCTGACATTCAACATCAATGTCGGCAGTTACATCGCTATCGCGAGCAAGCTCGCTCCCACAGTGGATGGTGTGAACTTCAAGTCTGGTGCCAGGCCCCACCTTTTGTAACTACCGTGACCGAGTCCTGACCGATGAACACTGAATTCCGCAAATCGCTGCCCGGCAGCCACCTGGATTACTTCGACGTCCGCGCGGCAGTCGAGGCGATCCAGCCTGGCGCCTACGACACCCTGCCGTACACCTCCCGTGTGCTGGCGGAAAACCTTGTGCGTCGCTGCGACCCGGCCACGCTCACCGAATCCCTGAAGCAATTCATCGAGCGCAAGCGCGACCTCGACTTCCCGTGGTTCCCGGCTCGCGTGGTGTGCCACGACATTCTCGGTCAGACCGCTTTGGTCGACCTCGCCGGCCTGCGTGACGCCATCGCCCTGCAAGGCGGTGACCCGGCGCAAGTCAACCCGGTAGTGCCGACCCAACTGATCGTCGACCACTCCCTGGCCGTCGAGCGCGGTGGCTTCGATCCCGAAGCGTTCGAGAAGAACCGCGCCATCGAAGACCGTCGTAACGAAGATCGTTTCCACTTCATCAACTGGACCAAGAAGGCGTTCAAGAACGTCGACGTGATCCCGCCGGGCAACGGCATCATGCACCAGATCAACCTGGAGAAAATGTCTCCGGTGATCCAGGTGCGTGACGGCGTGGCCTTCCCCGATACCTGCGTCGGCACCGACAGCCACACCCCGCACGTCGATGCGTTGGGCGTGATCGCCATCGGTGTCGGTGGTCTCGAAGCCGAAAGCGTGATGCTCGGCCGCGCATCGTGGATGCGTCTGCCGGAAAGCGTTGGCGTCGAACTGACTGGCAAGCTGCAACCGGGCATCACCGCCACCGACATGGTGCTGGCGCTGACCGAGTTCCTGCGCAAGCAGAAAGTCGTTGGCGCGTGGCTGGAGTTCTTCGGCGAAGGCGCCTCCGCGCTGACCCTCGGCGACCGCGCGACCATCTCCAACATGGCTCCGGAATACGGCGCCACCGCGGCGATGTTCTACATCGACCAGCAGACCATCGACTACCTCAAGCTCACCGGCCGTGAAGACGAGCAGGTGCAGTTGGTCGAGAACTACGCCAAGCAGACCGGCCTGTGGGCTGACAGCCTGAAGGGCGCGCAATACGAGCGTGGTCTGACCTTCGACCTGTCCTCGGTGGTGCGCAACATGGCTGGCCCGAGCAACCCGCACGCCCGAGTCGCGGTTTCGGATCTGGCAGCCAAAGGCATCTCCGGTCAATGGGACGATGTGCCGGGTCAAATGCCGGACGGCGCGGTGATCATCGCCGCCATCACCAGCTGCACCAACACCAGCAACCCGCGCAACGTGATCGCCGCCGGCCTGCTGGCGCGCAACGCCAACAAGCTTGGCCTGACCCGCAAGCCATGGGTCAAGTCCTCCCTGGCGCCGGGTTCGAAAACTGTCGCGCTATACCTCGACGAAGCCGGCTTGACCGATGAGCTGGACAAGCTCGGTTTCGGCGTCGTGGCCTTCGCCTGCACCACCTGCAACGGCATGTCCGGCGCACTGGACCCGGTGATCCAGCAAGAGATCATCGACCGCGACCTGTACGCCACTGCCGTGTTGTCCGGTAACCGCAACTTCGACGGCCGGATTCACCCGTACGCCAAGCAGGCGTTCCTCGCGTCGCCGCCATTGGTCGTTGCTTACGCCATTGCCGGCACCATCCGTTTCGACATCGAAAAAGATGTGCTGGGCGTGGTGGATGGCAAGGAAATCCGCCTTAAAGACATCTGGCCGAGCGACGAAGAAATCGACGCAGTGGTCAAGGCGTCGGTCAAGCCTGAGCAGTTCCGTCAGGTCTACATCCCGATGTTCGCCATCCACGAAGACACCGGTCCGAAAGTCGCGCCGCTGTACGAGTGGCGCGAGATGAGCACCTACATCCGCCGTCCGCCGTACTGGGAAGGTGCGTTGGCCGGCGCCCGTCCACTCAAGGGCATGCGCCCGCTGGCAGTGCTGCCGGACAACATCACCACCGATCACCTGTCGCCGTCCAACGCCATCATGCTCGACAGCGCCGCTGGCGAATACCTGGCGAAAATGGGCCTGCCGGAAGAGGACTTCAACTCTTACGCGACTCACCGTGGTGACCACCTGACCGCGCAGCGCGCGACCTTCGCCAACCCGAAACTGTTCAACGAAATGGTTCAGGAAAACGGCAAGGTCAAGCAGGGTTCGCTGGCCCGTGTCGAGCCGGAAGGCAAAGTGATGCGCATGTGGGAAGCCATCGAGACCTACATGGATCGCAAACAGCCGCTGATCATCATCGCCGGTGCCGACTACGGTCAGGGTTCGTCCCGCGACTGGGCAGCGAAGGGCGTGCGCCTGGCGGGTGTGGAAGCGATTGCCGCCGAAGGTTTCGAGCGTATTCACCGCACCAATCTGGTGGGCATGGGCGTGTTGCCACTGGAATTCAAAGCGGGCACCAACCGCCATACCCTGGCCATCGACGGCAGCGAAACCTACGACGTGATTGGCGACCGCACCCCGCGTGCCGAGCTGACACTGGTGATCCATCGCAAGAATGGCGAGCGCGTCGATGTGCCGGTGACCTGCCGCCTCGACACCGCCGAAGAAGTGTCGATCTACGAGGCCGGTGGCGTGCTGCAACGCTTCGCCCAGGACTTCCTCGAAGAGTCGGCGGTTGCCGTTTAACACAGGCTGTACGGACACGGGACCTTGGGTCCCGTGTCTCATTTCAAGGAGTAAGGAGCACCATGGCTCACGCACCGCAGATCAAGATTCCCGCCACCTACATGCGCGGCGGCACCAGCAAAGGCGTGTTTTTCAGCCTGAAGGATTTGCCTGAAGCGGCACAGGTCCCAGGCCCGGCCCGCGACGCTTTGCTGCTGCGCGTGATCGGCAGCCCGGATCCGTACGATAAACAAATCGACGGCATGGGCGGCGCGACCTCCAGCACCAGCAAAACCGTGATCCTGTCGAAAAGCATCAAGGCCGATCACGATGTCGACTACCTGTTCGGTCAGGTGTCGATCGACAAGCCGTTCGTGGACTGGAGCGGCAACTGCGGCAACCTGTCGGCGGCGGTCGGTTCGTTCGCCGTCAGCAATGGTCTGGTGGACGCCAGCCGCATCCCGCACAACGGCGTGGTGGTGGTTCGCGTGTGGCAGGCCAACATTGGCAAGACCATCATCGCCCATGTGCCGATCACCAATGGTGAAGTGCAGGAAACCGGTGATTTCGAACTCGACGGCGTGACCTTCCCGGCGGCCGAAGTGCAGATCGAGTTCCTCGATCCGGCGGCGGACGAAGAGGGTGGCGGCGGTTCGATGTTCCCTACCGGCAACCTGGTGGATGACCTGGAAGTGCCCGGCGTCGGTACCTTCAAGGCGACCATGATCAACGCCGGCATCCCGACGATTTTCGTCAATGCCGAAGACATCGGCTACAAGGGCACCGAGTTGCAGGGCGCGATCAACGGCGACCCGAAAGCCTTGCTGATGTTCGAAACCATCCGCGCTTACGGCGCATTGCGCATGGGCCTGATTTCCAACGTCGACGAAGCGGCCAAGCGCCAACACACTCCGAAAGTTGCTTTCGTCGCCAAGCCGGCGGACTACGTGGCGTCCAGCGGCAAGGCGATTGCCGCAGGCGATGTCGACCTGCTGGTGCGTGCACTGTCCATGGGCAAATTGCACCACGCGATGATGGGCACGGCGGCAGTGGCGATCGGTACGGCCGCAGCGATTTCCGGCACTTTGGTGAACCTCGCGGCGGGCGGTATCGAACGCAACGCGGTGCGCTTCGGTCATCCGTCCGGCACCCTGCGCGTCGGCGCCGAGGCCAGCCAGATCAACGGCGAATGGACCGTGAACAAGGCGATCATGAGTCGCAGTGCGCGGGTGTTGATGGAAGGTTTCGTTCGCGTGCCAGGCGACTCGTTCTAATCCGGCACCGAACCCCTACATTGCCCTGAACCGAGGTCCCATCAACGACCCACTTCATAGAGTGAATCGAACATGAGTGCCAACGTCGACCTGAACAACCGTCCGGACTACGACAAGGTCCTGCAGGACATTGCCGATTACGTTCTCAACTTCAAGATCGAGTCCGAAGAGGCGCTGGATACCGCGCGCAACTGCCTGATCGATACCTTGGGTTGCGGCTTGCTGGCCCTGCGTTTCCCCGAATGCACCAAGCACCTGGGGCCCGTGGTCGAAGGCACCGTGGTGCCGTTCGGCGCCCGGGTTCCCGGTACGTCTTTTCGGCTGGATCCGGTCAAGGCGGCGTGGGACATCGGCTGCATCGTGCGCTGGCTCGACTACAACGACACCTGGCTCGCCGCCGAGTGGGGGCATCCGTCGGACAACCTTGGCGGCATTCTCGCGGTGGCCGATCACCTGTCGCAAAAACGCCAGGGCAATGGCGATGCGCCGCTGACCGTTCGCACGGTGCTCGAGGCAATGATCATGGCCCACGAGATCCAGGGCGTGATCGCCCTGGAAAACTCGTTCAACCGTGTCGGCCTCGATCACGTGATTCTGGTCAAAGTCGCCTCAACCGCGGTCACCGCCAAGCTGATGGGCGCCAATCGCGAGCAGATGTTGTCGGCGTTGTCCCACGCGTTCGCTGATGGTCAGGCCTTGCGCACGTATCGGCATGCGCCGAATGCCGGCTCGCGCAAGTCCTGGGCGGCGGGTGATGCGTCCAGTCGTGGCGTGCGCCTGGCGGATATTGCGATGCGTGGCGAGATGGGTATTCCCGGCGTGTTGAGTGCCAGGCAGTGGGGCTTTTACGACGTATTGTTCAGCCACACCAACAATGACCTGGCGCTCAAGCCTGAAGACAAACGTGCATTCAGTTTTTCTCGACCGTTTGGCAGTTATGTGATGGAAAACGTGCTGTTCAAGATCAGTTTTCCGGCCGAGTTCCATGCGCAAACGGCCTGCGAAGCGGCGGTGACCTTGCATCCGCAAGTGCGCAATCGTCTGCATGAAATCGACCGAATCGTCATCACCACCCACGAGTCGGCGATCCGCATCATTTCCAAGGTCGGGCCGCTGGCCAACGCCGCCGACCGCGACCATTGCATCCAGTACATGACCGCCGTGCCGCTGGCCTTCGGCAATCTTGTGGCGGAGCACTACGAGGACGATTTCCACACGGCGCATCCGATCATCGATGTGCTGCGTGACAAGATGGTTATCGTCGAGGAACCACGTTACACCCGGGAATATCTGGAGGCCGACAAGCGCTCGATTGCCAATGCGCTGCAGGTGTTTTTCAAGGACGGTTCGAGCACGGAAAACGTCGTCGTGGAATACCCGATTGGGCATCGTCGGCGTCGGGCTGAAGGTATTCCGTTGCTGGAGGAGAAATTCAGGGCGAACTTGCTGACACGATTCACCGGTCAGCGTAGCGAAGAGATTTTCGCGCTGTGCAAGGATCAGCAGAAGCTTGAGGCGACACCAGTGAACCGGTTTGTGGATTTGTTTGTTATTTAGTTAGACCGCGTCATCGTTCATCGTGGGCAAGCCCGCTCCCACAGGTTTCTGTTGTGAATGCAAAATTTGCGAACACCAGCAAAACCTGTGGGAGCGAGCTTGCTCCGGGCGGCGTTCCGACGATGAGGCCAGAACAGGCGATAGAGGGTTACTTGAACCGCCGCTCCACACCTTTCTCCACGAGAATCTTCGCGGAGATTTCTTCCACGGAAAAATGCGTGGAGTTGATGTGCGGGATGTTTGCGCGGCGGAACAGGTTCTCGACCTCGCGCACTTCGAACTCGCACTGGGCGTAGCTCGAATAGCGGCTGTTGGGCTTGCGCTCGTTGCGGATCGCGGTGAGGCGGTCCGGGTCGATGGTCAGGCCGAACAGCTTGTGCTGGTGGGCGCGCAGGGCGTTTGGCAGTTGCAGGCGTTCCATGTCGTCTTCGGTCAGCGGGTAGTTGGCTGCGCGGATACCGAATTGCATGGCCATGTACAGGCACGTCGGCGTCTTACCACATCGCGACACGCCCACTAGTATCAGGTCGGCCTTGTCGTAATAGTGCGTGCGGGCGCCGTCGTCGTTGTCGAGGGCGAAGTTCACCGCTTCGATGCGCTCCATGTAATTGGTGTTGGAGCCGATGGAGTGGGACTTGCCGACGGTGTAGGAAGAATGCTCGGTCAGTTCCTGTTCAAGCGGTGCCAGGAACGTCGAGAAAATGTCGATCATGAAACCATTCGAGGTTGCGAGAATCTCACGAATGTCCTGATTGACGATGGTGTCGAAGATAATCGGACGGAAGCCGTCGGTTTCGGCGGCTTTGTTGATTTGTTGTACCATGGCCCGCGCTTTGTCCACGTTGTCGATGTACGGCCGCGTGACTTTGCTGAAGGTAATGTTTTCGAACTGCGCCAGAAGGCTTTGGCCGAGGGTTTCGGCGGTAATGCCGGTACCATCGGAGATAAAGAAAGCAGATCGTTTCATTTGCACCTTGGGCCTTAAGCTAGTGACGAATCTTGGATATGATAGGCGCGATTTGCCGGCCGCCATTGGCCCGCATTCTCACTTATTTTCCAGGTCCAGGCCATATAGCCGGCAAATGCTCACTTAAGCAGCCGGTTTCTGAGCTTTTCCAACACAGTTAGTGGAGAGATCACCTTGGTAGAGTACGTAGTTTCCCTCGATAAGCTCGGCGTCCATGATGTAGAGCATGTGGGGGGCAAGAACGCATCCCTGGGCGAGATGATCAGTAACCTTGCAGGTGCCGGTGTATCGGTGCCCGGTGGATTCGCCACGACAGCTCAGGCTTATCGTGATTTTCTGGAACTGAGCGGCCTGAACGATCAGATCCACGCCGCCCTTGATGCCCTTGATGTCGACGATGTCAACGCCCTGGCCCGCACCGGCGCCCAGATCCGTCAATGGATCATGGAAGCTGAATTCCCCGAGAAGCTCAACGCCGAGATCCGCACCGCGTTCGCCACGCTGTCGGCCGGCAACCCTGACATGGCCGTGGCCGTGCGTTCTTCCGCCACCGCCGAAGACCTGCCGGACGCTTCCTTCGCCGGCCAGCAGGAAACCTTCCTGAACATCCGTGGTGTGGAAAACGTCATTCGCGCCGCCAAAGAGGTGTTCGCCTCGCTGTTCAACGACCGCGCCATTTCCTATCGCGTGCACCAGGGCTTCGACCACAAGCTGGTTGCCCTGTCTGCTGGCGTGCAGCGCATGGTCCGTTCCGAAACCGGCACCGCCGGCGTGATGTTCACCCTCGATACCGAATCGGGCTTCCGTGACGTGGTGTTCATCACCGGCGCCTACGGCCTGGGTGAAACCGTCGTACAAGGCGCGGTGAACCCGGATGAGTTCTATGTCCACAAGGGCACGCTGGCGGCTGGTCGTCCGGCCATCTTGCGCCGCAACCTGGGCAGCAAGGCCATCAAGATGATCTACGGCGACGAGGCCAAGGCCGGTCGTTCGGTCAAGACCGTCGATGTCGACAAGGCTGAACGCGCGCGTTTCTGCCTGACCGACGCCGAAGTCAGCGAGCTGGCCAAGCAGGCGATGATCATCGAGAAGCACTACAAGTGCCCGATGGACATCGAGTGGGCCAAGGACGGTGACGACGGCAAGCTGTACATCGTGCAGGCCCGTCCGGAAACCGTGAAGAGCCGCACCCAGGCCAACGTCATGGAACGTTACCTGCTGAAAGAGACCGGCACTGTGCTGGTGGAAGGCCGCGCCATTGGCCAGCGCATCGGTGCCGGCAAGGTCCGCATCATCAAGGACGTGTCCGAGATGGACAAGGTCCAGCCAGGCGACGTACTGGTTTCCGACATGACCGACCCGGACTGGGAACCGGTCATGAAGCGCGCCAGCGCCATCGTCACCAACCGTGGCGGCCGTACTTGCCACGCGGCGATCATCGCCCGTGAGCTGGGTATTCCAGCGGTGGTAGGTTGCGGCAACGCCACCCAGCTGTTGAAAGACGGCCAAGGCGTGACCGTTTCCTGCGCTGAAGGCGACACCGGTTTCATCTTCGAAGGCGAACTGGGCTTCGACATCAAGAAGAACTCCGTGGACGCCATGCCGGAGCTGCCGTTCAAGATCATGATGAACGTCGGCAACCCGGACCGCGCCTTCGACTTCGCGCAACTGCCGAACGCTGGTGTGGGCCTGGCCCGTCTGGAGTTCATCATCAACCGCATGATCGGCGTGCACCCTAAAGCACTGCTGAACTACGACGGTCTGCCGCAGGACATCAAGGAAAGCGTCGACAAGCGCATCGCCGGTTACGACGATCCGGTCGGCTTCTATGTCGAGAAACTGGTTGAAGGCATCAGCACCCTGGCGGCTGCGTTCTGGCCGAAAAAGGTCATCGTGCGCCTGTCGGACTTCAAGTCCAACGAATACGCCAACCTGATCGGCGGCAAGCTGTACGAGCCGGAAGAAGAAAACCCGATGCTGGGCTTCCGCGGTGCGTCGCGTTACATCAGCGAATCGTTCCGCGACTGCTTCGAACTCGAATGCCGCGCTCTGAAGCGTGTGCGCAACGAGATGGGCCTGACCAACGTCGAAATCATGGTGCCGTTCGTCCGTACCCTGGGCGAAGCGAGCCAGGTGGTCGATCTGCTGGCAGAAAACGGCCTGGCCCGTGGCCAGAACGGCCTGCGCGTGATCATGATGTGCGAACTGCCGTCCAACGCCATCCTGGCTGAAGAATTCCTCGAGTTCTTCGACGGTTTCTCCATCGGCTCCAACGACCTGACCCAGCTGACCCTGGGCCTGGACCGTGACTCCGGGATCATTGCGCACCTGTTCGACGAGCGTAACCCGGCGGTGAAGAAGCTGCTGGCCAATGCCATTGCCGCGTGCAACAAGGCTGGCAAGTACATCGGCATTTGCGGTCAGGGCCCTTCGGATCACCCGGACCTGGCCAAGTGGCTGATGGAGCAGGGCATTGAAAGCGTTTCGTTGAACCCCGATTCCGTACTGGAAACCTGGTTCTTCCTGGCAGAAGGTCAAGCTTCGGCCTGATCCGGTGTAAACGGGCCGCTCTCTCTGTAGGAGCGAGCTTGCTCGCGATGGACGTCAACGATAACGCGTTTATCCTGGATAAACGTGGTGTCCTGAAGTTCTTCGCGAGCAGGGCTCGCTCCTGCAGGGAGCGGTCTTTTTGAGATTGAAGTAGGGCGGGCTCCTCTGGATGCCGCCCTTTTTTGTGCAAGAGCTTATGCAAAGCAGCAGCAACCTATTTCCTGTCGCCCTGATCAGCGCCGAACGGCGCGGTGATCTGAGCGAAGATGTGTATCGTTTGAAGCCCGGCAACAGCCCTGACTTCACCGTCGAGCTGGCTGTGACGCGTCTCGGCTTGGCCGATGAACCGTCCTCCCGCGGCGTGCCAGTGATCCTGCTGCACGGCAGCTTTTCCAATCGCCGGTTCTGGTTTTCTCCCAAGGGCCTGGGGTTGGGCGCTTATCTGGCTCGATTGGGGTTCGACGTGTGGATTCCGGAAATGCGCGGTCACGGCTTGTCCCAGCGTAACCACGACTACCGCAAGAACCGAGTCTCCGACTACGCTCGCTATGATTTGCCGGCCATCGGGGCGTTCGTGCGCGAGCAGAGCGGGCAGGCCCCGCACTGGATCGGTCACTCACTGGGCGGTACTACCCTGGCGGCGGCGCTGGGTGGCGAGTACATCGGTGAGCCGGTCGTGGCCTCGGCGGCGTTTTTTGGCACCCAGGTCAGCCGCACTTACTGGCCCTTGAAGATTCCACCGGTGGAGTGGGGCGGCCGCTTCATTCTCAAGCGTTTCGCCCAGTTGTCCGGCTCAAGGCTCAAGCGCGGCCCGGAGGACGAGCCGATCGGCCTGGCGCTGGAAAGCATGCGTTGGTTTGGCCTGTTCGGGCGCTTTGGCGATGCCGATAAAAACTGGTGGGCGGGTTTGGCCGAGGTCAAGTTGCCGGTGCTCGCCGTGAGCGCAGCGGGTGATCATCAGGATCCTGCGTGGGCGTGCCGCAAACTGTTCGAGCAGTTTGGTTCCGAGCACAAGCAATTTATCAACCTGGGTCGAGACCAAGGTTTCGCCGACAATTTCGGCCATGTTGAAATGCTCGTCAGCAAACCCGCTCAGGCCGAAGTCTGGCCGTTGGTGACCCGCTGGCTGGCGGATCAGCAGACACCGCTGTTGGGAGAACAGCGGGATTTGACCGCGGCGGTTTGAGTCTGACGCTCTAACAAGGGCATTTCGCTCTGATCGGCTTGCGGCTAAGATATGACGCATTGAGCTGTTCCGGTCACTTTGCGACATCCTCGATTGTCTTCCTCTTACAGGAGTTTCTCGATGAACCATTACATCACGCCTGACCTGTGCGACGCCTATCCGGAGCTGGTGCAGGTGCTGGAACCGATGTTCAGCAATTTCGGCGGCCGTGATTCCTTCGGCGGCGAAATCGTGACCATCAAATGCTTTGAAGATAACTCGCGGGTCAAGGAGCAGGTCGAGCTCAAGGGGGATGGCAAAGTGCTGGTGGTAGACGGTGGCGGTTCCCTGCGTCATGCGTTGCTGGGTGACATGCTGGCCGAGAAAGCCGCGAAAAACGGTTGGGAAGGGCTGGTGATCTACGGTTGCATCCGCGACGTCGATATCATCGCGCAGACCGATCTGGGCGTTCAGGCCCTCGCCAGCCACCCGAGGAAATCCGACAGGCGCGGGCTCGGCGATCTCAACGTTGTGGTGACGTTTGCCGGTGTGACGTTCCGTCCAGGCGAATACATTTATGCGGACAACAATGGCGTGATCATCTCGCCAATCCCGCTGAAGATGCCTGAATAAAACGTTGAGCCAACCAAAGGGGTGAGGATGTTCGAGGAAGAAAACGCGCAGTGGGGGCTGGTGCATGCCCTGGTGCTGGATGGTAGAGGCGGCGCGCGTTCGATAGCCCGGACAGAACTCGATGACTTGCAGCTGCAGGCCCACGAAAGCCTGTGGCTGCACTGGGATCGCAGTCATCCGCAAACCCGGACCTGGTTACGCAAATCCAGCGGTCTGAGCGAATTCAGCTGTGACCTGTTACTCGAAGAAAACACCCGTCCGCGACTTTTACAGCTTTCCGACAGCGAACTGCTGCTATTTTTGCGCGGGGTCAACCTGAACCCCGGTGCCGAGCCGGAAGACATGGTGTCGGTGCGGATCTTCGGCTCTGCCCAGCGTGTCATTTCCCTGCGTTTGCGTCCGTTGCGTGCCACTGAAGAGTTGCTGGTGCAACTGTCCGAAGGCAAGGGTCCGAAAACAGCCTCCGAACTCATCCTTTGCATGGCGCAGTACCTCACCAACAAGGTGCAGGATCTGGTCAGTGACCTCTCGGAAGTGGTCGATGAGGAAGAAGAAAAGCTCGATGCCGACGAACGGTATGCGCCGGAGCACGGTGCGGTATTGCAGATCCGTCGCCGCGCCGCCGCGTTGAAGCGTTTCCTCGCTCCGCAGCGGGATATTTTCGGGCAGTTGACGCGGATCAAGTTGCCCTGGTTCGTCGAGGACGATGGTGATTACTGGAACGAATTGAACAACAGCCTGACTCGCTACCTCGAAGAGCTGGAATTGACCCGGGAGCGGGTGGGGCTGGTCCTGGAAGCGGAAGACCGCCGGTTGAGCGTGCGCATGAACCGCACGATGTACCGCTTTGGCATCATCACCGGGATCTTTTTGCCGATGAGTTTTCTGACCGGGCTTTTGGGGATCAACGTCGGTGGAATTCCATTCTCTGCCAGCCCTTATGGCTTTCTGATCGCCTGCCTGATGATGGTCTCGGTGGCGCTGGGGCAGTGGTGGTTATTCCGACGTTTGCGCTGGGTCTGAGGGAAACCATGTGACCCGACCAAAACTGACCGCGTCTCCCACAGACATCACGAGAGGTGCGTATGCACGATCCGTTTGAACAGTCTTTACGCGACATGCTCAAGGCCTCACCGTCCACCCGGGACGACGATGCGTGCCTGGGGCGTGTGCTGAAAACCGCCAACCGCCAGGTTGGCGCCGGTGATTTGTTCAGCCTGCTGGGGCGCTGGTTGCCCGCACTGATGATCGCCCTGAATAACGGATCGGCCCATGTCGCGCCGGTATCCCGTCTTCGTAAACCTTCTGCTCGCACTGCTGATAAGGCTGATTGAATATGGAACTTGATCTCTGGACTCAGAGCCTCGTCACTGCAATGACTGCGTTGTGGACCAAGGTTGCGAACTTCATTCCGAACCTGTTCGGCGCACTGGTTGTGCTGCTGTTGGGTTTTGTCGTGGCCAAACTGCTGGACACCTTGCTTTCCAAATTGCTCGCCAAATTGGGCCTTGACCGCCTGATGGGCGGCACTGGCCTGACCAAGCTGCTGTCCCGCGCTGGATTGCAAGTGCCTATCTCGACCCTGATCGGCAAGATCGTCTATTGGTTCATTCTGCTTATTTTTCTGGTTTCCGCCGCAGAATCGCTTGGACTTGAGCGAGTTTCAGCTACGCTGGATATGCTTGCGTTGTATCTGCCGAAGGTTTTCGGCGCGGCGCTGGTGTTGCTGGTAGGTGTTTTGCTGGCGCAACTGGCCAACGGGCTGGTGCGTGGAGCGGCAGAAGGCGTGGGCCTGGACTATGCTTCAGGGCTTGGTCGAATTGCCCAGGGCCTGGTGATCATCATCAGTATTTCGGTTGCGATCAGCCAGTTGGAGGTCAAGACTGACCTGCTGAACCATGTGATCGTGATCGTATTGATAACCGTTGGTCTGGCGGTAGCGCTGGCCATGGGGTTGGGAAGCCGGGAAATTGCCGGCCAGATTCTTGCGGGAATCTACGTGCGTGAGCTGTACCAGGTTGGGCAACAAGTGCGTGTTGGCGAGGTCGAAGGCCAGATCGAAGAGATCGGCACGGTTAAAACCACATTGCTGACCGATGAGGGTGAGCTAGTCTCTCTTTCCAATCGGATCCTCCTTGAGCAGCATGTGAGTAGCCGCTAACCCGGCAAACCCTGCTAATGTATGCCGCCGCAAAATGCCTGCTGATGCTGGCTGCGGCGGACATTGACCTGACTGTCGGCCCGACTTGTTTTGAATAAAGCCCAATCGTTATCCATGCGCTACGACCCCCGCGAGCTCTCTGATGAGGAGTTGGTCGCGCGCTCGCATACCGAACTGTTTCACGTAACACGCGCCTATGAAGAACTGATGCGGCGTTACCAACGAACATTATTTAACGTGTGTGCACGATATCTCGGGAACGATCGCGACGCAGACGATGTCTGTCAGGAGGTCATGTTGAAGGTGCTGTATGGCCTGAAGAACTTCGAAGGCAAATCGAAGTTCAAGACATGGCTATATAGCATCACGTACAACGAGTGCATCACACAATATCGGAAGGAACGGCGAAAGCGTCGCTTGATGGACGCATTGAGTCTTGACCCCCTTGAGGAAGCGTCCGAAGAAAAGACGCCGAAACCTGAGGAAAAGGGCGGACTTGATCGCTGGCTGGTGTATGTGAACCCGATTGACCGCGAAATTCTGGTGCTACGTTTTGTCGCAGAGCTGGAGTTTCAGGAGATCGCAGACATCATGCATATGGGTTTGAGTGCAACAAAAATGCGGTACAAACGCGCTCTAGATAAATTGCGTGAGAAATTTGCAGGCATTGCTGAAACTTAGTTCAGCGCAAATATCTCTTACGTGTAGGCAAGTTCTGTTAGACTTGCCGCCGAGTTGTCCCCCGGTTTGCGGGACTGCTTCACAATCACCAGATGGGGATTTAACGGATGAAACTGAAAAACACCTTGGGCTTGGCCATTGGTACTCTTATTGCCGCTACTTCGTTCGGCGCACTGGCACAAGGCCAAGGCGCAGTTGAAGGCGAGCTCAACTACGGGAAGAAGTACAACGACAGCGTTAACAACGTTGAAGACGGCTACACTCCTGGCGCCTCCATCGGTTACTTCTTGACCGACGACGTATCGTTGAACTTCACCTACAACAACGATGACTACACCCGTTCGAACAACAACACCGGCAATCAGAAAATCGAAGGCGACCAGTTTGGTCTGAACGCTCAGTACCACTTCAACAACGCTGGCGACGCTCTGCGTCCTTACGTTCAAGGTGGTGTCAAGCACGGCAGCCTGACCAACGTAGCCGCTGACGGCCACACCGGTCGTGACCAGTCGACTTTCCTGACTGCTGGCGCTGGTCTGAAGTACTACTTCCTGGAAAACGTCTACGCTCGTGCTGGCGTAGAAGCTGACTACAAACTGGACAACGGCCGTTGGGACTACATCCCTTCCGTAGGTCTGGGTGTTAACTTCGGTGGCGGCAACAAGCCTGCCGCTGCTCCGGTTCCAGCACCAGAAGTCTGCTCCGACAGCGACAACGACGGCGTTTGCGACAACGTTGACAAGTGCCCAGACACCCCAGCCAACGTAACTGTTGACGCTGATGGCTGCCCGGCTGTTGCTGAAGTTGTTCGTGTAGAGCTGGACGTGAAGTTCGACTTCGACAAGGCAGCAGTCAAGCCAAACAGCTACGGCGACATCAAGAACCTGGCTGACTTCATGAAGCAGTACCCATCCACCACCACTACTGTTGAAGGTCACACTGACTCCGTCGGTCCTGACGCTTACAACCAGAAACTGTCCGAGCGTCGTGCAAGCGCCGTTAAGCAAGTTCTGACCAACCAGTACGGTGTTGAGTCGTCCCGCGTTCAGTCCGTTGGCTACGGCGAATCCCGCCCAGTTGCTGACAACAAAACTGAAGCTGGTCGCGCTGTTAACCGTCGCGTAGAAGCGCAGGTTGAAGCTCACGCTAAGTAATTAGCTCGCAGCTCTGAGAAAAGCCCGGCTCAGGCCGGGCTTTTCTTTGTCTGCGATTTGGGTTTCAGCGAGGGTTTGGCGCAGTTCCGAAAAGATCGCAGCCTGCGGCAGCTCCTACAGTGGTTCGACGTTCATCCCTGTAGGAGCTGCCGCAGGCTGCGATCTTTTAATCCCTACAAGGATGAACACCGAGCCAATGCAGTCTGCGATCTTTTGATCTCATCACAGGCCGCTACAGCTCCGATCACGAGGATTGCCGGGCTTTTGAGCTGGAAGTCGCAGGCATCTTCTTCCATGGCTGTCAGGTCGCTCCGACATTCCCGTTGATGGGGCAGGGACGCGTTTTCAATCATGGCCACGGGCGTATCCGCCGCCATGCCGCCGGCCAATAGCTGCTCGCGGATTTCACCGAGCTTGGCCACTCCCATGTAAATCACCAGCGTCGTTCCGCCTTGGGCCAGCGCCTGCCAGTTCAATTGGCTGTCGTCCTGGGTGTGTGCGGTGACCAGCGTCACGCCGCGGGCCACACCGCGCAAGGTCAGCGGAATATCGCACTGTGTTGCCCCCGCCAGTCCGGCAGTGATGCCGTTGACCAACTCGGCTTCGACCCCGCGCTCACGCAACCACTGCGCCTCTTCACCACCGCGGCCGAAAATGCACGGATCGCCACCCTTGAGCCGCGCCACGCATTTACCCTGCCGGGCATAACGAAGCATCAGGCGATGGATAAACGCTTGCGGGGTAGAGCGGCAGCCGCCGCGCTTGCCCACCGGGATGATCCGCGCCCGGGGACAATGTTCCAGTACCGCGACATTGACCAGATCATCGATCAGCACCACATCGGCTTCCCGCAAGGCACGAACCGCTTTCAATGTGAGCAACTCCGGATCCCCCGGGCCTGCACCCACCAGCCAGACTTTTGCACTCATAGTGTTTTCCTCACGAGATGACGGTGATTGGCCGCGCCTTGGCAGCCAGCAGGCGTTTGATTTCCGGAACGCAGGACCCGCATTGCGTGCCGCAACCAAGTTCTTGCTTCAGTTCCTGCAAGTCCAGGCCACGGCTGATGCCGGCGCAGATCGCGTCCTGGCTGACGTTTTTGCAATTGCACAGGGTTTTGTTCGCGTTGACGGGCGCGTCGAGGTTGCCCGGTGGTGCGCTCAGCGGAGCCAGCAACCAGCGCCGCAGTTGCTCGTCCGCGCGACCTTCGAGCCACAGCCCCTGCAACCAGTGTTGGGCAAGGGTTTCACCGGCCAGTCGAATGGCGGTGATCCGGCCATTCTCGATTCGCACCCGCTTGCCAATGGCCCGTCGGGGGTCGTCGTAAGCCAGCACTGGGCCGTCATTGAGTTCCAGGTTTTTATCGATTTCGCTCAGCAGCTCTGCCGAAGGCGCTGAAGTATTGGCAGCCCGTACAAGCAGAGCAGGGCGCTCACGACCAACCAAGCTGAGGCTGACGTAGGAAAACGCCTCACAGAGCGGTCGCAGCGCCTCAAAATGCTGTTGAACATCACCCTCGATCAGTGCGAACAGTTTCCAGGGCAAATCCACAGGCTCCAGGCGTACACCGCTGTGTTTGAGTTCGGGCTGTTTCGACAAAGGATCGAATGCGGACAAAGTGAGGCTGTTCACTCCGCCCTTGAGAAAACGGTCGCCCCAATGCATCGGCAAAAAAGCCTGGCCTGGACGCACGCTGTCATCGCTGGCGACCGCGACGATGACCGCACCGCGCCGGCTTTTCAGGCTGACCAGATCCCCCGGCTGCAAGCGATGGCGGCGCAATTCGTCGGGGTGCAGGCTCACCTGCGCTTCGCTGACATGACCGAACAACTGCGCGGCGGTGCCGGTGCGGCTCATGCCGTGCCATTGATCGCGCAGGCGGCCGGTGATAAGGGTCAGCGGGAAGCGTGCATCGCGTTGTTCTTTGGCGGCGCGATACGGATCGGCCACGAACCGTGCGCGCCCATTGGCAGTGGCAAATACCCCGTCGACATACAGTCGTGCCGTGCCTTCAACGGCACCCGAAGGGAAGGGCCACTGCTGCGGGCCGAGACGATCGATCAGCGCATGGCTGATACCGGACAGGTCCAGATCGCGACCGCGAGTCAGTTGTTTGTATTCATCGAAAACTTGAGCAGGGTTATCAAACGCAAACAGGCTGGTTTGACCGGGACGCAGGTATTTTTCCAGGCGTTGTGCGAAATCCACTGTAATTGCCCAGTCCGGCCGTGCCTCACCCGGTGCGACGATTGCCTGGCGGACGTGGGAAATGCGCCGCTCGGAGTTGGTCACGCAACCTTCCTTTTCCCCCCAACTGGCGGCGGGTAGCAGAAGGTCAGCGAACTTCGCGGTTTCAGTGGTGCGAAAGGCTTCCTGCAATACCACGAACGGGCAGTCCTGTAAGGCGGCGCGCACGGCTGTCTGGTCCGGCATGGATTGCGCGGGGTTGGTGCAGGCGATCCACAACGCCTTGATCTTGCCGCTGCGCACTTGCTCGAACAGCTCAATCGCCGAGAGCCCGGGATTCTCCGGCAGTTGCTCGACGCCCCAATAGGACGCCACTTCCACACGGTGTTGTGC
This sequence comes from Pseudomonas sp. P1_F7, assembly GCF_056405655.1. NCBI lineage: Bacteria > Pseudomonadati > Pseudomonadota > Gammaproteobacteria > Pseudomonadales > Pseudomonadaceae > Pseudomonas > Pseudomonas sp. P1_F7. Next base: position 90,320 of record NZ_JBFUBR010000003.1, read on the forward strand.
ATTGGCGGCATCACGATGGCCGGGCAGCAGGTTGGACAAACTGCCGGTTTCCCGGCCGCCCATGGCGTTTGGCTGACCGGTCAGGGAGAAAGGTCCGGCGCCGGGACGACCGATCTGCCCGGTGGCCAGGTGCAGGTTGATCAGTGCACTGTTTTTCGCGCTGCCGGCGGTGGACTGGTTCAAGCCCATGCACCAGAGCGACAGAAAGCTCGGTGAAGTGCCGATCCACTCGGCGCATTCCTGCAATTGCCCGACACTGATTCCGCAAAGCTGCGAAACCATTTGCGGGGTGTAGTCACGCACCAGGCTTTTCAGCTCTGCCAAGCCTTCGGTGTGGTCCTTGATGAAGTCACGATCGATCCAGTCTTCCCACAGCAGCAGATGCAAAATCCCATGGAACAGGGCGACATCGGTGCCAGGCAAGATCGCCAGGTGCAGGTCAGCCAGATCGCAGGTGTCTGTACGACGTGGGTCAATGACGATGACCTTCATCTGCGGTCGACGGGATTTGGCTTCCTCCAGCCGACGAAACAGCACCGGATGGGCGTAGGCCATGTTGCTGCCGACGATCATCACGCAATCGCTCAACTCCAGGTCTTCGTAGCTGCAGGGCGGGGCGTCGGCACCCAGGCTGCGCTTGTAGCCGACCACCGCCGAGGACATGCACAGCCGTGAATTGCTGTCGATATTGTTGGTGCCCACCAGGGCACGTGCCAGCTTGTTGAAGGCGTAGTAGTCCTCGGTCAATAGTTGCCCGGAAATATAGAACGCCACACTGTCCGGGCCATGTTCGGCGATGGTCGCGGCAAAAACGCTGGCAGCGTGATCGAGGGCGGTGTCCCAGTCGGTGCGGTGGCGTGCCAAGCCTTTGCCGAGGCGAAGTTCGGGATACAACGCCCGCGTCGTCACGTCGCCGGTCAGGTGCAGGGTCGAGCCCTTGCTGCACAGTTTGCCGAAATTGGCCGGGTGCGCCGGATCGCCGCTGACGCCGAGGATGCGCTCGCCGTCGTGCTCGATCAGCACCCCGCAACCGACCCCGCAGTAACAGCAGGTGGACGCGGTGATCTGGCGGTCCATCAGCCTGCATCCCGCAGGGCCAGCAGGACCCGGCCATTTTCCACCCGGGTACGATGGTGATGGGCACAGCCGATGTCCGGGGCCTGGGCTTCGCCGCTTTGCAGATCGATTTGCCAGTTGTGCAACGGGCAGGCCACCCGTTTGCCGTAGATCAGGCCTTGGGACAGCGGGCCGCCCTTGTGCGGGCAGCGGTCGTCAAGGGCGAACACTTCGTCGTCGCTGGTACGAAAAATCGCGATGTCTCCCTTTGGCCCGGCGATGATCCGCGAGCCCAGGGCATTGATCTCTTCCAGTGCGCAGATATCCAGCCAGTTCATGCCAGCACCTCCAGGTTTTTCACGGGGATGACGTCGAATTCTTTTTTCAGCTGTGGCTGTTCCAGGCGTTCCTTCCACGGGTCCTGTTCGAACGACAGGGAAAATTGCAGGCGATCGTTGAGTGCCTTGCGACGCTCCGGGTCCTCAAGCACGGCTTTCTTGATGTGGTCCATGCCGACCCGTTGCAGGTAGTGCACGGTGCGTTCGAGGTAAAAGGCTTCTTCGCGATAGAGCTGCAGGAATGCACCGTTGTATTCGCGGACTTCTTCGGCGGTTTTCAGTTTGACGAAGAATTCCGCAACTTCGGTTTTGATCCCGCCGTTACCACCGATGTACATCTCCCAGCCGGAGTCCACACCGATGATTCCCACATCTTTAATACCGGCTTCCGAACAGTTGCGCGGGCAACCGGAGACAGCCAGTTTCACCTTGTGCGGCGACCACATGTTGAACAGGTCATGTTCCAGTTCGATACCGAGCTGTGTGGAGTTCTGGGTGCCGAAGCGGCAGAACTCGCTGCCGACGCAGGTTTTCACGGTGCGGATGGATTTGCCGTAGGCGTGGCCGGACGGCATGTCCAGGTCTTTCCACACTCCCGGAAGGTCTTGCTTGCGGATGCCCAGCAAGTCGATGCGCTGGCCACCGGTGACCTTGACCATCGGCACGTTGTATTTGTCGGCAACGTCGGCAATGCGCCGCAGTTCCGAAGGATTGGTCACACCGCCCCACATCCGCGGGACTACAGAGTAAGTGCCGTCTTTCTGAATGTTGGCGTGAGCTCTTTCGTTGATCAGGCGCGATTGCGGATCGTCCCTGGCTTCCCCTGGCCAGGTGGAAATCAGGTAGTAGTTGAGCGCCGGCCGGCAGGTGGCGCAGCCGTTGGGTGTGCGCCAGTTCAGGTAGCTCATGGTGCCGGCGATGGTCAGCAGGTGCTGCTCGCGGATGGCCTGGCGGATTTGCCCGTGGTTGAGGTCGCTGCAGCCGCAGATGGCTTTTTCGCTTTTCGGTTTGACGTCGGCGGCGCCGCCCACCGTGTTGATCAGGATCTGTTCCACCAAGCCCGCACACGAGCCGCAAGAGCTGGCCGCCTTGGTGTGTTTCTTGACGTCGTCGACACTGAACAGCCCGTGTTCCTGAATCGCCTTGACGATGGTGCCTTTGCACACACCGTTGCAGCCGCAGACTTCGGCCGTGTCGGCCATGCTCATGGCTTTATCCTGGCCCTGATGTCCTACGTCGCCCAAGGCGTTTTCGCCAAACATCAAGTGATCGCGGATCTCGCCGATGGCGTGATTCTCACGGATCTGCCGGAAGTACCAGCCGCCATCTGCCGTATCGCCATACAGGCAGGCGCCGACCAGCACGTCATCCTTGATCACCAGTTTTTTGTAGACCCCGCCAATCGGGTCGGAGAGGGTGATGGTTTCCGTGCCTTCACCGCCCATGAAGTCGCCGGCGGAGAACAGATCGATGCCGGTGACTTTCAGCTTGGTCGACGTCACCGAGCCTTGATAACGGGCGAAACCCAGTTGTGCGAGGTGATTGGCGCAGACCTTGGCCTGTTCGAACAGTGGCGCCACCAAACCATAGGCGATGCCGCGGTGGCTGGCGCACTCGCCGATGGCATAGATCCGTGGGTCGTAGGTTTGCAGGGTGTCGTTGACCAGAATCCCGCGGTTGCACGGAATGCCGGATTTTTCCGCCAGTTCGGTATTGGGGCGAATGCCGGCGGCCATCACCACCAGGTCAGCGGGGATGATGTCGCCGTTCTTGAATTGCACCGAACCGACCCGGCCGTTGCCCGCGTCGTGCAAAGCCTGGGTCTGCTCGCACAGGCGAAAGTGCAGGCCGCGAGCCTCCAGGGCGGTTTGCAGCAGCTGGCCGCTGGTCTTGTCCAGTTGCCGCTCCAGCAACCACTCGCCGATATGTACCACGGTGACGTGCATGCCCCGCAACATCAGGCCGTTGGCGGCCTCCAGGCCGAGCAGGCCGCCACCGATCACCACGGCGTGCCGATAGACTTTCGCGGTGTCGATCATGGCCTGGGTGTCGGCGATATCGCGGTAGCCGATCACGCCCTCAAGGGTGTTGCCGGGAATGGGCAGGATGAAGGGCGTCGAGCCGGTGGCGATCAGCAGGCGATCGTATTCGGCCTCGCTGCCGTCCTCGGCAATGACCCGGCGCTTGACCCGGTCGATCTCCACCACTTTGCGGTTGAGCAGCAGTTTGATGTTGTTTTCCAGGTACCAGTCCAGGTCGTTGAGCACGATCTCTTCGAAGGTCTGTTCGCCCGCCAGCACCGGCGACAACAGGATGCGGTTGTAGTTGGTGTGCGGTTCGGCACCGAAGACCGTGATGTCGTACAGCTCCGTGCTCAGTTTGAGCAGTTCTTCCAGGGTCCGGACCCCGGCCATGCCGTTGCCGATCATCACCAGTTTTAGTTTTTTCATCAGGTTCTCCGGGGAGCTCAGGCCTGCCTCATCAGGGTTCAGGCCATGCTCGACAAATTTTGCGCAAACAAAAAAAGGCGTCCCGCTAGTTGCCTAGCGAGGACGCCTTTGTCCTGGTCCCGTTCTCTCGGGAAGTGCAGCCTTCGTCGTTGAAGCCTGCGCTTTATGTCTGTTGAAAGGGGTAATGCAGTGGTTGTGCCAACTCTCGCAAGGGCCTGATTTATGGGCTCTCGTCATGGGATGAGGGTGTTTTCGTGCACCGGTTCAAGGCGCGATGCCCGGTTTTGAAGCAGAAAGATCAAAAGATCTTTTGATCTTTTGATCTTTTGGGTGCAGTAAAAAACTCAGCTATGAAACAACAAAAACAGCAGTGCCAGATTCACCAGTAACGATACCAGCGCCAATGTCCGCCAGACTTTCAGCGGCTCGCGCTCCAGCAAGGGCTTGGGGCGTACGCTCAAGCTGCGCCGTTCGCCCTGTTCGATCAGCAGCAACCATTCTTCCGCCGTTTCGAAGCGCTGGTCGGGGGCCGCCGCCACGGCGCGCTCCAGGCTATGGGCGATCCAGTCCGGCAGGTCGGGGCGATAGCGGCTGGCGTTGACCGGGAGACCAAACCGCGGGCGCTGGAACGCTTCGATTTCGCCATAGGGATAGTGCCCGGTGAGCAGGAAATACAGGGTCACACCGACGGCGTACAAGTCCTGCTGTGGCGTCGGCACTTCGCCGCGAAAGGCTTCTGGCGCGATGTAACTGGGTGTACCCGGCAGAGCCCAGGGCAGGTCCTGTGAGAGACCGGGGCAGTAGGCGAGGCCGAAATCCAGTAGGCGCAACTCACCATCGTCCCCCAGCAACAGGTTTTCCGGTTTGATATCGCGATGCAGAATCTGCCGTCGATGCAGCAGGCCGACCGCTCGCAACAAGCGTTCGGCGATGTCCTGCCACTGGGGCAGCGGCAACGGTCCGCCTTGCTCATGCCGTTGCGCCAGGGTAACGCCCGGATATTCACGCATCACGTAGTACAAATGCTGACGCTGACTGGCGGCATGCACTTCAGGAAAATGTCGACCGGCCACGCGTTTGAGAAACCACTCTTCCGAGAGTAACGCTTGCCCGGCCTGGTGATCGTCGTGCAGGCGGCCCGGCAGGGTTTTCAGCAGCCAGGGTTGTTGCTGACTGTCGCGCACGCGATAAAGCAGCGATTGCTGACTCTGCGCGACGATCCCCTCGACCTGCCAGCCCTCGAACGCCTGACCCGGTTTCAGGGCAGGCGGCAGTGGCCATTGCTGTAAGTGAATCAAGGCATCGCCAATGCTCGTTTCACCGAGGGCATCGACCCGCACCAGCAAGGCGCTGGCGTTGTCCTGACTGCCCGCCAAGTGCGCGGCATTGACCAGGGTTTGCGCAGCGCTGTGCAAATCCGGTTGATCGCGCAGGATCGCCGCAATGGCGGTATCGCCCAGGACGGCCCAGATACCGTCGCTGAGCAGGACGAAGCTTTCATCGAGGCGCAACTCGCCGTCGAGAAAATCCAGCACCAGATGCTGATCGAGTCCCAGCGCCCGTTTCAGCACATGCTGCATGCCCGGCTGGTCCCAGACGTGATCCTCGCTGATTCGCTGCAATCGATCGGCGTGCCAGCGATACACCCGACAATCGCCGACATGCGCCAGGGTAAAACGCCGGCCGCGCAGGACCAGCGCACTGAGGGTGGTCAGTAGCGGTTGTCCGCGGCCATTGGCCTGCAACCAGCGGTTTTGCGCCAGCAGCAGACGATCAAGTGCCTGCGCGACGCTCCAGGTTTCCGGCGTGGCGTAGTAATCCAGCGCCAGGGCCTGCAGCGTCGAGCGGGCAGCCAGACCGCCATCGGCGCACTGGCTGACGCCGTCGGCGATGGCGAACAGATAACCTTTGCTCGCCGCCAGCGCCGGAGCCGGTGTGACCAGGCGCAGGGCATCCTGGTTTTCCTCGCGAGGACCGATGGCGCTGGCTTCGGCGAAACTCAGTTGCAGGCTCATCGGGAGGTCAGACCCGCGCAGCCGTCACGGCAGCCGAACCCCAGGTGGTTCTCCAGCGCCGTTTCACGCCGTGCAGACCGAACCAGGCCAACACGCCGAGGCTGGCGAACAACCACAGCGCCAGTTGATAGCTGCCGGTGCTTTGCTTGATCGCGCCCATACCGGCCGCGAGGGCAAACCCACCGATGCCGCCGGCCATGCCGATCAGGCCGGTCATCACGCCGATTTCCCGGCGAAAACGCTGTGGCACCAACTGAAAGACCGCGCCATTGCCTGCACCCAAACCGAGCATGGTGCAGACGAAAAGTGCCAGGGCGGCGTAGGAATTCGGCAGGTTGAAACCGACCGCGGTAATGCAGATCGCCGCGACGGTGTACATCGCCAACAGGGTCCGAATGCCGCCGAAACGGTCGGCCAGCGCGCCACCCAGAGGGCGCATCAGGCTGCCGCCGAACACGCAGGCAGCGGTGTAGTAGCCGGCAGTCACCGGGCTCAAGCCGTACTGGTCGTTGAAATAACCGGGCAGGGCACTGGCCAGGCCGATGAAGCCGCCGAACGTCACGCTGTAGAAAAACATGAACCACCAGCTGTCACGATCACCCAGGGCCTTGAAGTAGTCGGCCATGGATTTGGCTTTTGGCCGCTCGGGGGCGTTTTTGGCCAGCCAGGCAAAGACGATCAAGGTCAGGATCAGCGGAATCAGGGCGAACCCGAACACGTTGCTCCAGCCAAATGCTGCCGCCAGCACCGGGGCGATCAATGCGGCGAACACTGTGCCCGAGTTACCCGCGCCGGCGATGCCCATGGCCTTGCCTTGATGCTGCGGCGGATACCACTGCGAGGCCAGGGGCAGGGCGACGGCGAACGAAGCGCCGGCCATGCCGAGGAACAGGCCCAGCAGCAAGGCTTGCTCGTAGCTGTGGATCCCGAGTTTCCAGGCGCCGAACAGCGCGCAGATCACGATCACCTGACCGATCAGGCCGGCGGTTTTGGGCGACAGGCGATCAGCCAGCATCCCCATCACGAAGCGCAACACCGCCCCGGCCAGAATCGGCGTGGCGACCACCAGCCCCCGTTGTTGTGTCGTCAGGTGCAGGTCGGCGGCGATCTGTACCGCCAAAGGTCCGAGCAGGTACCAGACCATGAAGCTCAGGTCGAAATAGAGGAAGGCTGCGAACAATGTGGGTGTATGGCCGGATTTCCAGAAGCTTGAATTCATCGCGCACCTCAGCTGTGAAGAGTCTCGGAAGGAGTCATGAGCTTGCAGGTGGGGCGCCGTTACGGCCGCACCACCGGCCCCGTGCTGTGGGGCCAAAACGAAAAAACGCCGCCACCCGATTCGCCAAGGGCAAATGAAGTGAGCGACGTCTTTGTCGTAGGTGGGGCAACCGCCGTTGGTTACCTGTACCGATTACCTAGCCAGATCTGTGCCATATCGGAAATTTGTTGTTCAACCCAATAATTCGCTCATGGCAATAATCTGCTCCGCCACTTGAATCAGCTTCTGCTGGCGGCTCATCGCCTGGCGGCGCATCAGGGTGTAGGCCTCTTCCTCGTTGCAGTTCTTCATTTTCATCAGCAGCCCTTTGGCCAGTTCGATGCGCTTGCGCTCGGCCAATTGCTGGTCGCGGGCATGTAACTGGGCACGCAAGGCCTGATCGCTTTCGAAGCGCGCCATGGCCACATCGAGAATCGGCTGCAGGCGTTGTGCGTGAATGCCTTCGACGATGTAGGCGCTGACCCCGGACTTGATCGCCTGTCGCATCACATCGGGGTCGTGTTCGTCCGTGAACATCACAATCGGTCGTGGCTGGTCGCGAGTCACCAGCACCACTTGCTCCATGACATCGCGCCCCGGTGACTCGGTATCGATCAGAATCACATCCGGACGCACCGTTTCGACGCGTTCGGGCAGGTCGATGGTCAGGCCGGACTCATCAATCACTTCGAAACCGGCCTCGGTCAGGGCGGCCTTCAGGCGTCCGACTTTTTTCGCGGTGTCGTTGATCAGCAGGATACGCAGCATGTTCGTGGTCTCCTGTCAGCGGCTGGCGGATCGGTGTGAGCTGTCGCTCATGGCGTGCAGTTTGAAACTGCGGGCATAACCGGCCGGGTCCGAGCCGTCCCAGATCTTGCCGTCGATCAACTGACTGCTGCGCATTTCCTCGGCTGACGAAGCGACGCCGACGGCACTGGCGGCCTCACGGTACAGGTCCAGTTGCTGGACCTGTCGGGCCACCGCGAGATAGTCCGGGTCATCGCGCAACAAACCCCAGCGGCGGAACTGGGTCATGAACCACATGCCGTCGGACAGGTACGGCAGGTTGACCTCGCCATCCCCGTGCAAGCGCAGTGCGTGTGGGTCTTGCCAGCGATGGCCAAGGCCGTCGGCGTATTCGCCCAGCAGGCGCGGTTCGATGCATTCCAGTGGCGCGTCAAGGTACTGATCGGCACTGAGTAATTGTGCGGTACTGCGGCGATTCTCGGTGCTTTCTTCGATGAAACGACTGGCCTCCAGAACCGCCATCACCAATGCCCGGGCAGTATTGGGGTATTGCTCGACGAACGCGCGGGTGCAGCCGAGGACTTTTTCCGGATGATCGGGCCAGAGAGTCTGGGTCGTGGCCAGGGTGAAGCCGAGGTCCTGTTGCACGGCGCTGGCGGACCAGGGTTCGCCGACGCAGAAGCCGTCGATACGCCCGGCTCGCAGGTGCGCGATCATTTGCGGTGGCGGCACCACCACGCTGTCGACATCCTGCAATGGGTGAATGCCCTGGCTGGCGAGCCAGTAATACAACCACATGGCGTGGGTGCCGGTTGGAAACGTCTGGGCGAAGGTGAGTTTTGAGCGAGTTTGGTGCACGTGCCGATCCAGTGCTTCAGGACTGGTCACTCCAAGCGCTTGCAAACCGCGGGACAGATTGATGCTCTGGCCGTTCTGATTCAGGCCCATCAACACCGCCATGTCGGTCGCCGCCACACCACCGATGCCCAGGTGAACGGCGTAAATCAGACCGTAGAGGCTGTGGGCTGCATCGAGTTCGCCGCTGACCAGTTTGTCCCGCAGGTTGGCCCAGGACGATTGGCGCTTGAGGTTCAGGGTCAAACCGTGGGGTTGGGCGAAGCCCTGGGTGGCGGCGACCACCACCGAGGCGCAGTCGCTCAGGGCCATGAAGCCGAGATTGATTTCGGTTTTTTCCGGGGCATCGCTGCCATTGACCCAGGCCAGAGGGCCGGCTGACGGTTCGTTCATCGTACGTTCACCTTGCAAAAAAAACGTCGTCCCGGGTCCGTGCATGGGCAGGCCGGGGACGACGCCATTGTCTTTGCACACATTCCGTCGTTGGCATGGGTGCTGGTGTCCAGAGTGGTGCAAGGCATATGCCATTAACCGTTGATTTGCTCACGCGCCTCGCTTGCCACCCCGTTGCCCGGCTATAATCGCCGCCTCAATTCGCCGCCAATCGAGTCAAATCCGCCCATGTACACTCTGGCCCGTCAGCTGTTGTTCAAACTCTCCCCGGAAACCTCCCACGATCTGTCCCTGGACCTGATCGGCGCGGGCGGGCGTCTTGGGCTCAACGGCTTGCTGTGCAAGGCCCCGGCGAAGATGCCGGTGAATGTCATGGGCCTGGACTTCCCGAATCCGGTGGGCCTGGCCGCCGGCCTGGACAAGAACGGCGCGGCCATCGATGGTTTCGCCCAACTGGGTTTCGGTTTTGTCGAAATCGGCACCATCACCCCGCGTCCGCAGCCGGGCAACCCGAAGCCACGTCTGTTTCGTTTGCCGGACGCCGAGGCGATCATCAACCGCATGGGTTTCAACAACCTCGGCGTCGATCACCTGCTTGCCCGCGTGGCGGCGGCCAAGTACAAGGGCGTGCTGGGCATCAACATCGGCAAGAACTTCGATACTCCGGTCGAGCGTGCCGTGGACGACTACCTGATCTGCCTGGACAAGGTTTACGCCCACGCCAGCTATGTGACGGTCAACGTCAGTTCGCCGAACACGCCGGGCCTGCGCAGCCTGCAATTTGGCGACTCGCTCAAGCAGTTGCTGGCCGATCTGGCCGAGCGCCGCGCGGAACTGGCATTGCGTCATGGCAAACATGTACCGCTGGCGATCAAGATCGCGCCGGACATGAGCGACGAAGAAACCGCACAAGTTGCGCAAGCGCTGATCGAAACCGGAATGGATGGCGTCATTGCGACTAACACCACCCTGAGCCGCGTTGGCGTCGAGGGCATGGAGCATGGCGAAGAAGCCGGTGGTTTGTCCGGCGCACCGGTTCGCGACAAGAGCACCCACACCGTGACGGTGCTGGCATCGGAGCTGGGTGGTCGCCTGCCGATCATCGCTGCTGGCGGCATTACCGAAGGCAAGCACGCCGCAGAGAAAATCACCGCAGGCGCGAGCCTGGTGCAGATCTATTCGGGCTTTATCTATAAAGGCCCGGCGCTGATTCGTGAGTCGGTAGACGCAATCGCAGCGCTACGCTAGCGAGCTTTTGTGGCGAGGGGGCTTGCCCCCCCGCCACAAAGGTTTGCCGCTGAATTTGAGCGGGCATAAAAAAGGGCTCCTTGAAGGAGCCCCTGGGCCGGAGCCCGCCGTCCGGATGGGACGCGCATGGTTAATTCGGTACAAAATCAGATTGTCGTGTCGGAGTGTTTTGCCCTGTAATTAGCCGACGGCGTGAAGTTCGTTGAGTTTGTGGATTCCCGCAGTGCCGGTCATACCGTCCCAGTTGTCGCCGCGTCCTTCTCGCCAGCCGTTGATCCAGGCTTGACGTACCGACGGTAGAGTAAATGGGCAAAGCTCACGGGATTTGCCACCAACGCCATATTGATATCCGCGCAAAAATGCTCTTTCCAACGGATCACGCTTAAGTCTTCTCATAGGGTGTTGCCCTCACTTGTTGACTGTATTTATCGCGTCGACCTCTATTGAGGTCTGGCAGAAAAACTCTGCCGTTGGGGGCTCGTTGCCGGCGTGACGAGCCAAGGTGTTGGCGTCGTTGCGGCGCCAACCTGTATTGAGTTCTAACCAATGCGTCACATCGAGGGAATGATCGTTTTGTCATAAGGACGTAACTATTAATGTGCTAAGGCCATAAGTAACAGCGTGTTTTTAGCGTATTTATTGGCCAAACCCCGGTATGATCGGCCCTGCGCTGGATGATGGGCTTAATCCTTTAGTGAGAATGGCTCCCGTTGCCGGGAAGTACTATTCGACGAAGGGTCGATTTATGACATTTTGTTGCATCAACTTTTTTATCTGTCCTTGCATCTAAGCTCATTTAACCCGGGCAGCAAGGGTGGAACGGCACACCTTCGTGCCACGCGGGCGCTCTTCGAGAAAAGCGCCTGATTGAAAACCGGACCGGCAATGCGTTGCCCGGTCACTCAGCTAAAGGTTCTGGAATTCCCATGTCCGATCGTTTCGAACTCTTCCTCACTTGCCCAAAAGGCCTTGAAGGCCTGCTCATCGAGGAAGCCGTCGGGCTTGGCCTTGAGGAAGCGCGGGAACACACCTCTGCCGTGCGCGGCATGGCCACCATGGAAACCGCTTATCGCCTGTGCCTGTGGTCGCGTCTGGCCAACCGCGTGCTGCTGGTGCTCAAGCGTTTCCCGATGAAGGACGCCGAAGACCTGTACCACGGCGTGCTGGACATCGAGTGGCAAGACCACATGCTCAATGACGGCACCCTGGCCGTCGAATTCAGCGGCCATGGCTCGGGTATCGACAACACCCACTTCGGCGCGCTGAAGGTCAAGGACGCCATCGTCGACAAACTGCGCACCCCGCAAGGCGACCGTCCGTCCATCGACAAGCTCAACCCGGACCTGCGCATTCACCTGCGCCTGGACCGTGGCGAAGCCATCCTGTCCCTTGACCTGTCCGGGCACAGCCTGCACCAGCGCGGCTATCGCCTGCAGCAAGGTGCGGCACCGCTGAAGGAAAACCTCGCGGCCGCCATCCTGATCCGTTCCGGCTGGCCACGTATCGCGGCCGAAGGCGGTGCACTGGCCGACCCGATGTGCGGTGTCGGTACCTTCCTGGTGGAAGCGGCGATGATCGCCGCCGACATCGCGCCGAATCTGCGTCGCGAGCAGTGGGGCTTCACCGCCTGGCTCGGTCACGTTCCGGCGCTGTGGAAAAAACTGCACGAAGAAGCTTCCGAGCGCGCAGCGGCCGGCCTGGCCAAGCCACCGTTGTGGATCCGCGGTTACGAAGCCGATCCGCGGCTGATTCAACCGGGTCGTAACAACGTCGAGCGTGCCGGCCTGAGCGAGTGGATCAAGATCTACCAAGGTGAAGTCGCGACGTTCGAGCCACGTCCGGACCAGAACCAGAAAGGCCTGGTGATCTGCAACCCTCCGTACGGTGAGCGTCTGGGCGATGAGGCTAGCCTGCTCTACCTCTACCAGAACCTCGGCGAACGCCTGCGTCAGGCCTGCCTGAACTGGGAAGCGGCGGTGTTCACCGGCGCGCCGGACCTGGGCAAACGCATGGGTATCCGCAGCCACAAACAGTATTCGTTCTGGAACGGCGCCTTGCCGTGCAAGCTGCTGCTGATCAAGGTGCTGCCGGATCAATTCGTCACCGGCGAGCGTCGTACTCCGGAACAGCGCCAGGTCGAGCGTGAGCAAGCCGCCTACGATCAGGCGCCGAACGAGCCGCAGGAACGCAAGTTCAACAAAAACGGCAACCCGATCAAACCGACGCCGGCACCGGTTCCGGTGGTCGAGCAGCCGCGCCTGAGCGAAGGTGGGCAGATGTTCGCCAACCGCCTGCAAAAGAACCTCAAGGCCCTGGGCAAGTGGGTCAAGCGTGAAGGCATCGACTGCTACCGCGTCTACGATGCCGACATGCCGGAATATTCCATGGCCATCGACCTGTATCAGGATTGGGTCCATGTTCAGGAGTACGCCGCGCCGAAATCCATCGATCCGGAAAAGGCTTCGGCCCGTATGTTCGATGCCCTGGCAGCCATCCCGCAGGCATTGAACATCGACAAGAGCCGTGTGGTGGTCAAGCGCCGCGAGCGTCAGAGCGGCACCAAGCAGTACGAACGCCAGGCGGCGCAGGGCAAGTTTGTCGAGGTCAATGAAGGCGGCGTGAAGCTGCTGGTCAATCTCACCGACTACCTCGATACTGGTCTGTTCCTCGACCACCGGCCGATGCGCATGCGTATCCAGAAAGAGGCGGCCGGCAAACGCTTCCTCAATCTGTTCTGCTACACCGCAACGGCCAGTGTGCATGCGGCCAAGGGCGGCGCGCGCAGCACCACCAGTGTCGACCTGTCGAAAACCTATCTGGACTGGGCGCGTCGCAACCTGTCGCTGAACGGTTTTTCCGACAAGAACCGCCTGGAGCAGGGCGATGTGATGGCGTGGCTCGAAGCCAGTCGTGACGAGTACGACCTGATCTTCATCGATCCGCCGACGTTCTCCAACTCCAAGCGCATGGAAGGTGTCTTCGACGTGCAGCGCGACCAGGTGCAACTGATCGACTTGGCCATGGCGCGACTGGCGCCCGGCGGCGTGTTGTACTTCTCCAACAACTTCCGCAAGTTCGAACTGGAGGCCAATCTCGGCGAACGTTATGCCGTCGAGGAGATCACCGCCCAGACCATCGATCCGGATTTTTCCCGCAACGCCAAGATCCATCGCGCCTGGAAAATCATGGCTCGCTAAATAGCTGCGCTGATTCACTGTAGGGGCGAGCAAGCTCGCTCCTGCAGGGCTCGATCAGTGCTGGTCAAATTAGTGGCTAATAGCTATAACTCAACGCACAGCCAAAGGGCTTCCCCGCACCTGGCGTTTTGAGTTGCGTTCTATGTCGTTGCACGCCGTGCGCCCCAAGATCCTGGGTTTTATCAGCGAAGATGTCTCGGCCTGGCTGGTCGCGTTGCTGGTATTGCTGGTCGGTGGAGTGCTCACCGGGTTGCTGGCGTGGTCGACACTTAATCTGTTTCACCATCAATTGCGGCAACGTTTCCAACTGCTGGCCAGTGAACGTTACAGCCGTATCGAAGAGCGTTTCGAAGATCAGGAGCAGCGCCTCGATGGCTTGCGCCGGTTTTTCGCCAATTCCGATTCGGTTTCCCGAGCGGAATTCGACGGCTACACCCAACCTTTGCTGCTGCGAACCCAGGCTTATTCCTACGCCCAGCGGATCACCCGTGAAGAGCGGGCGGCGTTCGAGCGTCGGGTGCGTGGCGAAGGCTTGAACAGCTTCACCCTGAGAGAGCTCAACGCCGACGGCCAATTGCAACTGGCTGGCGAGCGAGATGAGTACGTGGCGGTGCTGTATAGCCAGACTCAAAGCAAACTCGGCGCTCCCCTCGGTTACGACTTGCTGGCCCAGCCGCTGCGGCGTGCCACGCTCGAGCGGGCCGATCAGCGTGGTGGCATGGCAGTGTCGCAACCGATGCATCTGGTCAGCATCGAGCCGGCTTATGCGCGAGGTGTGCTGCTGGTCGCGCCGGTCTCGCAGCACAACAGTCAGGACCACAAAACCGCGAAGCCCTACGGTTATGTCATGGCTGTGATCAGCATGCGCCAGTTGCTGGCGGACGGACTGCCGGAAGCGAGCCGTGATTATCTCTCGGTGCGCATCCTCGATTTGTCGACCGACGACCAGCACGAGGTGCTGTTCGAGTCGCCCAACCCGCCGGCCATCAGCGAGTTGTCCGCCACGCGCCTGTTGCGCATGGCCGACCACGACTATCAAGTCGATATCCTGCCCAGCGACGCGTTCGTGCAGGCCAACCACTCCTCCGTGACCAGTGTGGTGGTGTTGGGTGGATTGCTCAGCGTGATGCTCAGTGCCTTGCTGTACGTGCTGGTCAGTCAGCGGCAGCGGGCGTTGAAACTGGTCGAGCAACGCACCCAGGAGCTGCGCGATCGAGAACAGGAGCTGCGCCGTACCCATGGTCAGTTGCGTGGCGTGCTGAATGCCGCCACTCAGGTTGCGATCATCGCCACCGACCTGCGCGGCGTCATCAGCACCTTCAACGCCGGTGCCGAGCAGATGCTCGGCTATACCAGTGCCGAAGTGGTCGGCCACATGACCCTGGAAAACCTGCACCTGCCCCGGGAACTGGTCGCTCGCTCGGCAGAGTTGAGCGCACGCTATGGCAAACCGGTTCCAACCTGCCAAGCGATGCTGGTCGAAGGCGACGTGGAGGGCAACCATGAGGCGCGGGAGTGGACGCTGGTGCGCGGCAATGGCAGCCATCTGATGGTCAACATGCTCGCCACGCCGGTGCTCGACGAGCAAGGCCTGTGGGTCGGGCACCTGGCGGTGTGCATCGACATTACCGAACGCAAGCGAGTCCACGAGGCGCTCGCGGCACGGGACCTGCTGTTGAAAAAACTCAGCGCCCACGTGCCCGGTGGTATCTACCAGTTCAAGATGGAGTTCGACGGACGCTTCAGTGTGATCTACGCCAGCGACGGCATTCGCGAGATCTACGAACTCGAACCCGACGTGCTGGTGCTCAATGCCGAAGCGATCTTCACCCGGATTCACCCTCTGGACACCACCCGTGTCCGCGCCTCGATCCGCGCCTCGGCCGACACCCTCAGCCCCTGGCGCGAGGAGTACCGCGTGCAACTGCCGCAACGTGGTTTGCGTTGGGTTCGCGGCGAAGCCACTCCGGAGGAGCTGCCCGGTGGCGGTGTGTTATGGCATGGCTACATCTCGGACATTTCCGATATGAAGCGGGTAGAAGAAGAACTGCGCGCGTTGTCGGTCACCGATTCGCTGACCGGTATCCACAACCGGCGTTATTTTCAGGAACGTCTGACCACCGAAATGGCCCGGGTGGAGCGCGGCGGTGGGGATCTGTCGGTGATCATGCTCGATATCGACCATTTCAAACGCATCAATGACCTGCATGGCCATGCCATCGGTGATCGGGTGTTGCAGGCAGTGTGCGAACGGATCGGTCGCCGGCTGCGCCGTACCGATGTGTTCTGCCGCCTGGGCGGTGAGGAATTCATGGTGCTGTGCCCGGATATCAACGGCGAACATGCCTATATGTTGGCCCGGCAATTGTGGCAAGGCTTGCGCAGTTCACCCATTGAAGATGTCGGTACGGTCACCGCCAGTTTCGGGATTGCCAGTTGGCGGGCCGGGGAGGGCGCCGATGCCTTGCTGTTGCGCGCGGATTCGGGGGTGTATGCGGCGAAGCAGGCAGGAAGGGATCGGGTTGAGGCGGAGATGAATTAGACGGGCACTCCACTGACCCTGTGGGAGCGAGCTTGCTCGCGATAGCGGTTTTACATTCAACATTGATGCTGACTGTCATTCCGCAATCGCGAGCAAGCTCGCTCCCACAGGGGATTTACTGTGTTCTTTAGATCCGGGTTACAACACCGAAGCCGTCTGTGGCACTTTCGGTTGGCGGTACAGGTCCAGCAGCACCTGATCGAGCACCGAAGAGGCGCCGAACGGGGCCTTGTCGTTGAGGATCGCCACCACCACCCAGGTGTTGCCGTTGACGTCGCGGCTGAAACCGGCAATCGCGCGCACGGTGTTCAGGGTGCCGGTCTTGACATGGGCTTCACCGCGCATCGCAGTGGTCTTCAGGCGTTTGCGCATGGTGCCGTCGGTGCCGGCAATCGGCATTGAACTGATGTATTCGGCGGAATACGGGCTGTGCCAGGCCGCTTCGAGCATCGAGGCCATTTCCCGGGCGCTGACGCGCTCGGCACGCGACAGGCCGGAGCCGTTCTCCATCACCAGATGCGGCGCGGTGATGCCCTTTTTCGCCAGCCACTGACGCACGACGCGCTGGGCGGCCTTGGCGTCGTCACCATCGGCATCGGTGCGGAAGCGTTGGCCGAGGCTCAGGAACAACTGCTGGGCCATGGTGTTGTTACTGTACTTGTTGATGTCGCGGATGATTTCCGCCAGGTCTGGCGAGAACGCCCGGGCCAGTACCTTGGCGTCTTTAGGTGTTGGCGCCAGCACATCCTTGCCCTGAATGCTGCCACCCAGTTCCTTCCAGATCGCGCGGACGGCGCCGGCGGTGTAGGTCGCGTGGTCGAGCAGCGACAGGTAAGTCTGCGAGCTGCAGCCTTCACCCAACTGGCCACCGACGGTCACGGTCACGCTGCCATCGGCCTGTGCCACCGGGTTGTAGCGCACGCCACCGGTGCATTGCTTGGAATTGAGGGCCTTGACCTGGTTGTCGATACGGATGGTTGCAATCGGCGGTTCTACCGAGACCAGCACTTTGCCCGAGTCATTGCGCGCGACGAAGCGCAGCGCCTTGAGGTTGACCAGCAGCGAGTCGGGTTTGACCAGGAACGGCTTGTTCTCGTCGTTGCCGTCGTCATTGAACTCCGGCAGTTGCGGTTGCACGAAGAAGGTTTTATCCAGCACCAGGTCGCCGGTGACCTGGGTGACGCCGTTGGCACGCAGGTCGCGCATCAGCAGCCAGAGTTTTTCCATGTTCAGCTTCGGATCGCCGCCCCCCTTGAGGTAGAGGTTGCCGTTGAGAATGCCGCCACTGAGGGTGCCGTCGGTGTAGAACTCGGTTTTCCACTGGTGGTTCGGGCCGAGCATTTCCAGGGCCGCGTAGGTGGTGACCAGTTTCATGGTCGACGCCGGGTTGACCGACACGTCGGCGTTGAACACCGTCGCGGTACCGGGACCGGTGAGCGGGATCATCACCAGCGACAGGGCGTTGTCCTGCAACTTGCTGGCTTTCAGGGCTTTTTCAACGTTGGGCGACAACGCGGTATTGATTGGAGCGGCGGAAACGGAGAGGGCCAGGGGGAGAAGAAAACCGGCCAACAGCAATGGACGCAAAGATTTGATCATCTGAAATAAAACCCTACAGCCGAGGGGAAATAAGACGAGGGCATGGAGATAAATTCCCTCAATGGTCATGAAAGTGTCGGCATTATGCCCCAAGGTGTCACAGCTTGTGCCGTGCGTGGGCTGTCTGATCGGCTATTTTTTTACCGACGGTAGGCGTGGTGGCCCAGAGAGTCAGGCAATCGGCGGCTTAAACTGCTAAAGTGCCGCCCGTTATTACTTAAGAGGATTGTTCCAATGGCGACTAACCGTTCCCAGCGTCTGCGCAAAAAACTGTGCGTCGATGAATTTCAAGAGCTGGGTTTCGAACTGAACCTGGATTTCAAAGAAGATTTGGCTGATGAAGCCATTGATGCTTTCCTCGATGCGTTCCTCAAAGAAGCCATGGAAGCCAACGGTCTGGGCTATGTTGGCGGCGACGACTACGGTCTGGTTTGCCTGCAGAAGCGTGGCTCGGTCAGTGCTGAACAGCGCGCTGCCGTTGAAGCCTGGCTCAAAGGCCGCACCGAGCTGACCAGCGTTGAAGTCAGCCCGCTGCTGGACGTCTGGTACCCGGAAAAGCCGATCAATCCGGTAGCTTGATGTTCTAGAAAGAACGGCGACCCAAGGGTCGCCGTTTTTTTATGTCGATGGTTTGTGGTTTCAGGCCTTGCGCCAGTTCAAAATCATCAGCGTCACCACCCCCGCGACAATCCCCCAGAACGCCGAGCCGATGGAAAACAGCGTCAGCCCCGATGCAGTGACCATGAAGGTGATGAGCGCCGCTTCACGTTCCTTCACTTCGCTCATGGCGATGCTCAAGCCGTTGATGATTGAGCCGAACAACGCCAGCGCAGCAATCGACAGCACCAGTTCCTTGGGCAGCGCGGCAAACAATGCCGCGAGCGTCGCGCCGAACACCCCGGCGATCCCGTAGAAAACCCCGCACCAGACGGCTGCGGTGTAGCGCTTGTTGCGATCTTCATGGGCGTGCGGTCCGGTGCAGATCGCCGCGCTGATCGCCGCCAGGTTGATCCCGTGAGAGCCGAACGGTGCCAGCAGCAAACTGGCGATGCCGGTGGTGGTGATCAGCGGCGAGGCTGGCACCGTGTAACCGTCAGCGCGCAGTACGGCGATGCCGGGCATGTTCTGTGAGGTCATGGCGACGACAAACAACGGGATGCCGATGCTGATAGTCGCTGCCAGGGAAAACTGCGGCGTGGTCCAGACCGGCGTCGCCACCTCCAGGTGAAAACCGCTGAAGTCCAGCAGTCCCATGAACCCTGACAATGCCGTGCCGATCAGCAATGCTGCCAACACCGCATAGCGCGGCGACAGGCGCTTGACCACCAGATAAGTGACAAACATCCCCAGTACCAGGGCGGTGCGGTGTTGCGCCGCGACGAAAATCTCGCTGCCGATCTTGAACAGGATCCCTGCCAGCAGGGCGGCGGCCAGGGAGGCCGGAATCTTTTTCATCAGCCGTTCGAAGCTGCCGGTCAGCCCGCAAATCGTCACCAGCACCGCGCAGGTAATATAGGCACCGATGGCTTCGCCATAGCTCACGCCGCCCAGGCTGGTGATCAGCAGCGCGGCGCCGGGGGTCGACCAGGCAATGGTGATCGGCGTGCGATAGCGCAGGGACAGGCCAATGGAGCATACCGCCATGCCGATCGAGATGGCCCAGATCCACGAAGAAATCTGCCCGCTGCTCAAGCCCGCCGCTTGCCCGGCCTGAAACATCAGCACCAGGGAGCTGGTGTAGCCGGTCATCATGGCGATGAAGCCGGCGACGATGGCCGAGGGCGAGGTGTCGGTCAACGGGCGGATTTGCGTGTGGGTGGCGTCGTTCATGACGGTGGTGTTCCTTTTACGGATGAAGATGTCCGCTGCAATGCTGAACCCTGTGGGATCGCGTTACAAAGGCGGATTCTGCGAACAAGCCTAAACTCAAAAGTAACCAGACGTTGCGATACAGCCGAGGCAACAATCAGCCGTACAGTCGTGTTGCCACCCTCCATTGTGTACAATCGCAGTGTTTTTTACGCGATACTTGCCAGCGACCCACTGTGCCGTATTACAGTCGCGGTCAATTCGCCGCAGTTCTTCCGACTCGAGTGCCCATGAACGAACAGTTGCAACCCCTAAAGAAACAACCGCGAGCAGGCAAAGCCGGCCGCAGCGGTACCCAGGACGATATTGTCTACGCGCATATCTTCGAGGCCATCCTCGAACAGCGCCTGGCGCCCGGCACCAAGTTGAGCGAAGAAGCGCTGGGGGAGATTTTCGGGGTCAGCCGCACCATCATTCGCCGCGCCTTGTCGCGCCTGGCCCATGAAGGCGTGGTGCTGTTGCGTCCGAACCGCGGCGCCGTGGTCGCCAGCCCGAGCGTCGAAGAGGCGCGCCAGGTGTTCATGGCCCGGCGTCTGGTGGAGCGAGCGATCACTGAACTGGCCGTTCAGCACGCCACCGCCGAGCAGATTGCCGAATTGCGCCAGATGGTCAACGACGAACGCGACAGCTTCTCCCGTGGCGATCGTGGTGCCGGCATCCGCCTGTCGGGCGAATTCCACCTGAAACTGGCCGAAGCTGCGAAAAACGCGCCGTTGATCAGCTTCCAGCGCAGTCTGGTGTCCCAGACGTCACTGATCATCGCCCAGTACGAAAGCGGCAACCGTTCCCACTGCTCCTACGACGAGCACACCCAGTTGATCGACGCCATCGAAAAGCGCGACGCTGAACTGGCGGTGAACCTGATGATGCATCACATGGATCACATCGACAGCAAGCTCAACCTCGACGAGGAAAGTGCTTCGGATGATCTGCATGCGGTGTTCTCGCATTTGTTGCAGACCAAGAAGCCTGGGCGTTCGCCGGCGAAAATCTGATAGACCGCGTCGTCGCCATCGCGGGCTTGCCCGCGATATTTTTTTATGCCCGGAAAAACCTTAGCGATGATGCACCAGATTCCCCGCCGCATAGGTCTGCTGAACAGTCCGGTCATCCCCCAGGGTCATCAACACAAACAACGTCTCGGCGATGTTATTGGCCTGCTTCAGGCGATAGCCCAGTAGCGGCGTGGCGTTGTAGTCCAGCACGAGGAAGTCGGCGTCGGTGCCCGGTTGCAGGGTGCCGATCTTGTCTTCCAGGCGCAGTGCGCGGGCGCCGCCGAGGGTGGCCAGGTACAGCGACTTGAACGGGCTCAGGCGTGCGCCTTGCAGCTGCATGACCTTGTAGGCTTCGTTGAGGGTTTGCAGCAGCGAGAAACTGGTGCCGCCGCCCACATCGGTGCCGATGCCGACATTGAGTTTGTGCTTCTCGGCCATCGGCAGGTTGAACAGGCCGCTGCCGAGGAAGAAGTTCGAGGTCGGGCAGAACGAGATGGCCGAACCGGTTTCCGCCAGTCGCGCGCACTCGTCATCGCACAGGTGCACACCGTGGGCGAATACCGAGCGCTCGCCGAGCAACTGGTAGTGGTCGTAGACGTCCAGGTAACCCTTGCGCTCCGGGAACAGTTCCTTGACCCACTCGATTTCCTTGAGGTTTTCGCTGATGTGGGTCTGCATGTACAGATCCGGGTATTCGGTCAGCAACTGGCCAGCGAGTGTTAGCTGTTCCGGGGTGCTGGTCGGTGCGAAGCGTGGGGTGACCGCGTAGTGCAAGCGGCCCTTGCCGTGCCAGCGCTCGATCAATGCCTTGCTTTCGACGTAGCTGGATTCGGCGGTGTCGGTCAGGTAGTCCGGGGCGTTGCGGTCCATCATCACCTTGCCGGCGATCATCCGCAGGTCGAGCTGCTCGGCGGCTTCGAAGAACGAGTTCACCGATTGCGGGTGCACGCTGCCGAATACCAGCGCCGTGGTGGTGCCGTTGCGCAGCAGTTCCTTGATGAAAATGTCCGCGACCTGGTCGGCGTGGGCCTTGTCGGCGAACTGGCTTTCGCACGGGAAGGTGTAGGTGTTGAGCCAGTCCAGCAATTGCTCGCCGTAGGCGCCGACCATGCCGGTTTGCGGCAGGTGGATGTGGGTGTCGATGAAGCCGGGGGTGATCAGTGCGTCCTGATACTGGGTGATTTCGACGTCAGCCGGCAGGGTCGGCAGCAGTTCGCTGGCGTGGCCCAGGGCGCTGATCTGGCCGTTATCCACAACCAGCAAGCCGTCTTCGAAATACTCGTAGGAGGCTTCGATGCCCACGATGGCTGGGTCGGCGATGCTGTGCAGGATGGCGGCGCGGTAAGCTTTGCGAGTCAGAGTCATGGGCGTTCTCAAATTGTGGCTCTTTAATTCGAAGCGTGGCTGCGGCGTGACGCAGGCAGCAGTTTGGCAATCGATCCGGCGCTGGCGGTGTGCTGGCCGAAATTCGCGTTATAGGTGGCGATGATCTCGCCAGCGATGGAGATGGCAATTTCCACAGGCAACTTGCCTTTGACTTCGCCGATGCCCATCGGGCAGCGCATGCGTTGCACGACGCTGTTGTCGAATCCACGGTCGCGCAGGCGATGTTCGAACTTCACCCGTTTGGTCTTCGAACCGATCAGGCCGAAGTAGGCGAAGTCATTGCGCTTGAGGATCGCAGCGGTGAGTTCTAGGTCGAGTTGGTGGTTGTGGGTCATCACGATGCAGTAGCTGCCAGCAGGCAGATCATCGATTTCATCCACCGGTTCTTCGCTGACGATCTTGCGCACGCCGTGGGGGATCTGTTCGGGGAACTCCTCTTCCCGCGAGTCGATCCAGCGCACCCGGCAAGGCAGGCTGGCCAGCAGCGGCACCAGCGCGCGGCCGACGTGGCCGGCGCCGAATACGGCGATCTGTGCCTGTACCTGGCCCATCGGTTCGAACAGCAATACCGTGGCACCGCCGCAGCATTGGCCGAGGCTGGCGCCGAGGCTGAAGCGCTCCAGATGCGTGTCCTGCTTGCCGCTGGCGAGCATCTCGCGGGCGATCTTCATGGCCTTGTATTCCAGGTGCCCGCCACCGATGGTGTCGAAGCTCTGGTTCGCGCTGATGACCATCTTCGAGCCGGCATTGCGCGGCGTCGAGCCGAGCTCTTCGATGATGGTCACCAGCACGCAGGGTTCACCCCGGTTTTGCAGGTCGGCGAGGGCGTCGATCCAGTTGTACATGTTCACCTCGACATCTGTGTGTCTGTTAGTCCGCCATCGCGAGCAAGCTCGCTCCCACATTGGATTTGTACAGGTCCATCAGTCAGCACATAACCCTGTGGGAGCGAGCTTGCTCGCGATAGCCGCACCTCGGTCTTAGAGCGAAGCCATCTCGGTCTCAGCCCCGACAGCTTTTGCCGCCTTCAGCTGACGCATCTGCTCACAGCCCCACAACACTCGCTCCGGGGTCGCCGGGGCGTCGATTTTCGGTTGATGCCTGTAATCGCCAAGGCTCGCCACGGCGTCCTTGATCGCACACCACGAGGCGATGCCGAGCATGAACGGCGGCTCACCCACGGCCTTGGAATGGAACACCGTGTCTTCCGGATTCTTGCGGTTTTCCACCAGCTTCACCCGCAGGTCCAGCGGCATGTCCGCCACGGCCGGGATCTTGTAGCTGGCCGGGCCGTTGGTCATCAGCTTGCCTTTGTTGTTCCACACCAGCTCTTCCATGGTCAGCCAGCCCATGCCCTGGATGAAACCGCCCTCGACCTGACCGATGTCGATGGCCGGGTTCAGCGAGGAGCCGACGTCGTGGAGGATGTCGGTGCGCAGCATCTTGTATTCGCCGGTCAGGGTGTCGACCAGCACTTCGCAGCACGCCGCGCCGAAGGCGTAGTAGTAGAACGGCCGACCACGGGCCTGGCTGCGGTCGTAGTAGATTTTCGGGGTCTTGTAGAAGCCGGTGCTCGACAGCGACACCTGGGCGAAATACGCCTGCTGGATCAGTGCTTCGAAGGTCAGGATGTGATCGCGGACCCGCACGTGGCCGTTGTGGAATTCCACGTCTTCTTCGCTGACCTTGTATTGGCGAGCAGCGAATTCCACCAGGCGTTTCTTGATGGTTTCGGCGGCATTCTGTGCGGCCTTACCGTTCAGGTCGGCGCCGCTGGACGCCGCGGTCGGCGAGGTGTTCGGCACTTTGTCGGTGTTGGTCGCGGTGATCTGTACGCGGTCCATTTCCACCTGGAACACTTCGGCCACGACCTGCGCGACTTTGGTGTTCAGGCCCTGGCCCATTTCGGTGCCACCATGGTTCAGGTGGATGCTGCCGTCGGTGTAGACGTGCACCAGCGCACCGGCCTGGTTGAGGAAACTCGCGGTGAAGGAAATGCCGAATTTCACCGGGGTCAGCGCCAGGCCTTTTTTCAGGATCGGGCTGTTGGCGTTGTAGCGACGGATCGCTTCGCGGCGCTCGGCGTACTGGCTGCTTTCTTCCAGTTCGGCGGTCATCTCTTCGAGCATGTTGTGCTCGACAGTCTGGTAGTAGTGGGTGACGTTGCGCTCGGTCTTGCCGTAGTAGTTGGCCTTGCGCACGGCCAAAGGATCCAGGGCCAGATGGCGAGAGATGGCGTCCATCACTTCTTCGATGGCGACCATGCCTTGTGGGCCGCCGAAACCACGGTAGGCGGTGTTCGACGCGGTGTTGGTCTTGCAGCGGTGACCGTTGATGGTCGCGTCGCCCAGGTAGTACGAGTTGTCCGAGTGGAACATCGCCCGGTCGACGATCGAAGCCGATAGATCAGGCGAGCAACCGCAGTTGCCGGCCAGTTCCAGGTTGATGCCGTGCAGGCGGCCGGTGCTGTCGAAGCCGACGTCGTACTCGACATAGAACGGGTGACGCTTGCCGGTCATCAGCATGTCTTCGACGCGCGGCAGACGCATCTTGGTCGGCTGGCCGGTGAGGTGCGCGATCACCGCGCACAGGCACGCCGGGCTCGCCGCCTGGGTTTCCTTGCCGCCGAAACCACCGCCCATGCGACGCATGTCGACGACGATCTTGTTCATCGACACGTCCAGCACTTCGGCGACCAGTTTCTGCACTTCGGTGGGGTTCTGCGTGGAGCAGTAGACGATCATGCCGCCGTCTTCGGTGGGCATCACCGAAGAGATCTGGGTTTCCAGGTAGAAGTGTTCCTGGCCGCCGATGTGCAGCGTGCCCTGGATGCGGTGCTCGGCGGTTGCCAGCGCCGTGGCCGAATTGCCGCGTTTGTGGGTGTGGCTGTCGAGTACGAAGTGGCGTTTGCGCAGTGCTTCGACGACATCCAGTACCGGTTCGAGGTCTTCGTATTCGATGATCGCGGCCATGGCCGCTTTGCGCGCAGTTTCCAGGTCTTTCGCCGCCACGGCGACTACCGGTTGACCGACGAATTGCACGGTATCGATGGCCAGCAGCGGATCGCCCGGTAGCAACGGACCGATGTCCTTCAGGCCTGGCACGTCTTCGTGGGTGATGGCGATGCGCACGCCTTCGAAGGCGTAGCAGGGCGCGGTATCGATACTGATGATCCGGGCGTGGGCACGGTCCGACATGCGCGCATAAACGTGCAACTGGTTCGGAAACTCCAGGCGATCGTCGATGTACTGCGCTTCGCCGGCCACATGCTTGGCAGCGCTGTCGTGCTTGACGCTGCGGCCGACACCGGTGGTCAGGTCCTTGGCGAACAGTTCAGCCAATTCGGCTTGGGTCTTCTCTACGGCGTGATGATTAGACATAAGCGGTCACCCGAGTCTCGATGTGCGGTGTTTGCAGTTCGATGAAGTATTTGCGCAGCAGGTTCTGCGCGCTGAGCAGGCGATATTCCTTGCTGGCGCGGAAGTCCGAGAGCGGCGTGAAGTCTTCGCCCAAGGCAGCGCAGGCGCGTTCGACAGTGGCGTTGTTGAACGGCGCATCGAGCAACGCGGCTTCGCAGGCAGCGGCGCGTTTCGGGATGGCTGCCATGCCGCCGAAGGCGACGCGGGCTTCAGCGACTACGCCGTTTTCCAGGCGAATGTTGAAGGCGGCGCACACCGCAGAAATGTCATCGTCCAGGCGCTTGGAGACTTTGTAGGCGCGGAACAGTTTTTCGACGCTGGCGCGGGGCACGATGATCTTCTCGATGAACTCGCTTTCCTGGCGCGCAGTGACGCGGTAATCGATGAAGTAATCTTCCAGGGCCATGGTGCGGCGGGTTTCGCCCTTGCACAGCACTATTTGCGCGCCGAGGGCGATCAGCAAGGGTGGCGAGTCACCAATCGGCGAGGCGTTGCCGATGTTGCCGCCCAGGGTGCCCTGGTTGCGGATCTGCAAGGAGGCGAAGCGGTGCAGCAATTCACCGAAGTCCGGGTACTCGGCGTTCAGGGCTTCGTAGCAGTCGGAAAGGGACGTGGCGGCGCCGATTTCCAGGCGATCGTCAAAACGATCAATGCGCTTCATCTCGGCGACGTTGCCGACGTAGATCATCACCGGCAGGGTGCGGTGGAACTGCGTGACTTCCAGTGCCAGGTCGGTACCGCCGGCCAGCAGGCGGGCCTGTGGATAAGCGTCGTAGAGGTCGGCCAGGTCGGCCACGGTCAGCGGCACCAGGCAGCGTTTGTCGCCGCTGTTGAGTTCGCCGATATCGGTCGGGGCAATGGCTTTCAGGCGCGCGATGGTGTCGGCCTCGCGGGCGTCGAACTGGTCCGGTTGCTTGCCACAGCAGGACTGCTCGGCGGCTTCCAGGATCGGCCGGTAGCCGGTGCAACGGCAGAGATTGCCGGCCAGTGCTTCGTGGGCCTTGGCATGATCCGGTGCATCGCTGTTCTTTTGCAGGGCAAACAGCGACATCACGAAGCCGGGAGTACAGAAGCCGCATTGCGAGCCGTGGCACTCGACCATGGCTTTCTGCACGCTGTGCAGTTCACCTTTGTGCTTGAGGTCTTCAACGCTGATCAGTTGTTTACCGTGCAGGGACGACACGAAGGTCAGGCACGAGTTGAGGCTGCGATAGCGAATGTGTTCGCGGCCGTCATCATCCGTCTGCAATTCGCCGACCACCACGGTGCAGGCGCCGCAGTCACCGCTGGCGCAGCCTTCTTTGGTGCCGGGTTTGCCCACATGGTCGCGCAGATAATTGAGCACGGTCAGGTTCGGGTCCAGGGCGTGCTCGCTACGGAGTTCCTGGTTTAGTAAAAACTGGATCACGGAAGGCCTCGCAGACTCATTATTGTTGTTAACCGATAGGAACTGAATTTAGCAGGTCTGACTTTTCGGTCAATAATTTTCTGACTTAAAGGTCAGGAAATTGCAATTTGTCGATTAACCACCTGTTCCTTAATTATTGTCGTTGGTTCGATAGCCTGCTTTTTTGCTTGAATCGTGCCAAAAACCACCGGGCGGGCACTCCGCCCTGACGCGGCAATTGCGCTACACTGCGCCGCTTGTACAGATCGAAGAGTTTGAAGGACAACCATGACGTTCAAGGCGCCGGACAGCCTCGCCGAGCAAATCGCTCACCACCTCGCCGAACGTATCATTCGCGGCGAAATGAAGCCCGGGGAGCGCATCCAGGAACAGAAGGTCACGCTGGCCCTCAACGTCAGTCGCGGTTCGGTCCGCGAGGCCTTGCTGATCCTTGAGCGCCGCCACTTGATCGCGATCCTGCCGCGACGGGGCGCCCACGTCACCGAGCTCACGCCGCACAAGGTCCAGAGCCTGTGCACGCTGATGTGCGAGCTCTATATTCTGCTCGGTAACTCGGTGGCCAGCGGCTGGAAAACCCAGGCCGACATGGCGCCGTTCGTGCAGATCCAGCAACGCCTGACTGCCAGCTACGAGCGTCAGGACATCCGCACTTTCGTCGACGACAGCTTCAATGTGATGCGCGCCGCGTACCCGTTCGCCAACAACCCGTACTTGCAGGAGACAGTCGAGAATCTACAGCCGGCCATGAGCCGCGCGTATTTCCTCGCGCTGGACCTGCGCAAAGCGTCGATGAGCGAATTTCTCGAGTTGTTCGAACGCTTGCTCGCTGCCGTGCTGGCCCGTGACTTTGCGCAGATTCGCGTGGTGCTGACGGCTTATGCCCAGCGCAGTTGCGATCTGGTGATCTCCGCCCTGACGGACGCTTAAGCGTGCGGCTCAAGTGCATCAAGCTGGCGGGGTTCAAGTCCTTCGTCGATCCGACCACGGTGAACTTCCCCAGTAACATGGCGGCGGTGGTCGGGCCCAATGGTTGCGGCAAATCGAACATCATCGACGCCGTGCGTTGGGTGATGGGCGAGAGCTCGGCGAAGAACCTGCGCGGCGAGTCGATGACAGACGTCATCTTCAACGGCTCCACCAGTCGTAAGCCAGTGAGCCAGGCCAGCATCGAGCTGGTATTCGATAACTCCGACGGCACCTTGCTCGGTGAATACGCCGCCTACGCGGAAATTTCCATTCGCCGCAAAGTGACCCGCGACAGCCAGACCACCTATTACCTCAACGGCACCAAATGCCGGCGTCGCGACATCACCGACATCTTCCTCGGCACCGGCCTCGGCCCGCGCAGCTACTCGATCATCGAGCAGGGGATGATCTCCAAGCTGATCGAGTCCAAGCCGGAAGACCTGCGTAACTTCATCGAAGAAGCGGCGGGCATCTCCAAGTACAAGGAGCGCCGGCGCGAGACTGAAAACCGCATCCGTCGCACCCACGAAAACCTTGAGCGCCTGACTGACCTGCGCGAAGAGCTTGAGCGTCAGCTCGAACGCTTGCACCGCCAGGCCGAGGCCGCGAAGAAGTATCAGGAATTCAAGGGCGAGGAGCGTCAGCTCAAGGCCCAGCTGTCGGCTCTGCGCTGGCAGGCGCTGAACGATCAGGTCGGCCAGCGTGAAGCGATCATTGGCAACCAGGAAGTTTCTTTCGAAGCCCTGGTGGCCGAACAGCGCAATGCCGACGCAAGCATCGAGCGCCTGCGTGACGGGCACCACGATCTCTCGGAACGCTTCAATCTGGTGCAGGGGCGCTTCTACTCGGTCGGCGGCGACATTGCCCGGGTCGAGCAGAGCATCCAGCACGGCCAGCAGCGTTTGCGCCAGTTGCAGGAAGACCTGAAAGAGGCCGAGCGCGCACGCCTGGAAACCGAATCGCACCTGGGTCACGACCGCACGCTGCTGCTGACCCTCGGCGAAGAGCTGGATATGCTCACCCCGGAGCAGGAAGTCACCAGTGCCGCCGCTGAAGAGGCCGCTGCCGCGCTGGAAGAATCCGAAACCACCATGCACGGCTGGCAAGAGCAGTGGGATGCGTTCAACCTCACCGCCGCCGAGCCGCGGCGTCAGGCCGAAGTGCAGCAGTCGCGGATCCAGCAACTGGAAACCAGCCTGGAGCGCCTGGCCGACCGGCAGAAGCGTCTTGGCGAAGAACGCGCCTTGCTCTCGGCGGACCCGGAAGACGCGGCGATCATGGAGCTCAGCGAGCAGCTCGCTGAATCCGAAGCGACGCTTGAGGATTTGCAGACCAGCGAAGAAGCCCAGGTCGAAAAGCTTGAGCAATTGCGTCAGGAACTGCAGCAGGCGCTATCGGCTCAACAGCAGGCCCAGGGCGATTTGCAGCGCCTCAACGGTCGACTGGCTTCGCTCGAAGCCTTGCAGCAAGCCGCGCTCGATCCGGGCACCGGCACCGCCGAATGGTTGCGCGAACAGAATCTTGCGAATCGCCCGCGCCTGGCCGAAGGCTTGAAGGTTGCGACAGGTTGGGAACTGGCGGTGGAAACCGTGCTCGGCGCCGACCTGCAAGCGGTGCTGGTGGACGATTTCAACGATTTCGATCTGTCCGGGTTTGCCCAGGGCGATTTGCGCTTGCTCAGCCCGGCCAGCGACGGCGTACGGGTGCCGGGCAGCTTGCTGGACAAGGTCGAGGCGCAAATCGATCTGTCGCCATGGCTGG
Source organism: Pseudomonas sp. P1_F7 (assembly GCF_056405655.1). Classification (NCBI taxonomy): domain Bacteria; kingdom Pseudomonadati; phylum Pseudomonadota; class Gammaproteobacteria; order Pseudomonadales; family Pseudomonadaceae; genus Pseudomonas; species Pseudomonas sp. P1_F7. The sequence continues at coordinate 119,822 of NZ_JBFUBR010000003.1, forward strand.
GGCAGGTCAAACCGGTCGACAGCCTCGAACAGGCCTTGGCCTTGCGCGGTCAATTGACCGCCGGGCAGAGCCTCATCAGCCGTGACGGTTACTGGGTCGGTCGGCATTTTCTGCGGGTGCGTCGGGCCAGTGAAGCGGAAAGCGGCGTGCTCGCCCGTGGCCAGGAAATCCAGCAACTGGGCCTTGAGCGTGAAGAGCGCGAAGCCGCGGTCGAAACCCTGGAAGCCCAACTGCAGAATCTCAGGGCGCAGCAGCGTCAGCAGGAAAACGGTCGCGAACATCTGCGTCGCTTGCTGCAGGACGAAGCACGCCAGCAAGGTGAATTGAAGGCTCAATTGTCTGCCGGCAAAGCCAAGGCCGAACAGTTGACCCTGCGCCGTACCCGTCTCGACGAAGAGCTCACCGAGCTAGACGAACAGCGGGCCCAGGAGCACGAAAACATCGGTGAAGCGCGCCTGCAATTGCAGGAAGCCCTCGACAGCATGGCGCTGGACACCGAGCAGCGGGAGTTGCTGCTGGCCCAGCGCGACAGCCTGCGTGAGCGTCTGGATCGTGTGCGTCAGGAAGCGCGGCAACACAAGGACCACGCCCATCAACTGGCAGTGCGTCTGGGCTCGCTCAAGGCGCAGCATGATTCGACGCGCCAGGCGCTGGAGCGGCTGGAGATGCAGTCCGAACGCCTGACCGAAAAGCGCGAACAACTGAGCCTCAATCTGGAGGAGGGCGAAGCGCCACTGGAAGAGCTGCGTCTGAAGCTCGAGGAGTTGCTCGACAAGCGCATGACCGTCGACGAAGAACTCAAGACCGCGCAGATCGCCCTCGAAGACGCCGATCGCGAACTGCGTGACGCCGAGAAGCGCCGCAGCCAGGCTGAACAACAATCCCAGTTGATTCGCAGTCAGCTCGAAACCCAGCGTATGGAATGGCAAGCCCTGAGCGTGCGTCGCAAGACTTTGCAGGACCAGTTGCTGGAAGACGGCTACGATCTCCACGGCGTACTCGCGACGTTGACCGCCGAGGCCAGCGAAAAGGAAGCCGAGGAAGAACTCGAGCGCATCGCCGCGAGGATTCAGCGTCTGGGCGCGATCAACCTCGCGGCCATCGATGAGTACCAGCAACAATCGGAGCGTAAACGTTATCTGGATGCGCAGAACGACGATCTGGTGGAAGCGCTCGATACCCTTGAGAACGTGATTCGCAAGATCGACAAGGAAACCCGCAACCGTTTCAAAGATACCTTTGATCAGATCAATGGCGGTTTACAGGCGCTTTTCCCAAAAGTTTTCGGTGGAGGCCGCGCGTATTTGGAACTGACGGGCGAAGATCTACTCGATACAGGGGTAACAATCATGGCGCAGCCGCCAGGAAAGAAGAACAGCACCATCCATTTGCTCTCCGGCGGCGAAAAAGCCCTGACCGCATTGGCCCTGGTTTTTGCGATCTTCAAATTGAACCCGGCGCCGTTCTGCATGCTCGATGAGGTTGACGCGCCACTGGATGACGCTAACGTTGGACGCTACGCGCGATTGGTAAAAGAGATGTCACAGACAGTGCAGTTCATCTATATCACCCACAACAAGATCGCCATGGAAATGGCCGAACAACTGATGGGTGTGACGATGCACGAACCCGGTTGTTCACGTCTGGTGGCCGTGGATGTCGAGGAGGCGATGGCGATGGTGGACGCCTGAGTCGTGGTTGTGGGAAGGGGTGTTTACGGTGTGTAGGACTCTTTTACTGGCTTCGACTTGCTGGCCAATCGACATATTCGCGCTAGCCAACGTGGTAGACGGTGTAAAGTTGCCTTTGGTCGTGCTAGTTTAATGTCAATTTTTCGTATACGTGGGCAAAACGCCTGTCAGAACATAGAGTTGGCGCCACGTTTTAAAGCGGTTTGCAGGTTGTAAACCCCTTATTTTTCAGCATTTTTTATAGAGGCACGGGATTACATGGAAATCGGTCTGCGCGAGTGGCTGATCGTCATCGGCATTATTGTCATTGCCGGTATTCTTTTTGATGGCTGGCGCCGTATGCGCGGCGGCAAGGGAAAACTGAAGTTCCGTCTTGACCGAAGTCTGTCCAACCTGCCGGACGAGGACAGCAGCGCCAGCGCCGAGCTGCTGGGCCCGCCGCGCGTGCTGGACACGCATAAAGAGCCGCAACTGGACGAGCACGATCTACCGTCGGTGAGCATGCCGGCCCGCGAGCCTCGCGAGTCGGGCTCCAGGCGCGGCAAGCGTAGCCACAGCGAGCCTTCCCAGGGCGACATGAACCTCAGCCTGGATCTGGACGGCGGCCCGAGCTTCAGCAGCCGCGACGACGATTTCCCGGACGACACCAAGTCCTCGTCATCGCTCAGCGACAAAGAGCAGCCGCAAGCTGAAGAAGTGCTGGTGATCAGCGTGATCTGCCGCGACGCCGCCGGCTTCAAGGGCCCGGCGCTGTTACAGAACATTCTGGAAAGCGGGTTGCGTTTCGGCGAGATGGACATTTTTCATCGCCACGAAAGCATGGCCGGCAACGGTGAAGTGCTGTTCTCCATGGCCAACGCCGTCAAGCCTGGCGTATTCGACCTGGACGACATCGACCACTTCAGCACTCCGGCGGTGAGCTTCTTCCTGGGCCTGCCAGGCCCACGCCATCCGAAGCAAGCCTTCGATGTGATGGTGGCAGCGGCGCGTAAATTGTCGCAAGAGCTGAACGGCGAATTGAAAGACGACCAGCGCAGCGTGCTGACCGCCCAGACGATCGAGCACTACCGTCAGCGCATCGTGGAATTCGAACGCCGCGCCCTGACCCAGAAACGTTGATTGAAATGGTTATTCCCGCGCGGTGCGCGGGATAATCGGCAAAACAGATTGAGCAGCCTCGGCTGCTCTTTTGCTTTATGAGAGAACACCCATGACCGCCGCCAAGAACCGAATTTTAGAGCTGCGCGCTGAGCTGGATCAGCACAACTATCGGTACCACGTGCTCGACGAGCCGAGCATTCCGGACGCCGAATACGACCGTTTGTTCAACGAGCTCAAGGCGCTGGAAGCGGCCAATCCCGAACTGATCACCAGCGACTCGCCAACCCAGCGAGTGGGCAGCGCGGCGCTGTCGGCGTTTACCCAGGTGCGCCACGAAGTGCCGATGCTCAGCCTCGGCAACGCCTTCGAAGAAACCGACATGCGCGAGTTCGACCGCCGGGTGACCGAAGGCCTGGACCTGCCGGCCGGCGATCTGTTCGGTGGCGGCGCGACAGTCGAATACAGTTGCGAACCCAAGCTCGATGGCCTGGCCGTCAGCCTGCTTTATCAGGATGGCGTGCTGGTGCGCGGCGCAACCCGCGGAGATGGCACCACTGGCGAAGACATCAGCGTCAACGTGCGTACCGTGCGCAATATCCCGCTCAAGCTGCACGGTACTGGCTGGCCGGCGACCCTGGAAGTGCGCGGTGAAGTGTTCATGTCCAAGGCCGGTTTCGAGCGGCTCAACGCCACGCAACTGGAAGTCGGCGGCAAGACTTTCGCCAACCCGCGCAATGCGGCGGCGGGCAGTTTGCGTCAGCTGGATTCGAAGATCACCGCCAATCGTCCACTGGAGTTCTGCTGCTACGGCATTGGCCAGGTGTCGGCGGACATTGCCGATACGCACATCGGCAATCTGCAGCAACTCAAGGCCTGGGGCATGCCGATCAGCCATGAGCTGAAATTGGCGCAGGGTATCGCCGAATGCCTGGATTACTACCGCGACATCGGTGAACGCCGCAATGCACTGCCGTATGAGATCGACGGCGTGGTGTTCAAGGTCAACAGCATTGCCTCCCAGCGCGAACTGGGTTTTCGCGCCCGTGAGCCGCGTTGGGCCATCGCTCACAAATTCCCGGCAATGGAAGAGCTCACCGAACTGCTCGATGTGGAGTTTCAGGTCGGCCGCACCGGCGCGGTGACGCCTGTGGCGCGTCTGAAACCGGTCAAGGTCGCGGGCGTCACGGTGGCCAACGCCACGCTGCATAACATGGACGAAGTTGCGCGTCTGGGCCTGATGATCGGCGACACGGTGATCATCCGCCGCGCCGGTGACGTGATTCCGCAGGTGGTGCAAGTGGTGATGGAGCGCCGTCCGGAAAACGCGCGATCTGTGCAAATCCCGGAGCAGTGCCCGGTGTGCGGTTCCCATGTCGAGCGCACGCAACTGATCAAACGCAGCAAGGGTCGCGAGACGGTCAGTGAAGGCGCGGTGTATCGCTGCGTCGGTCGTCTGGCCTGCGGTGCGCAGCTCAAGCAGGCGATCATTCACTTCGTTTCCCGTCGCGCCATGGACATCGAAGGCCTGGGTGAGAAGAGCGTCGAGCAACTGGTCGACGAAGGCCTGGTGAACTCGCCTGCCGATCTGTACGCCCTGACCTTCGAGCAGATCGTCGATCTGGAAGGCTTTGCCGAACTGTCGAGCAAGAACCTGCTCGGCGCCATCGAAGACAGCAAGAAGCCGAGCCTGGCGCGGTTCATCTATGCCCTAGGGATTCCCGATGTCGGTGAGGAAACGGCCAAGGTTCTGGCGCGCTCCCTGGGTTCGCTGGAGCGGGTGCAGCAGGCCTTGCCGCAGGTGCTGACGTACTTGCCGGATGTTGGCCTGGAAGTCGCGCACGAGATCCACAGCTTCTTCGAGGATGCGCATAACCAGCAGGTGATCGCTGATTTGCTCAGGCATGGCATGCAGATTCAGGATCAGGGTGAGTTGGGTGCCGAGTTTTCGGCGAGCACCACACTGGGTGGTTTCCTCGACAAGCTGCATATCCCCTTGGTCGGGCCGGGCGGGGCGCAGAAACTGGCGGACAAATTCGGCTCACTGCAGGCGGTGATCGGTGCTGACTGGCTGGATATGCGCCAGGCGCTGCCGGAGAAGCAGGCCAATTCGGTGCGCGAGTTCTTTGCGGTCGAGGACAATCGCCAATTAGCCGAAGCGGCGGAGAAGCAACTGGCCGATTTCGGCATGCACTGGCAGAGCGAGAAGAAAGTCGTCGAAGGCTTGCCGCTGGCCGGGCAGACCTGGGTGCTGACCGGTTCGCTGGAGCTGATGAGCCGCGATATCGCCAAGGACAAACTCGAAAGCCTCGGTGCCAAGGTAGCGGGCTCGGTGTCGGCCAAGACCCATTGCGTGGTCGCTGGGCCGGGCGCCGGTTCGAAGTTGACCAAGGCCAATGAGCTGGGGTTGAAGGTGCTGGATGAAGAGGCGTTTGTGGTGTTTTTGAAGGTGCAGGGTATTTCGGTCTGATGCAGATATTGTGAAGGGAGAGCATGATCCATGCGGCATCTCTCCCTGCATCGCTAAAGCTCCCATTGGCTTCAGGCGATCAATTACAGAAAATATCTACTGTAAATATCGACTGCGATCAGGGCGAAAAGGAAAAATGAGCTAGAACCCCATGATAGGGCCAGTATCAATTTCAGTTTTCTTGGGAAGTTTTTGACTTCGTTGGCATCCACCAGGCCTTTCTTTGCGAAAGGCTTTGGCATTAGGAGAATATGGGTGATCACCCCATTGCTAGTGGCTTTTCCCATAAGGCCCATTTGAGAAAACAGCTTTTTATTATCTTTTACGAGCCTGCTGTTTGGCAGCAAACTTTCCGCTTTTTCTGTATAGATATGAACCATTAAAAATACCCAAATGGTTGTCAGGATAAACGGCGCGAAAAGGATGGCTGATACCAGGCCGAGGGGGGGCATGGCTCATTGTTCTATCGTTTCATGCAGGTATTCACCAGCGCTTTCACCCGCCATTTCTCCGAGCAAATCACTTCCTATTACGGAACTACCAGCTAGGCTTCCAGCCAACGAAAAGTCCTCAACATACTTGGCCTTCGTACACTCATCCTCATTTGTCAGCAGAGCGATGTGAATTTTGCTTGCCCTAGCCATCAGGTACGCCTCTTCACAGGTACTCCATCGCCAATGATCACAAACTCGCCCACCAGCGCCACTGAATTGACGAGGTTTAAGATTTACTGCACAGGTAAAAACAGTATGAGTGCAAAAAACGAGAAGGAAAGTGTGAGCCACGATCCCAGTAGGAGTCTCTTCAGTGTGCGCGGAAAGTATTTTATTTGATCTGTGTCGATACCGCCTCTCCGCGCCATCAACTGGGGGGTTAGCAATACGCTCGCAATAAAGCCACTACGTATGATTTTTCCCATGAGGCCTAATCCGGAAAAGGTTCGTTTGTGATGTATTATGAATTCGCTGCGAGATAGTAGTTCCTCTATTTTTTCGGTGTAAAAACATGCTAGGTAAAACACCATGAATAAAGACATAAACATTGGGATGAATATTGCTAGTGCGATTATCCCGGGCTCTACGTTATTCATTTCTCCACCATGTCATAAAGGCGTTCCCCTATGATTTCACCGCCAATTCCACCACGCTCACCACCGATCCATCCTCCTACTGCTCCTCCAATTACGGTGCAAACCAAGGCCCCTGGGCCTCCCGTGACAATCCCCAATGCGAAATAACAACCACTCGATCCAGCTACACTACCGAAAGCGCCGCCCACAGCACTCCCGCCTAAGCTTCCAGCCAGCGATCCCCCATTAACATACTTCGCCTTCGTACACTCATCCTCCCTCCCCAGCGCACACGCCTGCCGGATATTCAATCCGGCTGAAGCAACGTCCAACGCAATGCCTATATAAACCCCGCGCTTGATCAGCTTCGCCGCCCTGGCCACGCCGCTGACCTTTTGTGCATAACCGGCAATCTCACCGGTGCTCATGTAGCTCTTGGTCGAAATCCCCAGCATCCGTTTTATCGAGCCTTGATAACGCAGCCCGGCCCCATAGGACGCTACATTGCCTAGTTGTTTTTCCAGCTTGCCGAACAGTCTGTCGCGTTCGGTGTAAAACCTGTCCCGGGCCACTATTGATCCGCTGCGCAGATAGTCTTTATGGGCGTGTTCTATTTCCTCCAGGGTGGTCTTGATCGCGACCATGTGTTTGCTCCAGCCGTCACTGACGACACCGGCGCCGATAGCACCGTCGGCGAGCATTTCCTGGAGCAGTTCGAAGTTATCGAGCAGGAAGTCATCGGCATCGACCTGATTGGTCAGCAGGGCGATGTGGGTTCTCTTCACCTTTGTCATCAAGTGAGCCACCCTGATTTGTAATTGATGAAGTTGATACATCGCAGGTAATCAGGAGTTCGCCTGTTAGGGCTGACTCAACTTCCAGATACTTGGTTTGTGCAGCGAAGGTAAAGGCCGAAAGCCATGGAGGTGAATAAAAAAAACCAACATAGTCCCCAGGATGTGAATAAGATTCGTTTCAGGTGTTTTGGGAAGTTTCTTGCTTCGGTCGTATCTAAAATCCCCTTCCTGATGCTCGTTCCCTGCAGTAATAATGCCATGGTAAGAAAGCCATTACGCATAGCTTTCCCAATAAATCCGGCGTGAGAATATGCTGCCTTATTTGCTTTTACAAAACTGCTTTTTGGCAATAATTCTTCCGCCTTTTCTGTATAAACATGAATTATATAAATCAACCATACCTCTATGAGTGCAAGGGGGGTTAAGAGGAAAATTGATATTAGACCAAGAGGTATATGACTCATTGGCTCATGCCTTCATATAGGTGCTCACCAATTTTTTCGCCTGCGCCACCCAACAGTTTTCCTCCCGCCCATCCACCTACTGCTCCACCTACGACGCCACACACGAGCCCTCCAGGACCACCAGTTGCTATTCCCAAAACAAACAAACATCCGAGCGTTGCTGTATAGCCGCCAACGACTCCCCCAGCGCTACCCCCCACTAAGCTTCCCGCCAGCGAAGCCCCCTCAACATACTTGGCCTTCGTACATTCATCCTCCCGCCCCAACGCACATGCTTGCCGGATACTCAGCCCGGCAGAAGCAACGTCCAACGCAGTGCCTATATAAACCCCGCGCTTGATCAGCTTCGCCGCCCTGGCCACGCCGCTGACCTTTTGCGCATAGCCGGCAATCTCACCGGTGCTCATGTAGCTCTTGGTCGAAATCCCCAGCATCCGTTTTATCGAACCTTGATAACGCAGCCCGGACCCATAGGACGCGACATTGCCCAGTTGTTTGTCCAGCTTGCCGAACAGTCTGGCGCGTTCGGTGTAAAACCTGTCCCGGGCGGCTAGCGATCCGCTGCGCAGGTAGTCTTTATGGGCGTGTTCTATTTCCTCCAAGGTGGTCTTGATCGCGGCCATGTGTTTGCTCCAGCCGTCACTGACGACACCGGCACCGATAGCACCGTCGGCGAGCATTTCCTGGAGCAGTTCGAAGTTATCGAGCAGGAAGTCATCGGCGTCTACCTGATTGGTCAGCAGGGCGATGTGGATTTCGCTTGCCCTGGCCATCAGGTACGCTTCTTCATTGGTACTCGATGGCGTCGACACATCGCCGATGATCACAAGCTCGCCTGCCAGCACCACTGAGTTAGCGATATGGCTGTTGAGTGCATCGAACTTGTTTTTGGCGATGCCAGTCAGGCCCAGGTGGGCCTTGAGGGACGCGTAAGTCTGGGATTGCGAATTGATGAACGCCAGAGGCTGTGCCATGTCAGCCTCACGAATAACGTTTGTTGCCGATTCGATCCCAACCACCGGCTACATTGCCACCGCCGGCCCCATCGCTGCGTTTTTGCTGGGTATAGACCGTCTTGATGCGGCCATAGTCCAGTTGCACGACTTCTACGGGAGTGCCGGCGCTGGCGTTTTGCATGTAGTCGGCAATGATGACTTCCTCGAGCACGATCTCGAAGTATTTGAGTTTGTCAGTGCCCGCACGGCTGAGCACCAGCGTGACTTGTTTCAGGTGTTCACCGGCGCAACTGGCTTCCATCAACTTGCAGCTGGACTTGTCCAATGCTTTGGTAAAGGTGAAGTTGCTCAACGTTGCACGGCCGGCAGTCGCGCCACCGGCAGAGCTGGCGGTGGCTGAAGTGCTTTGACGAGTGCCAAAGCTGTATCCGTCGACCTCGATCCAGTCGCGGTACTTTTCGTCCAGGGCTTCGCCCGGAATACCTTCGATTTTGATGTATGCGTCAAACGCCATGCGACCTCTCCTTGGCAATCAAATTTTGCGGGAGGGAATGTACGTTCTTCCGGGCAGGCATGGCTCATCCCAAAGCCACTGATGGGTGAAATCAGATTTTTCCTACTCTGTGTTGGTTGGTGGGGTTGTAGGACGTATCTGGAAATCCGTAGGTAGCGAAAGAATCATTTGTTGCAGGCCGCCAGTTGAAATCAGCAAAACGTGGAACGATCGACAGCCATCCATAATCTAGTCTCTGCAAGCCCCAGGGAGAGATCGCCATGTACCCTTTCTTCGAGCAACTCAGCTCGCGCATCGCCGCGCCGTTCATAGGCGAACGCTCGCGCAACAGCAGGGTCTGGTCCTGTCGTTGCGGGCAGTCGCTGTTCTTTCGCAACAGCCAGTGCCTGGCCTGTTCGGCGGCATTGGGTTATCAGCCGGAGCAGAGTCGCTTGTCTGCGCTGCAGCCGGGTGTGCAAGCGGGCATCTGGCAGCTTGATGCCGATCCCGAGGCTGGCCTGTTTCGACGCTGCGCCAACCTCGACTCCCCGGCGGCCTGTAATTGGTTGCTGCCTGCCAATGACCATGACGTCTTGTGCATTGCCTGCAGCCTCAATCGCACCATTCCTGACCTGTCGGTAGCCGACAACCACGAGCGCTGGCGCAAGGTGGAAACCGCCAAGCGGCGTCTGGTCGCGCAACTGTTCAGTCTGGGGTTGCAGGTAACTCCCAAAACAGTCGATGAGGACACGGGCCTTGCCTTCGATTTCATCGGCGTGGACCTCGAAGGCAAGCCACCCACCACTGGACACGCCAATGGCCTGATCACCCTCGATATCAAGGAGGCCGACGACGCGCACCGCGAGCAGGTGCGGGTGCAAATGCACGAACCCTATCGCACGCTGCTCGGTCACTTTCGTCACGAGGTAGGGCATTACTACTGGGACCGATTGATCGCCAGCAGCCATTGGCTTGAGCCTTTTCGCGATCTGTTCGGTGATGAGCGCGCCAGCTACGCCGATGCCCTCGAACGGCATTATCAGCAGGGCGCACCACTCGACTGGCAGCAACACTACGTCAGCGCCTACGCGACCATGCACCCGTGGGAAGACTGGGCCGAAACCTGGGCGCATTACCTGCACATGATGGATGCGGTGGACACCGCGCTGGGCTTCGGCATGAGCGCCCGGGACATGGACTTCGACTATCAGCCGTTTCCGCCGGATACCCTTTACGACCCGCAGCATCCCGGTGGCGCGGCATTTCTGTCGTTCGTCAATGCGTGGATCGAACTGGCCGGCATGCTCAATGAACTGTCGCGCAGCATGGGGCAGCCGGATTTCTATCCGTTCGTCCTGCCGCCAGTCGTCATTGCCAAGCTGCACTTTATTCACCTGGTGATTCAGCAGGAGGGCGGCAGGGCGGATGAGGTGCTACAGGCGCAATAGCAAGTGCTTGAACCCCCTCATATTTTTAATCCGAAACCAACGGTTGTAACTTCGCCTCAGATAGGTACAATGGCGCGGCTCGCCGACAGGTGAGCGTCGTTATGGTGACCCCATCGGTCCCCCCGCAACGATCAGCCGTGAACCCGGTCAGGCCTGGAAGGGAGCAGCCGCAGCGGTGACATTGTGTGCCGGGGTGTGGCTGGTGGGGTTACCACCTATCTATAAGTCCTTGATTATGCAAGGATTTATCAGTAAAAAATCTCGAAGTGTGACAGCGTTAGGTACACCGAAGTGGTGCGCCATACGAGGCAGGCTGGCTTTACGTTTGCACTCTTCAAAGCCTTGTTGCATCCCCTCATTTTCTGCACTCTCCAATTTCCTTGCTGTGGCATGTCTGCACGCCTTCTCGCTGCTGGCCCAGGTTGGCAAACTACGTCGTATTAAGTGCGTCGTGACTAAGTGGAGGTGGGTGGCAAATTCACCGTAGCCCTGTAGGGGCGGGTAACAAAAAAGTTCAGTCATGTGGGTGACCCTTTCAGGGGCAGATACTTGTTCCTGGTTTCTCGTTCATCCAGCCATCCGCTAAAAGTTGGACCGAAGTAAACACTCTGTACTCCACACGGCTACGTGTCCTGGCCCGATTAGGAGCAGTTCCCTGCTGACTTTTTGGGCTTGCCGGAGTCATCGCGATGGGCAAATCGAATAGCTGGTCATGTCGTTATGAGGATTCGATATTTGCGCGGATTGCTATTTGGTCCTATTTGTTATTAGGGGTAAATGCTTAATTCTATAAAGTTGTAAGGTGAAGTAGTTCCAAGGCATAAAGACGGGCGTGTGCTTAGCTAGAAAGTCGTGAGAGCGTCGGAGTTTTGTCTTTCTGCAGAGTCAGGCGGGGACGGGCTTCAGTCTTGCTATTAGAGTATTTGCAAGATGGATCTTGAAGTTTGATTTTTGGCCATGCTGTGATGAACAGTGGTGGCGCAATCACAGCGTCGAAAACATCATTGGGTTAGGGGGTGCAATCAGGGCGCCTCAAAATGGATTTTGGTTACTTTTCGGGCGGGAGTGTGTGGCATGAATTCATTGTCTGCAGTACTGCAATCGAGATGGGTCGGATTCTATAGCGGAGTTTTCCTGGCGGGGGTGTGGGCTATTTTTGCCTATGTTCATCTGGTTCAATTTCAAGAAACGCATCAACTGACTCTGCTTTTGTTCTGTCTCTCTGAGACGCTGACAGCAGTTTTGTACATTTTTCGAAGCGAGCCAAAGACGGTTTCGCTCATTCCGGTCGACTGGTTGATGGCGGTAGGTGGGACTTTTGCCCCGTTAATGTTCCGGCCGGAGGCTTGGGGGGTGCTCCCGTGGGCAAGTTTTCTGATAGTTGTGGGGACGGTCATTCAGGTGCTGGGTGTAATTTCTCTAAATCGCAGCTTTGCACTCGTTGCAGCAAAGCGGGTTATCAAGACTGCGTGGATGTATCGCGTGGTGCGTCACCCGATCTATGCTAGTTACTGTCTGACGTTTACGGGCTATGTATTGGCAAATACATCGCTGGCGAATATAACTATCTATGCAGTAACTATCGGTTTTCTGATCGCGCGAATATTTCGAGAGGAAGCGCATCTTTCTCTTGATCCATTATATCGAGAGTATATGCAGGGTGTTCGTTATCGGCTTGTTCCATTCATATTTTAGTTTCCGGGTGTTGGCTAGCACGCTTACATGGTCGTTTGGTCAGGAGCCGTCGCAGCGGTGACATTGTGTGCCGGGGTGTGGCTGGTGGGGTTACCACCTTAACGCCACGCGAGTGTTCTCTCGCGCTATCTTTCTGAAAACAGACTTTCGCTAGCTGCCAGGATCTTGTCCGGGGCGGTTTTTCGTCGTTTCCGATTTGTCGACGACCGCAGGCTCGCCACCGATATACAGCCGAACAATCGCATCGATCTCCCCGGACATTTTCATCTGCACCAGGGTGCGCAGAATGCGCTGCACGGGCAATTTCGGGTCATTGCGCACGTAGCAGCCGACATTCTGCTCCTGCAGCACCGCCACGCTGTGCAACTGTTGGTCCGGCAGCAGGCGCTGATTGAACCAGTCCAGGCTCCATTGATTGCTGACGGCATAGCGGTTGCGGCCGGCGAGGAGCTTTTCCAGCACCAGTTCCTGATTGCGTGCGTCGTCGCGATACAGTTGATCGGTGTCAAACAGCGGTTGCAGGTTCGGGTAGCTGTAGCCCAGCACGGTGCCGATGGACTGGTGTGACAAATCCGCCGGATTCACAGCGGTGGGGCGCGCATTCTGTGTGATCAACAGGTCGGGCTGGGTAAAGAGCGGGTTGCTCCAGAGGTAGTCGCCCGACTGATGGGGCAGCCACGCTTGCGCGGCATAACAGCGGACATCGACCTCGCGTTGCTCCATGGCGTTTTGCACCCGCGCGCGGGGCAATACATGGAATTCGGCCGGTACGCCGACCTGAGTCGCGAGGCTGAGCATCACGTCATACAGGATGCCCTGGGTTGGTTTGCCCTGTTCAAGTTGCACCATGGGCATGGTCCAGCTATCGGGTATCACGAAGCGTAGCGGCGCTTGCGCGGCCACACTGTCCAGGCTGATCAACAGCAATGCCCCCAAGGCCAGCCGCATAAACACTCCGTTAAATGTCCCCGATGGGCAGCTTGGCCAGAATACACGAGCGCACCGGATGCAATTTGTGCCTTGCTCCGCTAGCATTAGCCGCTTCTGCTTCCTTCGCTGCGACGGTTTTCGATGAGTTATCAGGTTCTTGCACGTAAATGGCGTCCGCGCTCGTTCCGCGAAATGGTCGGCCAGACCCATGTGCTCAAGGCTCTGATCAATGCCTTGGACAGCCAGCGGCTGCACCACGCCTACCTCTTTACCGGTACCCGGGGGGTCGGCAAGACCACCATCGCGCGGATCATTGCCAAATGCCTGAACTGTGAAACAGGTATCACTTCGACCCCCTGTGGCGAATGCTCGGTGTGCCGCGAGATCGACGAAGGCCGCTTTGTCGACTTGATCGAGATCGACGCCGCGAGCCGCACCAAGGTCGAAGACACCCGCGAGTTGCTCGACAACGTGCAGTACGCCCCGAGCCGCGGGCGCTTCAAGGTCTACCTGATCGACGAAGTGCACATGCTCTCCAGTCATTCCTTCAACGCGCTGCTCAAAACCCTCGAGGAGCCACCACCCTACGTCAAGTTCATCCTGGCCACCACCGACCCGCAGAAACTTCCTGCAACGATTCTGTCGCGGTGCCTGCAGTTCTCCCTGAAGAACATGACGCCGGAACGCGTGGTCGAGCACTTGACCCACGTGCTGGGTGTCGAGAACGTGCCGTTCGAGGACGATGCGCTGTGGTTGCTGGGCCGCGCTGCCGACGGGTCGATGCGTGACGCGATGAGCCTGACCGATCAGGCGATTGCCTTCGGTGAAGGCAAGGTCATGGCCGCCGACGTGCGGGCGATGCTCGGGACCCTCGATCACGGGCAGGTCTACGACGTCCTGCATGCCCTGATCGAAGGCGATGCCAAGGCGTTGCTCGAAGCCGTCCGCCACCTGGCCGAACAAGGCCCGGACTGGAACGGCGTGCTTTCGGAAATTCTCAATGTGCTGCACCGCGTCGCCATCGCCCAGGCCTTGCCGGAAGGTGTCGACAACGGTCACGGCGACCGTGATCGCGTGCTGGCACTGGCCCAGGCGTTGCCGGCCGAAGATGTGCAGTTCTACTACCAGATGGGCCTGATCGGCCGCCGCGACTTGCCGCTGGCGCCGGATCCCCGGGGCGGTTTTGAAATGGTGTTGCTGCGGATGCTGGCGTTCCGGCCCGCAGACACCGCGGATGCCCCGAGGCAACCGCTAAAGCCAGTGGGGATCAGCCAGGCCACAGTTGATTCCGCAAACTCAGTGGCTGCCGCGCCGGTTGTTGCGCCGGTAGTCGCTGCGCCAGTGGCGGCTCCAGCGCCAGCGCCAGCACCGGAACCGGTTGCGCCGGTCGCTGTGCCAGAGCCTGCGCCTGTGGTTGAAGCGGTCGTGGTCGAAGAGGTTGTCGACCTGCCGTGGAATGACCCGGTCGAGCCGGCGCCCGTTCAGCAACCGGCAACGGAGCCGATGCTGGAAACCGCCAGCGAACAACCCGAATTACCGCCGATGCCGTTGCCGGCGCCGGACAGCGTGGTGCCGGACGCCCCGGAGTGGGCCGCCGCGCCGATCCCGGAACCTTCGGTGGCCGACGTCGATGCCGCGACGCCGGGCATGGACCTGGATGACGAGCCGCCGCTGGACGAGGATTACATCGAGCCGGACATGGATTCGGCCTACAGTTACCTCGACGAACTGGCCAGCGAGCATGCCGCCGACCCGGCTCCGGAGCCCGAGCCTGAGCCCGCGGCGATGCCGGCCACCGGTCTGGCCCTGCAATGGCTGGAGCTGTTCCCGAAATTGCCGATCTCCGGCATGACCGGCAGCATCGCCGCCAACTGCACGCTGATCGCGGTGGATGGCGACAATTGGCTGATGCACCTGGACCCGGCCCACAGTGCCTTGTTCAACGCCACTCAACAGCGTCGCCTCAACGATGCGCTGAACCAGTATCACCAGCGCACGCTGACCCTGAGCATCGAGCTGATCAAGCCCGAGCAGGAAACCCCGGCACAAGCGGCTTCGCGCCGCCGCGCCAACCGTCAGCGCGAGGCGGAGGAATCGATCCACGGTGATCCGTTCATCCAGCAAATGATGCAGCAGTTCGGTGCGGTGGTCCGTAACGATACTATTGAACCTGTCGACGCCCTGGTCACTCAGGGCTAATAACTGAAGGCACCCGGCCGCATGGGCCGGGCGCTGTTTTAATCCAAGTACTTTTGAGGTGATTACCATGATGAAAGGTGGCATGGCCGGCCTGATGAAGCAGGCGCAGCAGATGCAGGAAAAAATGGCCAAGATGCAGGAAGAGCTGGCCAACGCCGAAGTCACCGGTAAGGCCGGTGGCGATATGGTCACCGTGGTGATGACCGGTCGTCATGACGTAAAGAGCGTGACCATCGACCCAAGCCTGGTCGAAGGCATGAGCGAAGACGACAAGGAAATGCTGGAAGCGGTCATCGCATCCGCGGTCAACGATGCCGTGCGCAAGATCGAAGCCAACAGCCAGGACAAAATGGGCAGCATGACTGCCGGCATGCAACTGCCGCCGGGCATGAAACTGCCATTCTGATTCGCCTTCAGGCGGCAGATGAGTTACAAAAATGCCAGGCATAGCGCCTGGCATTTTTGTTTCTGGCTGATAGATATGTTTGGCTGACATGCCGCCATCGCGGGCAAGCCCGCTCCCACAGGTTTTGCGAACGCCGCGAATCTTGTGGGAGCAACTGTCTTCACCATGCCACTCATCACCGCCATACCGCCACAAAGGTCTGCTCCCTATATCACCGAACCCCATCGATCACAGGAGACGCTGCCATGTCCGACCCCATGACCCTCAATCAACGCATTGTCCTGGCTTCTCGCCCGGTGGGCGCGCCAACGCCGGAAAACTTCCGCCTGGAGCGGGTGGCGCTGCCGGACCTGACCGACGGTCAGGTGCTGCTCAAGACCATTTTCCTGTCGCTGGATCCCTACATGCGCGGGCGCATGAGTGACGCACCGTCCTACGCGGCACCGGTGGAAATCGGCGAAGTCATGACCGGGGGCGCGGTCAGCCGGGTCGAGCGTTCGCTCAATCCGAAGTTTCAGGAAGGTGATCTGGTGGTCGGTGCCACCGGTTGGCAAAGCCACAGCATCAATGACGGTCGCAGCATCATTCCGATTCCCGCGCTGCCAAGCCCTTCGATGGCCCTTGGGGTACTGGGTATGCCGGGCATGACCGCGTACATGGGCCTGATGGACATCGGCCAGCCAAAGGCTGGCGAGACCCTGGTGGTTGCAGCGGCGTCCGGCGCGGTGGGTTCGGTGGTCGGCCAGGTAGCGAAGATCAAAGGCCTGCACGTGGTCGGTGTGGCGGGTGGTGCGAACAAGTGCCGCTATGTCGTCGAAGAGTTGGGCTTCGATGCCTGCATCGACCACAGGAGCCCGGACTTTGCCGATGAACTGGCCAAGGCCTGTGGCAAGGGAATCGACATCTACTACGAGAACGTCGGCGGCAAGGTATTCGACGCCGTAGTGCCGTTGCTCAATCCGAAGGCACGAATTCCACTCTGCGGCCTGATTGCCTCCTACAACGCCTATGAAGCGCCGAGTGGACCGGATCGCCTGCCACTGTTGCAGCGCACCCTGTTGACCAAACGGGTGCGCATCCAGGGCTTCATCGTGTTCGATGACTATGGTGATCGCCAGCCGGAATTCCTCAGTGCCATGGCGCCCTGGGTACGCGATGGCAAGGTGAAGTTTCGCGAAGACGTGGTCGATGGCCTGGAACAGGCGCCTGATGCGTTCATCGGCATGCTGGAAGGGCGCAACTTCGGCAAATTAGTGGTTCGGGTTTCTCGTGACTGAGTAATTGACGCTGCAATTTGACGCTAAACCGAGGCGCGGGTATAAACCGCGTCTCGTTGTTTTGTCGGACTTTTCCACCATGAGCTTCAGCCCTTTGATTCGCCAACTGATCGACGCCCTGCGAATTTTGCCTGGCGTGGGTCAGAAAACCGCCCAGCGCATGGCATTGCAGTTGCTCGAACGTGACCGCAGCGGCGGCTCGCGACTGGCGCTGGCCCTGAGCCAGGCCATGGAGGGGGTCGGTCACTGCCGCTTGTGCCGTACGCTGACGGAAGATGATCTCTGCCCGCAATGCGCCGATACCCGTCGCGACGACACCTTGCTTTGCGTGGTGGAAGGCCCGATGGACGTCTATGCAGTGGAGCAGACCGGTTTCCGCGGGCGCTATTTCGTGCTCAAGGGGCATCTGTCGCCGCTCGACGGCCTGGGGCCGGAAGCCATCGGCATTCCGCAATTGATGGCGCGGATCGAAGAGGCGGGTACCTTCGCTGAAGTCATCCTGGCCACCAACCCGACCGTGGAAGGTGAAGCCACAGCGCACTACATCGCCCAATTGCTCAGCAGCAAAGGCCTGGTCGCCTCGCGCATCGCCCACGGCGTACCGCTGGGTGGTGAGCTGGAGCTGGTGGATGGCGGGACGCTGGCGCATTCGTTTGCCGGGCGTAAGCCGATCATTCTGTAATTTGTGTTGTTCGGGCTGACGCCATCGCGAGCAAGCTCGCTCCCACAGGGGTTCTGCGGTGCACACAAAACCAATGTGGGAGCGAGCTTGCTCGCGATAAGGGCACCTCGGTCTACCTGACTTACACAATCCTGTTGAAAACCAAGCAAGCGCTCGGTTAACTTCACTGACCCCTTCAGTGGAGCTCGCCGATGTCTGCCTTTCAGGAATACTTCGACCCCAGCCACCAATTGGTCCGTGACAGCGTCAGACGTTTCGTCGAACGCGAGATCCTTCCTGATATCGAGCAGTGGGAAGAAGCCGAAAGCTTTCCTCGCGAGCTCTATCTCAAGGCCGGCGCGGCGGGGATTCTCGGCATCGGTTACCCCGAAGCTTACGGAGGCAGCCACGAAGGGGATCTGTTCGCCAAGGTTGCCGCCAGTGAAGAGTTGATGCGCTGCGGCTCAGGCGGGCTGGTTGCCGGCCTGGGGTCGCTGGATATCGGCTTGCCGCCCATTCTCAAGTGGGCCCGGCCCGAAGTGCGTGATCGTGTGCTGCCCCAGGTGCTGTCGGGAGAGAAGATCAGCGCCCTGGCCATTACCGAGCCCGGCGGTGGCTCCGACGTCGCCAACCTGCAAACCCGTGCCGTGCGCGACGGTGATTTCTACCGGGTCAGTGGCAGCAAGACCTTTATCACCAGCGGCGTGCGCGCGGATTTCTATACCGTCGCGGTGCGAACGGGCGAGCCGGGTTTCGCGGGCATCAGCCTGTTACTGATCGAGAAGGGCACGCCCGGTTTCACCGTAGGACGGCAGCTGAAGAAAATGGGCTGGTGGGCGTCAGACACCGCTGAACTGTTCTTCGCTGATTGCCGGGTACCCGTAGGAAATTTGATCGGCGCCGAGAACATGGGCTTTGCCTGCATCATGGGCAATTTCCAGAGCGAACGCCTGGCCCTGGCGTTGATGGCCAACATGACCGCACAACTGGCGCTGGAGGAGAGCCTGAAATGGGCGCGCCAGCGCGAAGCCTTTGGCAAGCCGATCGGCAAGTTTCAGGTGATCAAGCATCGCCTCGCCGAGATGGCGACCGCGCTGGAAGTGTCCCGGGAGTTCACCTACCGCCAGGCTGCGAAAATGGCGGCGGGGCAGAGCGTGATCAAGGAAATTTCCATGGCCAAGAATTTTGCGACGGATACGGCAGACCGGATCGTCAACGATGCGGTGCAGATACTCGGTGGGTTGGGTTATATGCGCGAGAGTCTGGTGGAGCGGCTGTACCGCGACAACCGGATCCTGTCGATTGGCGGCGGGACGCGGGAAGTGATGAACGAAATCATCAGCAAGCAGATGGGGCTTTGAACCGATCTTGAATTTAGTGGTGTTGCCGCTGACGCCATCGCGAGCAAGCTCGCTCCCACAGGTTACAGGGTGAAACTGCAATCTTTGGCTTCACACAAATCCTGTGGGAGCGGGCTTGCCCGCGATGGCGTCAGGACAGGC
The DNA here is from genome assembly GCF_056405655.1 of Pseudomonas sp. P1_F7. Taxonomy (NCBI): domain Bacteria; kingdom Pseudomonadati; phylum Pseudomonadota; class Gammaproteobacteria; order Pseudomonadales; family Pseudomonadaceae; genus Pseudomonas; species Pseudomonas sp. P1_F7. Next base: position 138,978 of record NZ_JBFUBR010000003.1, read on the forward strand.
GCAACTTATTTATCGGTCAGAGCAAACTGCGTCAGGCAGAACGTAGGAATACCCATGTCTTCCAGGCGCTGCGAACCGCCCAGTTCCGGCAGATCGATAATCGCCGCCGCTTCATGCACCCGCGCGCCCATGCGATGGATCAGGTTGGCAGCGGCAATCAGGGTTCCACCGGTGGCGATCAGGTCATCGAACATCACCACCGAATCCCCCTCGCACAGGCTGTCGGCGTGCACTTCCAGGAAGGCTTCGCCGTATTCGGTCGCATAGCCCTCGGCCAACACTTCAGCCGGCAGTTTGCCTTGCTTGCGGAACAGCACCAGCGGCTTGTTCAACTGATAGGCCAGTACCGAACCGATCAGGAAGCCACGGGCGTCCATCGCGCCGATGTGGGTGAAGTCAGCCTCGACGTAACGGTGGGCGAAGCTGTCCATCACCAGGCGCAGGGCCGTGGGCGACTGGAACAGCGGGGTGATGTCGCGAAAGATCACACCCGGTTTCGGGAAGTCGATGACAGGGCGGATGAGGGATTTGATGTCGAAGGAGTCGAAGACCATCGTCGTGGTGTCCTGGCAGGGCTGCAAACAACAAAGTATAACGGCGGCTGAACCGTTTCGCTCAGCCGCAACGTTTTGTTTCAGCCTTCCAGCGAGCCACCGGCCAGGGCGCAAAGCTGGATCGGGTCGATAATCCGTATTTCCTTGCCTTCTGCCGCGATCAGTTCGTTTTGCTGGAAGCGCGTGAAGACGCGGGAAACGGTTTCCACCGCCAGGCCCAGGTAGTTGCCGATTTCGTTGCGCGACATGCTCAGGCGGAACTGGTTGGCGGAAAAACCCCGGGCACGGAAACGTGCCGAGAGGTTGACCAGGAACGTGGCGATGCGTTCGTCGGCGGTCTTTTTCGACAACAGCAGCATCATCTGCTGATCGTCACGGATTTCGCGGCTCATCACGCGCATCAGCTGACGGCGCAACTGCGGCAGTTGCAGGGCCAGTTCGTCGAGGCGTTCGAAAGGGATTTCACACACCGAGGTGGTTTCCAGGGCTTGTGCCGACACCGGGTGCTTTTCGGTGTCCATGCCCGACAGGCCCACCAGTTCGCTGGGCAGGTGGAAACCGGTGAGCTGTTCTTCACCGGTGTCGCTCAGGCTGAAGGTCTTGAGGGCGCCAGAACGGACTGCGTAGACAGAATCGAAGGTATCGCCCTGGCGAAACAGAAATTCGCCTTTTTTCAGCGGCCGGCCGCGTTTGACGATTTCGTCCAGCGCGTCCATGTCTTCCAGATTCAGCGAAAGTGGCAGGCAAAGAGGGGCCAGGCTGCAATCCTTGCAATGGGCTTGATTATGAGCGCGCAGTTTTACTGGCTCGGACATTTCTTCAATCCTTGTGGGAATTCACACATAAGACGTAAGGGTAACTCACCATAGGAGATCGAGGCCAGTCTGGGGCGCTTGCTTGCAGAATTAGATTACCCGTGAAAAGCGCTGGCGACTGTGTTGTTCCAGGTACGCGTCGAACACCATGCACACCGAGCGCACCAGCAGCCGCCCGGCGGGCAGGATAGTGATTCTGTCGCGATCGAGTTCGATCAGCCCGTCTTTGGCCATGTCTTGCAACTGGGGCCAGAGATCGCCGAAGTAGCCCTGGAAATCGATGTTGAAGGCCTGTTCGATATCGGAAAATTCCAGGTTGAAATTGCAGATCAATTGCTGGATGACCGCGCGCCGCAGCCGGTCATCGGCGTTGCACAGCAGGCCGCGGCTGGTGGCCAGTTGCATTGATGCAAGGACGTTCTGGTACTCGGTCAGGTCGCTGCTGTTCTGGCAGTACAGGTCGCCGATCTGGCTGATTGCCGACACGCCGAGGCCGATCAAATCGCAATGACCGTGGGTGGTGTAGCCCTGGAAATTGCGTTGCAGGGTCGATTCTTCCTGGGCAATCGCCAGTTCATCGTCGGGCAGGGCGAAGTGGTCCATGCCGATGTAGCGGTAGCCGGCGCTGATCAGTTGCTCGATGGTGCGCTGCAGCATTTCCAGTTTCTGAGCAGGCGTCGGCAGTTCGTTGCTGTTGATGCGCCGCTGCGGCATGAAGCGTTCCGGCAGGTGGGCGTAGTTGAACACCGATAACCTGTCCGGTTGCAGGTTGATGACCTCTTCGACGGTGCGGGCGAAGTTCTCCGGCGTTTGTCTCGGCAGGCCGTAGATCAGGTCGATATTGATCGAGCGAAACTGCAAGGTGCGGGCGGCATCGATCACCGCGCGGGTTTCTTCCAGGCTTTGCAGGCGATTGACCGCGCGCTGGACCGCCGGGTCGAGGTCTTGCAGGCCGATGCTGACCCGATTGAAGCCCAGTTCGCGCAGCAGGCCCATGGTCGACCAATCGGCCTCACGGGGGTCGATCTCGATGCCGTAGTCGCCCGAATCGTCGTCCAGCAAATTGAAGTGTTTGCGCAAATGCGCCATCAACTGGCGCAGTTCGTCGTGGCTGAGAAAGGTCGGCGTGCCGCCACCGAAGTGCAGTTGCTCGACTTTCTGCGTGGGGTCGAGGTGGCAGGCGATCAACTGGATTTCCTGTTCCAGGCGCTGCAAATACGGCTGCGCCCGCCCGCGATCCTTGGTGATGACCTTGTTGCAGGCGCAGTAATAGCAAATGTTCGCGCAGAACGGCACGTGCACGTACAGCGACAACGGGCGTTGGGCCTTGCGACTGTCGCGCAGGGCATGAAACAGGTCGAAGGTGCCGACCTGGCTATTGAATTGCACGGCGGTCGGATACGAGGTGTAGCGTGGTCCCGCCAGGTCATAACGGCGGATCAGATCGGTGTCCCAACGAATGGCGTCGAGCATCATGCGGGCATTCCCCGGATAGGCTGGCAGTGTCAGCCACTTTATGCGGGGGAGGGGCGGGGCATCTTGATTTGCATCAAGGTCAGAATCTTTGTCGTTTGTGAGGGCCTCATCGCGAGCAAGCTCGCTCCCACAGGTTTTGTGTACACAGCGACTCCCCTGTGGGAGCGAGCTTGCTCGCGATGGGCGCGCCGCCGGTTTAATGCCCCATGAGCCAATGCTGATGCGGTCCCGGCAGTGTCCAGATACCAAACAACATCACCAGCATCCCGCCCGCCATCCGTACGCTGCGTTTGCGCAACAGTGCGGTGATGCGCTCGGCGGCAAGGCCTGTCGCCAGCAGCACCGGCCAGGTGCCGAGCCCGAACGCGAGCATCAACAATGCGCTGTCCAGCGCGTTGCCCTGGCTGGCCGACCATAGCAAGGTGCTGTAAACCAGGCCGCAGGGCAGCCAGCCCCAGAGCGCGCCCAACAGCAGCGCACGCGGCACGCTCGATACCGGCAGCAACCGGTTGGCGACTGGCTGGATGTGCCGCCACAAGCCTCGGCCGAGGCTTTCGATACGGGTCAGGCCGCTCCACCAGCCGGCCAGGTACAGGCCCATGGCAATCAGCAGCAATCCGGCGAGGATACGCAGGAACATCGCCGCCGGGCTGCTGGCCACGGCCCATCCGGCGAGGCCGATCAGCAGTCCGGCGCAGGCATAGCTCAGAATCCGTCCCAGGTTGTAGGCCAGCAACAGGCGAAAGCGGCGGCTGCGTTGTTCCTTGGGGATCGCCAGGGTCAACGCGCCCATCAAGCCGCCGCACATGCCCAGGCAATGGCCGCCGCCGAGCAAGCCGAGGATCACCGCAGACACCAGCAGGGGCGCCAATTCAAGCATGGGGTGGGGCCTTGTCTTGCGGTTTGGCCGGTTGGCCGCTGGCCTCATCGACAGCAGCGGTGTGGTTCGGGTCCTGGTCGTCGAACAGGATGCTGTGAGCCGGGCCGTCGAGGTCGTCGTACTGACCGCTGTCCACCGCCCAGAAGAAGATATAGACGGCGATGGCCACGATCAGCAGCGCAGCGGGAATCATCACGTAAAGAGCTGGCATCTGGACTCCATGCCCACGCGGCTCAGGCCGGCAGCGGGCGGGTTTCTGGCGAGGTGCTGGCGGCGGGCGCGCTCGGCATGCGAGTCAGGCGCAGCGCGTTCAACACCACGGTCAACGAACTGATCGACATGCCCACCGCCGCCCAGACCGGAGTGATCCAGCCGAGGGCGGCGAAGGGCAACATGAGGCCATTGTACAGCCCCGCCCACAGCAGGTTCTCGATAATGACCCGGCGGGTACGTCGCGCCAGGCTGAAGGCTTGCACCAGCGCGTCAAGGCGGTTGGATAACAACACGGCGTCGGCACTGGTTTTCGCCAGGTCGGTGGCCGAGCCCATGGCGACGCTGATATCCGCAGCCGCCAGCACCGGCACGTCATTGACCCCGTCCCCCAGCATCAACACCTTGCGACCTTCTTTATGCAGCTGTTGCAGGACCTGCAGTTTATCGTCCGGACGCAACCCGCCACGGGCTTCATCGATGCCCAGTTCCGCCGCCACGCTGGCGACCATCGGCGAGCTATCGCCAGACAACAACAACGTGCGCCAGCCACGCGCCCTGCACGCGGCCAGCAGCGCGGGCGCGTCGGCGCGCAAGCGATCATCGAGGACGAACCAGGCCAGCGGTCCCTGGTTGTCGCCGAGCAGCAGCCATTGGCCGGCTTCCTCAGGCATCGACGGCACCACGGCGCCGCTGAGTTCGCAGACGAAACGCGGTTGGCCGATGCGCAGGCGTCGCCCTTCAACCAGCCCCTCCAGGCCAAGGCCCGGTGTGCTGTGGACTTCTTCGGCAGCCATCGGCGCGCGTCCGAAAGCACGGGCGATCGGATGTTCGGAGCGATTTTCCAGGGCCGCGGCGAGGCTCAGGCATTGATCACTGTCGAGCGCGCCGAGGGGGCGGATCGAGCGCAGCGCCAGGCGTCCTTCGGTGAGGGTGCCGGTCTTGTCGAAAATCACCGTGTCGATCTGGTTCAGTCCTTCCAGGACATGGCCGCGGGTCAGCAACAGACCGAGTTTATGCAGTGTGCCGGTGGCAGCGGTGAGGGCGGTCGGCGTCGCCAGCGACAGGGCGCACGGGCAGGTCGCCACGAGCATCGCCAGCACAATCCAGAAGGCTCGCGAGGCATCCAGTTGCCACCACAGCAGCCCAATCACGGCGGCAGCGATCAGCGACAACAGCAGGAACCATTGCGCGGCGCGGTCGGCGATTTCCGCCAGGCGCGGCTTTTCGGCCTGGGCACGATCGAGCAGGCGAACAATGGCCGAAAGGCGAGTGTCCTGGCCCAGGGCCTGAACCTCGACGGTCAGCGCGCCTTCGACGTTCATTGTGCCGGCGGTGACCGCGTCGCCGAGGGTGCGTGGTTGCGGCAGGTATTCGCCGGTCAGCAGCGATTCGTCGACACTCGACTGACCGTCGAGGATCTTGCCGTCAGCCGGGAGAATGGCGCCCGGATGAACCAGCACCTGATCGCCAATGCGCAGTTCACTGAGCAAAATGCGTTCGCTCTGGCCGTCAGGCATTAATCGCAGGCACGAGGCGGGCAATAGATTCACCAGCTGCGCGGTGGCGGCGGCGGTGCGCTCGCGGGCGCGCCGCTCCAGATAACGCCCGGCCAGCAGGAACAGGGCAAACATACCGACGGCATCGAAATACAGTTCGCCGACTCCGGTGATCGAAGTCCAGATCCCGGCAACGTAGGCACTGCCGATGGCCAGCGACACGGAAACGTCCATGGTCAGGTGGCGGGTGCGCAAATCGCGCATGGCGCCTTTGAAGAACGGCGCGCAGCTGTAGAACACAATCGGGGTGGTGAGGAACAGGGCGACCCAGCGCAGGATGGTGTGCAGTTCGGGGCTGAGGTCGATGTTGAATTCAGGCCAGGTGGCCATGGTTGCCATCATCGCCTGGAACCACAGCAACCCGGCCACGCCGAGCTGGCGCAGGGCCAGGCGGTTTTCGCTGGCCAGTTGTTCGCTGGCGCGGTCGGCCTGATACGGGTGTGCGGCGTAACCGATGTGACGCAGTTCGCTGAGGACCTGGCTCAGGGGTAATTGCGCATCGGCCCAGCGTACGTGCAGGCGATGGTTGGACAGGTTCAGGCGCGCTTCAGCCACCGCCGGCAAGGTGCGCAGGTGTTTTTCGATCAGCCAGCCGCAGGCGGCGCAGCTGATGCCTTCCATCAATAGTGTGGTTTCGGCGAGTTCGCCTTCGTGGCGAACGAAGGGTTGCTGCACATCGGCACGGTCGTACAGCGCCAGTTCATCCACCAGTTGCACCGGCAGCGCTTCGGGGTTGGCCGAGGCTTCGCTGCGGTGCTGGTAATAGCTTTCCAGACCGCCAGCCACAATGGCCTCGGCCACGGCCTGGCAACCCGGGCAGCAGAATTCGCGGGTTTGCCCCAGGACCGCCGCGGTGAAGCGGCTGCCGGCCGGGACGGGCAGGGCGCAGTGGTAGCAGGGGAGTGGGGTGGTGGTCATGGAGTATTCACTGGTACTGCTGAATCTCTAGCGTCTGATAGGGCCTCATCGCGAGCAAGCTCGCTCCCACAGGGATCGTTGGTGTACTCAGGATCTGAGCATGGCGCTGATCAACTGTGGGAGCGAGCTTGCTCGCGATGCGCGAAGCGCGGCTTTATTTCTTCAGGTCTTCGGCACCCTGCAACGGTTCATCACCGAGCAGCAGATCCTTGTCATGGCTGACCAGTTCTTCTTCGAACATGCGCCAGATGTGCTCGTCCTGAGTGCCAAGCAACTCGACAAAACGCCGGCCTTCGATCTTGTCGCTCAACTGGCCGATGTAGCGGCCCTGTTCGGTTTCGCTGCGGCTCAGGGTGATCTTGCGGTCCTTCTCCGGCTGGGTCGGCGAGATCAGGTTCAGCTCCAGGGTCTTGGGCTGGCTCTCGCCGCTCAGGCGCAGGTCAACCTCGCCGGTCACGCCATCGAGATGAACGCTGGCGCGCATTTTCAGGTTCTGGGCCAGCAGCTCACGGTCAAGGGAGCGGTTGATGCCTTTGCCGGCCTCGTAGTAGTTGTCGTTGACCAGGTTGTCCGGGTTCTTCACCGCGATGGTCACCATGGACAAGGTCAGGGTCACCGAGCAGGCCAGGATCCCGATGATGATCCACGGCCAGAGGTGCTTGTACCAGGGACTTGCGGCAGTTGCTGCGGGCATGTTTTCAGTTCTCTCAACGATTTTGTGGGCCGATGAATCGGCTCTTGGCTTCAATGTGGACGCTGTCGTCATCGGCATCCTTGAGAGTGAATTTCACCTCGTTGGTGCTCGATGGCAGTTTTTCCGGCGCGACGGACAGTTCGGCCGGCTGGCTGACGATCTCGCCGGCGGCGACCCTGATCTCGCGCCGGCCCTGCAATTTGAGATCCGGCAGGCCAGAGGCTTCGAGCAGGTAGGTATGGTCGCGCTGGTCCTTGTTCATGATTTTCAGGCTGTAGACGTTTTCGATCCGGCCTTCGGCGTTCTCGCGGTACAGCACGCGGTCCTTGCTGACATCGAAACCTACCAGCGCACGCATGAAGAATGCGGTCACCAGCAAGCTGATCATCGCCAGCAGCACAATGGCATAGCCAATCAGGCGCGGACGCAGTTTATGGGTTTTCTGCCCGGACAAGTTGTGCTCGGTGGTGTAGCTGATCAGCCCGCGCGGGTATTCCATCTTGTCCATGATGGTATCGCAGGCATCGATGCAGGCGGCGCAACCGATGCATTCGATTTGCAGGCCGTCGCGGATGTCGATACCGGTCGGGCAGACCTGGACGCACATGGTGCAGTCGATGCAGTCACCCAGGCCCTGGGCCTTGTAGTCGATGCCTTTTTTACGCGGGCCACGGCCTTCGCCACGGCGCGGGTCGTAGGAAACGATCAGGGTGTCCTTGTCGAACATCACGCTCTGGAAGCGTGCGTACGGGCACATGTAGATGCACACCTGTTCGCGCAACCAGCCGGCGTTGCCGTAAGTGGCGAGGGTGAAGAAACCGACCCAGAAGTACGACCAGCCATCCGCCTGGCCGGTGAAGAAGTCGAACACCAGTTCGCGGATCGGCGAGAAGTAGCCGACGAAGGTCATGCCGGTGACGAAACCGATCAACAGCCACATGGCGTGCTTGCTGAGTTTGCGCAGGAACTTGTTGGCGCTCATCGGCGCCTTGTCGAGCTTGATGCGTTGGTTGCGGTCACCTTCGGTGACTTTTTCGCACCACATGAAGATCCAGGTCCAGACGCTTTGCGGGCAGGTATAGCCGCACCAGACCCGTCCGGCGTACACGGTGATGAAGAACAGGCCGAATGCGGCGATGATCAACATGCCGGACAGCAGAATGAAATCCTGAGGCCAGAAGGTAGCGCCGAAAATGAAGAACTTGCGCTCCGGCAGGTTCCACCAGACGGCCTGATGACCGCCCCAGCTCAGCCACACCGTGCCGAAATACAGCAGGAACAACAGGGCACCACCGGTCATCCGCAGGTTGCGAAACACGCCGGTGAAGGCGCGGGTGTAGATTTTTTCTCTGGAGGCGTAGAGGTCGACGCTGTTGTTCGCGTTCCTGGCGGGTGGAGTGACGTCGTGTACCGGAATCTGGTTGCTCATCATTGCATCCCACGGCAGTGGAAAAGTGCCTCGGTCAGTACGTGCCGACCGCGGTCAAAAAGGGGTGTTGCAGTGGCGCAATGATACGCCTGTCGCTCTAGCCTGCGGGTGCGACCTTTGGTCGCGTTGGGAGAAAGCCGCGGATGGTGTAGCGAATGTAACAAAACATGATGCAGGTCAATTGACATCCGCAGTATAGCTGCCCGGTTGTCGGGCATCGACGCCATCAGGTCCTCCGATGGCGTCGCGGCGGTTTTATTTAACCGGGACGGTATGGCTGGCAACCGGATTGCGCCAGTCATTGCCGGCGATGACGTTGACGGTGAGGTGCTTTCTGTCGGGGGAAAAACTGGCCGACAACCAGCTTTGCCTGGTCGCCGAGCCACTCATGAAGAGTGGCGTATCACCATAGATGTAGTTGCTGGCCGGGTACCTTCCGTTCTGCCTGTTTGCATCGGCGGAAAACACGGCGGTCACGCGATAGTCCTCGAGCATCCGGGAAAACCTCATGATTTCGCGCTCCTGGACCGGCCAGTTAAACGGCTGGTGCAAGTTCAGCAGAATGATTTTGCCCTGGGCACGAGCACGTTGCAGGTCGCGCTCCAGCCAGTCCAGTGAGGCGCTGATCTCGTAGGCGGTCGTATTGAAAAGCGACTGAGTGGAAAAGTTGACGGAGTAGGTGGGCTCGTTGTGCAGTTGGACCAGGTGAACGTCGCCGTAGTCCCTGGAATACGCCAGGCTGCCGTACCAGGTCTTCGTGAAAACAGATGCCCTGGCGGAAAGGTCCATGGTGGCGACTTTGCCCCAGTAGCGATTCTTCAGGTCTTCGACGCTCCCGGCGGCGCAATCGGGGCAAGCTGCGACATTGAAGTCATAGTCGTGATTGCCCAGACCATAGTCGTAAAGGTTTTTGAGTTTGTCTTGCAGTACTGAATGGATGTAGGCGCGTTCTCCGGGATGCCCGGAAGCGGTCAGGTTGCCGTTGATCATCACCGGGACGGTGGCAGCTCCTCCAAGTTGGTTCCTGAAGTCGGCGATGCTGCTGTACTGGGCGTTGATCAGCCATTTTGACCGCGCTTCCTTGTCGGCCGCGGATTCGGTTTCTTTGTTATCGGATTTTTCACTGGAGGGATACTTCGGTTCCGAAGCAAATACCAGGTGTTGTGGCTGGGATTGGCTGGCCATCGAGAACATGACGGGAACACCGGTCAATACCAGTAAGGAAAGTAGTTTGCAGCTATTTGAAATACTCATGGAAGTCCATTTCCGTTTTGTTGAAGTTGGTTGTCTTGCAGTTCGGGGGGGGCGAAACATATGAATGTATGTGACGGTTTTTGCCGAAGCAATCTGGCGTTGATGTTTTGTTGATAAGACATGTTTCCGCGATTGACTGGAAATTTGCTCTATTGGTTTTGTTGTTTGGTTTGTTTGTGTGGTTGATTAGTGTCTGGCGGGACGCCGCTACTGCGGGGTAACTATTAATTATTGATGAAATGGATTTTTATGAACTTACATGGAAAATATGGTCTGCTGGTGGCGACTGCATTCTCGTTGCTATGTCCCCTGCTCCTTGCCGTTGCAGCAACCGAAACACCGAAGCATCTGGTTCTGGTCTCGGATCCGCAGTACCCTTGGACCGATCTCACCGATGAAGGACTTCCAAGCAACGATGCGCGGGCGAAGGAGTTGGTAGAGTTGCAATATTCCGACATTGCAGATTTCAGGAGGCACAATGGCGGTGCATCCCGTATACCCGTGATGATCAATGGCGATATCACTGCGTTCGGTCATGGTGGTGAACGCTCGTACATGAAAGCGGTATTCGAGAGGAAACTTGAAGGTATTTATGATTATGGGCTGGGTAATCATGATTACGCGAATAACGTTGACGACTGTTTTCTGAATAATTGCGCCGCGGGCAGTATCGTCGAACTCAAGGAGCGTTATTGGGGGAAGGCCGATTCAATGGATCTTGGAATTAGAAGCTCGGGTCTGGGAAAGATTTATTATGGCAGTCTTGCCTATTCGAAGAACTTCGGTGATGTGCATATGGTGCAGTTGCATAACGAACCGACCTACGCTGTGGAGTTTTCGTCCGGAAATCCACTGGGACCGACCGCTTTTGAGATCACGCCTGCACTCGATTGGCTTGAGCGGGATTTAAGAAGTGCCCGCCAGCAGGGCAAGATCATTATTCTTAATATGCACAAGGTGTATGACTGGAACGGAACGAGCGAGCAGATCGCCAGGTTTCAGCAGATGATCGAAACGTACCGGGTGACGGCGATTTTTGGTGGACACGATCACTGGGGTGCCGGCAGCTGGTTCGATTGGGGAAAATCTGAGCGTTTTGGTGATGTGCCCGTATTTCTTAGCGGTTCGGCTTCTCAGCAAACGTATCTTATTGCCAGTTTTTCCGATGATAAGCAGTCGCTCGCCATTAGCGTTGTTAGAGGCAACAACTGGCCAAGTCGCAAGGTCGTCCAGACGATACCGGTCATGAAATAGGCATCAAGAACAAAACGGCCCCGCCAATTCACATTGGCGGGGCCGTTTTTTGTTGCTTCAAGCGTTTGCCTTACTCGGCGTCCGCTGCCTTCTCGCCGTGAGAAAGGCTGTAGACGTAAGCGGCCAGCAGGTGAACCTTGTCGTTGCCTTGCAGTTGCTCTTGCGCAGGCATCTGGCCCTGACGGCCGTAACGGATGGTCTGTTGCAGTTGAGCGAAGCTCGAACCGTAGATGAACGCTGCAGGGTGAGTCAGGTTGGGTGCGCCCATCGCTGGCGTGCCCTTGCCTTCAGGACCGTGGCACGCCACGCAGTTGGTGGCGAACAGTTTCTGCCCGGCAACCGGGTCGGCCTTGGTGCCTTCCGGCAGCTTGCGGCCATCGAGGTTGGTCAGGACAAACGCGGCCACATCGGCCACGCCTTGCTCGCCGATCACTTCAGCCCAGGCAGGCATCACTGCGTGACGGCCGCCCATGATGGTGGTCTTGATGGTTTGCGGTTCGCCACCCCAGCGCCAGTCGGCATCGGTCAGGTTAGGGAAACCATAGGCGCCCTTGGCGTCGGAACCGTGGCAAACCGAGCAGTTGGAGGCGAACAGACGGCCACCCATCTTCAGCGCTTGCGGGTCCTTGGCCACTTCTTCGATTGGCATGGCAGCGAACTTGGCGAAGATCGGACCGAACTTGGCGTCCGACTTGGCCATTTCCTTTTCCCACTCGTGAACGCCGGTCCAGCCGCTCTGGCCGTTGGCGAACGGGGTCTGCTTCTCGTTGTCGAGGTAGCCGTAACCCGGCAGCAGGCCTTTCCAGTTACCCAGGCCCGGATACAGCGCCAGGTAGCCCAGTGCGAAGATGATGGTGCCCACGAACAGCATGAACCACCATTTCGGCAGCGGGTTGTCGTACTCCTCGATCCCGTCGAAGGAGTGCCCGACTGTCTCGTCCGTTTGCTCTGCGCGCTGGCCCTTGCGGGTCGACAGCAGCAGCCAGGTCAGGGAAAAGATCGTACCGAGACTGAGGACTGTGACGTACAGACTCCAGAATGTAGTCATTCTTTGTTACTCCTAGAAGCTTGCTCGACGTGCTTGATGGCTTCGGGATCATCCGCGAAAGGCAGCAGGGTCGCGTCTTCAAACTCCGACTTGCGCTTGGGACTGAACACCCACAGTGCCAGTCCGATGAAGGCCACCATCACGACAACGGTGCCCAGGCCACGAATCATCCCGATATCCATCCAGATCACCGTTTGCTTTTGATGATGGTGCCCAGGCCTTGCAGATAGGCCACCAGCGCGTCCATTTCGGTTTTGCCCTTCACAGCATCCTTGGCGCCGGCGATGTCTTCGTCGGTGTAAGGGACGCCGAGCGTGCGCAAGACTTCCATTTTCCTGGCGGTGTCTTTGCCGTCGAGCTTGTTTTCCACGAGGAACGGGTAGGCCGGCATTTTCGACTCAGGCACGACGTTGCGCGGGTTGTACAAATGCGCACGCTGCCAGTCATCTGAGTAACGGCCGCCGACACGGGCCAGGTCCGGACCGGTACGCTTGGAACCCCACAGGAACGGGTGGTCCCAGACGCTTTCACCGGCGACCGAATAGTGGCCGTAGCGTTCGGTTTCAGCACGGAACGGACGGATCATCTGCGAGTGGCAGCCGACACAACCGTTGGCGATATAAATGTCCCGGCCTTCCAGTTCAAGGGCGGTGCGGGGCTTCATGCCCTCGACCGGCTTGTTGGTGACATCCTGGAAAAACAGCGGAACGATCTGGGTCAGGCCGCCGACGCTGACGGCGATGACCATGAAGAAGGCCAGCAGGCCAATATTCTTCTCGACTGCTTCATGCTTCATCAGTGAGCTCCAACTACGGCAATCTGTTCGGCGGCTTTGGCTTCAGCCGGGTTCGAGGCGCGTACGGTACGGAATACGTTGTAGGCCATGAACAGCATGCCGGTGGCGAAGAATGCACCGCCCAGGGCGCGGACGATGAAACCCGGGTGGCTGGCTTGCAGCGCTTCGACGAACGAGTAGGTGAGGGTGCCGTCATCGTTGATCGCACGCCACATCAGGCCCTGGGTAATGCCGTTGACCCACATCGAGGCGATGTAGAGCACGGTACCGATGGTCGCGAGCCAGAAGTGGGTGTTGATCAGGCCGGTGCTGTGCATCTGCGCACGACCGAACAGTTTCGGGATCATGTGGTAGATGGCGCCGATCGAGATCATCGCAACCCAGCCCAAGGCGCCAGCGTGTACGTGGCCGATGGTCCAGTCGGTGTAGTGCGACAGCGAGTTGACGGTCTTGATCGCCATCATCGGGCCTTCGAAGGTCGACATGCCGTAGAACGCCAGGGAGACGACCAGGAAGCGCAGGATCGGGTCGGTGCGCAGCTTATGCCAGGCGCCCGACAGCGTCATCATGCCGTTGATCATGCCGCCCCAGCTCGGAGCCAGCAGGATGATCGACATCGCCATGCCCAGGGACTGTGCCCAGTCCGGCAACGCGGTGTAGTGCAGGTGGTGCGGACCGGCCCAGATGTACAGGGTGATCAGTGCCCAGAAGTGCACGATCGACAGGCGATAGGAGTAGATCGGACGTTCGGCCTGCTTCGGCACGAAGTAGTACATCATCCCCAGGAAGCCGGTGGTCAGGAAGAAACCCACGGCGTTGTGGCCGTACCACCACTGGATCATCGCGTCCGTCGCACCCGAGTAGGCCGAGTAGGACTTGAACAGGCTGACCGGCAGCGACATGTGGTTGACGATGTGCAGCATCGCGGTCACGACGATGAACGCGCCGTAGAACCAGTTACCCACATAGATGTGCTTGGTCTTGCGCTTGACGATGGTGCCGAAGAACACCAGACCGTAGGTGACCCAGACAATGGCCAGCAGAATAGCCAGGGGCCATTCCAGTTCCGCGTATTCCTTGGTGGTGGTGAAACCCATCGGCAAGGTAATGATCGCGCCGACGATCACCGCTTGCCATCCCCAGAAGGTGAAGGCGGCGAGGCTGTCGGAAATCAGTCGCGTTTGGCAGGTTCGCTGCACGACGTAATAAGAAGTGGCAAACAGTGCACATCCACCGAAGGCGAAAATCACCAGGTTGGTGTGCAACGGGCGCAGGCGTCCAAAGCTCGTCCATGGCAGACCGAAGTTCAACTCCGGCCAGACCAGTTGTGAGGCAATGAAGACACCGAGCCCCATGCCAAGGATCCCCCAGACCACCGTCATGATGGCGAACTGGCGGACTACCTTATAGTTATAAGCAGTCGGACTGATTGCTGTGCTCATTCTAAGGTTCCACGGTTTGGGTGTTTTATTAGGATTAAAAATCGGCCGCAAGTATGGAGAAAGCAAGGGGTCATTGCAACGCGCCATGACCTGGGTCAATGCTTTCAAAAGCTGATTCTGCGGCCTTTCCATGCGCCGCGTAGGGACAAATTTGCCCGCGGGCAAAACATCCCGGCGGACTGATCAGGCGAGGGGGTCAGGTCGGATGTAACGGGGTGTGTTCAAACGCAACGTTTGGCTGACCGAAGGCAATTGGCGCGACAGCCGGTATCTACCAGCCTTTGCGGCCTGTCATCGGGCAGATTCGTCGAACACATCGTTCAGGGTCGACCTGGAACCGGCACCGGCCAGTCCGCATCGGGGGAAGCTTAGACCCGAATCCTGGGATCCGAAAGAAAGAGTCACAGAGGGTGCGACAATGCGTCGCAAAGGGGCAGGGAACTGCCGCATCCGCGAGAATGCGGCAGCAGAGCGGTCGGGATTTATTCGCGGTTGTCTTCAGCCTGTAAGCGCTCGGTATTCAAGCCGTGGGACAGGCTGTACACATACGCGGCCAGCAATTGCACCTTATCGTTGCCGAGCAGTTCGTTTTGCGCCGGCATATGGCCCTGGCGGCCATGCCGAATCGTCTGTTCAAGCTGCGTCAGGCTCGTCCCGTAAATGAAGCCGGCAGGGTGCGTCAGGTTCGGCGCGCCCATGGCTTCAGTGCCCTGGCCGTTTGCCCCATGACAGGCCACGCAAGTGGTGCTGAACGCTTGTTGTCCGGCCTGCAGGTCGGCTTTGCTGTCGGCAGGCAATGGCAGCTTGGCCAGGCCATGGCGCACATACGCGGCGACGTTCTTCACACCGGCTTCGCCGAGGACTTCGCCCCAGGCCGGCATCATCGCCATCCGGCCACCCATGATGGTGGTCTTGATGGTTTCTGCGTTGCCGCCCCAGCGCCAGTCGCTGTCGGTCAGGTTGGGGAAGCCGAATGCACCCTTGGCATCCGAGCCGTGGCACACCGAGCAGTTGGAGGCAAACAGGCGGCCGCCCATTTTCAGTGCCTGCGGGTCCTTGGCCACTTCTTCCACGGGCATCGCCGCGAACCTGGCGAAGATCGGCGCGAACTTCGCGTCAGCCTTGGCCATCTCCTTTTCCCATTCGTGCACGCCGGTCCAGCCGTTTTCATAGCCGGGGAGAACGCCTTTCCAGTTGCCCAGGCCCGGATAAAGGATCAGGTAGCCGACGGCGAATACCAGCGTGCCGGCGAACAGCATGAACCACCATTGCGGCAACGGATTGTCGTACTCCTCGATGCCGTCGAAGCTGTGGCCCATGGTCTGGTCGACGCTGCCCTTGGTTTCACCCTTGCGGGTGCCGATCAGCAGCCAGGTCAGGCCGATCAGGCTGCCGATGGTCAGTACGCAGATCCACGTACTCCAGAAGGTGGTCATGGCCGGGTACTCCTTGTTGCTGATTCTTCAGTGATGTCGGGTTGTGGCTCGTCGGCGAACGGCAGCAGGCGCGCTTCGGCGAATTCCGGGCTGCGCTTGCCGTTGAACACCCACAGGGTCAGACCGACGAAGGCCACGAACACCACGACCGTGCCCAGACCACGGATCATTCCAGTACTCAGTTCAAAGTCCATAGCTCACCTCTTGCTCTTGATCGCAGTGCCGAGCACTTGCAGGTAGGCGACCAGTGCATCCATTTCGCTCTTGCCCTTGAGCGAAGCGACGGCGCCGGTGATGTCTTCGTCGGTGTACGGCACGCCCAGGGTGCGCATGGCCTTGATCTTGGTTTCGGTATGACTGCTGTCGAGCTGGTTGGCCACCAGCCACGGGTAGGCGGGCATCTTCGACTCCGGCACGACGTTGCGCGGGTTGTACAAGTGCGCGCGGTGCCAGTCATCCGAGTAACGCGCACCAACTCGCGCCAGGTCCGGTCCGGTACGTTTCGAGCCCCACAGGAACGGGTGATCCCAAACGCTTTCACCGGCCACCGAGTAGTGCCCGTAGCGCTCGGTCTCGGCGCGAAACGGACGGATCATCTGCGAGTGACAGCCGACGCAACCTTCGCGGATGTAGATGTCGCGACCTTCCAGTTGCAGCGCGGTGTAGGGCTTCATGCCTTCCACCGGTTTGTTGGTCACGTCCTGGAAGAACAGCGGGACGATCTGGGTCAGGCCGCCGATGCTCACGGCCAGGATCATCAGCAGCAGCAACAGGCCGACGTTTTTCTCGATAGTTTCGTGTTTCATGGCGGACTCCTCAGGCCATCTGCGCGGCAGCGGCGACGTCGGCAGGCTGCGAGGCCCGCACGGTGCGCCAGGTGTTGTAGGCCATCAGGAACATGCCGCTGAGGAAGATCGCGCCGCCCACCAGCCGCACGACGAAGCCAGGGTGGCTGGCCACCAGGGTCTCGACGAAGGAGTAGGTCAGCGTGCCGTCCTCGTTCACCGCACGCCACATCAGGCCCTGGGCGATGCCGTTGACCCACATCGAGGCGATGTACAGAACAGTGCCGATGGTGGCGAGCCAGAAGTGCGCGTTGATCAGGCCGATGCTGTGCATCTGCTCGCGTCCGAAGACTTTCGGGATCATGTGGTACAGCGCGCCGATGGAAATCATCGCCACCCAACCGAGCGCGCCGGCGTGTACGTGGCCGATGGTCCAGTCGGTGTAGTGGGAGAGGGCGTTGACCGTCTTGATCGCCATCATCGGCCCTTCGAAGGTCGACATGCCGTAGAACGCCAGCGACACCACGAGGAAGCGCAGGATCGGGTCGCTGCGCAACTTATGCCAGGCGCCCGAGAGGGTCATCATGCCGTTGATCATCCCGCCCCAGCTCGGCGCCAGCAGGATCAGCGACATCACCATGCCCAGCGATTGCGCCCAGTCCGGCAGCGCGGTGTAGTGCAAGTGGTGCGGACCGGCCCAGATGTACAGGGTGATCAGCGCCCAGAAGTGCACGATCGACAGGCGATAGGAGTAAACCGGACGCTCGGCCTGTTTCGGCACGAAGTAGTACATCATCCCGAGGAAACCGGCGGTGAGGAAAAAGCCCACGGCGTTGTGCCCGTACCACCATTGCACCATCGCGTCGGTGGCACCGGAGTACAGCGAGTAGGACTTGGTGAAGCTGACCGGCAATTCCATGTTGTTGACGATGTGCAGGATCGCCACGGTGATGATGAACGCACCGAAGAACCAGTTACCGACATAAATGTGTTTGGTCTTGCGCTGCATGATCGTGCCGAAGAACACGATGGCGTAGGCGACCCAGACGATGGTGATCAGGATGTCGATCGGCCATTCCAGCTCGGCGTATTCCTTGGAACTGGTGTAGCCCAGCGGCAGGCTGATGGCCGCCAGCAGAATCACCAGCTGCCAGCCCCAGAAGCAGAACGCGGCGATTTTCGGCGCAAACAATTGGGTCTGGCAGGTGCGTTGCACCGAATAGAGCGAACTGGCGAACAGCGCGCAGCCGCCGAAGGCGAAGATCACCGCGTTGGTGTGTAGCGGGCGCAAGCGGCCGAAGCTGGTCCACGGCAAATTGAAGTTGAGTTCGGGCCAGACCAATTGGGCCGCGAGAAAAACCCCGAGCCCCATGCCGACGATGCCCCACACCACCGTCATAATGGCGAATTGGCGGACCACCTTGTAGTTGTAGGCGGTACTGATAGAAGTGTTCATGGTTCCCCATCCACGGTTCAGCCGAAGTGAGCGCACTCGCGCAAGGCAGCGCACCCTTCGGCCGGAGTTATAGGCAGACTAAAAGCGAGGCAAGCATGGACAAAGGGCACAAGGCCGGTATTGACGGGGATCAATGGGCGCAGTGCGTGCGGGATCATGGATGGTTGTGGAATGCCGCGGCTGGCAAGGCTGCGGCGACGCTGATCCTCGCCCACGGCGCCGGCGCGCCAATGGACAGCGACTGGATGAGCGACATGGCTGCACGCCTCGCGGCACAAGGCGTCAACGTGTTGCGCTTCGAGTTTCTCTACATGGCGCAGCGGCGCATCGATGGCGGCAAACGCCCGCCGAACCCGGCGCCGAAACTGCTGGAATGCTGGCGCGAGGTGTACGCCCAAGTGCGACGCCATGTCGCTGGGCCGCTGGCCATCGGCGGCAAGTCCATGGGCGGGCGCATGGCCAGTCTGCTGGCCGATGAGTTGGGTGCGGATGCGCTGGTGTGCCTGGGCTATCCGTTCTATGCGGTGGGTAAACCGGAGAAACCACGGGTCGAACATTTGGCCGGGCTGAAGACCCGGACCTTGATCGTGCAGGGCGAGCGCGATGCGCTGGGCAATCGCGAGGCGGTCGAGGGGTATGCGCTATCGCCGGGTATCGAGGTGTTCTGGCTGGTGGCGGGGGATCATGACTTGAAGCCGTTGAAGGCTTCGGGGTTTAGTCATGAGCAGCATTTGGCGGCTGCGGCGCAGAAGGTGGCTTCATTCCTTCAGTGAGGTTTTGTGCAGGCTGTGATGGCCCCATCGCGAGCAAGCTCGCTCCCACAGTGATTTGAGGTGTGACTTGATTTTGTGGTCAATGCAAAAAACCTGTGGGAGCAAGCTTCCCACAGTGATTTGTGGTGTGACTTGATTTTGTGGTCAATGCAAAAAACCTGTGGGAGCAAGCTTCCCACMGTGATTTGTGGTGTGACTTGATTTTGTGGTCAATGCAAAAAAACCTGTGGGAGCAAGCTTCCCACCGTGATTTGTGGTGTGACTTGATTTTGTGGTCAATGCAAAAAACCTGTGGGAGCAAACTTCCCACCGTGATTTGTGGTGTGACTTGATTTTGTGGTCAATGCAAAAAACCTGTGGGAGCAAGCTTCCCACAGTGATTTGTGGTGCGACTTGATTTTGTGATCAACGCAAAACCCTGTGGGAGCGAGCTTGCTCGCGATGAGGCACTCCTGGGCAACATCATTTTCAGATTGGCAATAAAAAACCCGGAAGCTTCCACTGTCCGGGTTTTGTCATTCCAGCAGCAATCAGCGGTTAAACCGCTCCACCAACGAATACTGTGTATTCGCAGTCTTGGTCAGCTCTTCACTCAACAACGCCGAGTTCTGCGCCTGTTCCGAGGTCTGGTCTGCCAGTTCCGAAATGTTGCTGATGTTGCGGCTGATTTCTTCGGCCACGGCACTTTGCTCTTCGGTTGCGGCGGCGATCTGGGTGGTCATGTCGGTGATGTTGGCCACCGCTTCGCTGATCCCCACCAGTGCCTGGTCCGCTTCCAGTACCCGCGCCACGCCTTCTTCCGCCTGGCGATGCCCGGCTTCCATGGTTTGCACGGCAGTGCCGGCGGTTTGCTGGAGCTTGGCGATCAGCGCATGAATCTGCCCGGTGGACTCGCTGGTGCGTTGCGCCAGCTGACGGACTTCGTCGGCCACCACCGCAAAACCACGGCCCATCTCGCCGGCACGGGCCGCTTCGATGGCGGCGTTCAGCGCCAGCAGGTTGGTCTGGTCGGCGATGCCTTTGATCACGTCGACCACGCCACCGATTTCGTTGCTGTCCTTGGCCAGTTGGGTCACGGTCACGCCGGTTTCACCGACCACCACCGACAGGCGCTGGATGGCTTCGCGGGTTTCCCCGGCGATGTCACGACCACGACCGGTCAGGCGATTGGCTTCCTGGGTAGCGTCGGCAGTGCGTTGCACGTGGCTGGCGACTTCCTGGGTGGTAGCGGCCATCTGGTTGACCGCGGTGGCCACTTGCTCGGTCTCGACCCGTTGACGTTCCAGGCCGCTGGAG
This sequence comes from Pseudomonas sp. P1_F7, assembly GCF_056405655.1. Classification (NCBI taxonomy): domain Bacteria; kingdom Pseudomonadati; phylum Pseudomonadota; class Gammaproteobacteria; order Pseudomonadales; family Pseudomonadaceae; genus Pseudomonas; species Pseudomonas sp. P1_F7. The sequence goes on from NZ_JBFUBR010000003.1 coordinate 159,053, forward strand.
CTGTTGTGCGCCAGGGCATCGGACTGTCTGGCCTGATCGGTCAGGTGTTCGGCCGTGTCCTGCAGGCGCGTCAGGCAGGTTTTCAGGCGTGCTTCCTGACTGAGGATGGACATTTCCAGACGCGCCTGGGCGCCGCGACTGTCGGTGTACATCTGTGCGATCAACGGATCGGAGGTGGTCTGCTCGGCCAGGCGCAGCAAGCGCTTGAGGCCGCGTTGTTGCCACTGAAGGCCCATCAGGCCCAGCGGCACCGAAAGACCGGCCGCCAGGGCAAACCCCCAATGGGAGTTCAGCGACGCGCCGATCATGAAGCTCAATTGGCTGACCAGAATGAACGGCAGCCAGTCCTGCAGCATAGGCAGCCATTTATCCGAGGCGGGAACAGCCGACTTGCCCAGGTTGATGCGTTGGTAGAGCGCTTCGGCACGGCGGATCTGCTCGGCGGTGGGTTTGACCCGCACCGACTCGTAACCGATCACCTGATTGCCTTCAAAGATCGGCGTCACATAGGCGTTGACCCAGTAGTGATCGCCGCTCTTGCAGCGGTTCTTCACAATACCCATCCATGGCAAACCTTGCTTCAGAGTGCCCCACATGTGCGCGAACACCGCGGCCGGAACGTCGGGGTGACGCACCAGGTTATGCGGTGCACGAATCAACTCATCACGAGAAAACCCGCTGATCTCAACGAAGGCATCGTTGCAGTAGGTGATCATGCCCTTGGCATCGGTGGTGGAAATCAACCGTTGCTGAGCGGGGAAGGTTCGTTCGCGTTGTGTAATAGGCTGGTTGTTACGCATGGCGTTTTCAATCCGTGAGGCTTTGACAGGGTGTCGGCGGGGGAGGGGATTTGTTGAGTTTATTTTTCAAATGAGGGGCGAGAGGTCCATTTAAATGCGTATGGGAACAGATTTTTTCGCATTAGAGGTGCTCACCCAATAGGTAATTTCGCCAGCAGGAGTCCTCCAAAGCCTGCGTCTGACATTTACGCCGAGCACAGAGGCGAGATACGTCCGATGCCCGGATGCAGAAGTCGATGAGCGGTATAAATCGTGATCCATGGACCGCTTAGCATTAACCAATCTCGTGTTTACCGAATGATCTGTGGGATAATTCGACTTCGCTGAGTCGCAATCTAAGTAAGTGCTTTACATTCTTTGCACTCAAACTGAAACCAGGGAACATCATCGAGAGGGTGTAAATCCCTCCCGAAAATTATGGATAGGTTTTGATCATGGCTAATGGCCCTATTTTAATCACTGGGGGTGCCGGATTTATTGGTTCCCACCTGACAGACGCATTGCTTGCTAAAGGTTACGCTGTTCGGGTCTTCGATGACTTGTCGACCGGTAAACACTGCAATCTCCCGCTAAATAACCCTTTGCTTGAGTTGATTGTGGGCGATGTTGCCGATGCCGGTGCCGTTGCTCAAGCAATGGTTGGATGTCAGGCGGTTGCACATCTGGCTGCAGTGGCTTCAGTCCAGGCTTCGGTTGATGATCCGGTACGGACCCATCAAAGCAACTTCGTTGGCACGATGAACGTTTGTGAGGCTATGCGCCAAGCTAAAGTCAAACGCGTTGTATTTGCCTCGAGTGCAGCGGTGTACGGAAATAATGGTGAGGGTTTCCCAATCGATGAGGAAACACCAAAAGCGCCATTGACTCCCTATGCCTCGGACAAGCTGGCGAGCGAGTATTATCTCGATTTCTACCAGCGCCAGCATGCACTGGAGCCCGTAGTATTTCGTTTTTTCAATATTTTTGGCCCGCGCCAGGACCCATCTTCACCGTATTCCGGCGTAATCAGCATATTTAGTGAGCGAGCTCGGAAAGGACTGCCTATCACGATTTTCGGCGACGGTGAGCAAACCCGAGATTTCGTATACGTAGAAGACTTGGTTAACGTGTTGGTGCAAGCGATTGAGGTGCCACAGGTTGAGATAGGCGCAATCAATGTCGGAATGAATCGCGCGACGACACTTAACCAAATGCTCGATGCTTTAACTGAAGTATTGGGAGAGTTGCCACCCATCAATTATGGCCCGGGTCGCTCGGGTGACATCCGTCATTCGCGAGCGAACAACAAGCGATTACTCGAACGATTCAAGCTTCCTGAGCAGACATCGATGAGTATCGGATTGGCAAGGTTGCTGGGTAGCAATTAAAAACGCTTAGAGAGGCATCACCTTTGAGCTGGCTAGGTCTTCAGGCGACGTAGCCAGCTAATTCATAAGCCTCGATAGTTTCAATTAACAAAGAGTGGGAGCGCGCTGGTTCCCGCAAAACATCAGCTAGCGCTTCACGACGCCAGTTCGGAAGTCTTTTTGAACTTGGTGTTCCGATACCCCCGCCACGCCAGAATCACCAGCATGCCGCACGTCACGCCCGTGGCATTAGCCACCATATCGCCCCATGACGCACTGCGCAGCGGCATGAAGCTCTGTTCCAGCTCAATCACCATCGAGCCCACCAACGGCCAGAACAACAACCAGATCAACCGCGTGCCGGGGAACGCCAGATAGGCGCTCACCGTCAGGCAGGCAAAACCTGCCCAGTGATGCAGCTTGTCCTGGTTCTCGAACACCTGAGGCACCGGCTCACCGCGCATTCCGGCGAAAACCAGCACCAGCAAGATCACGAAAAACGCCAGTTTGGGCAGGGTTTGCAGGATTCGCTGCTTCATTCGGTGACCTTGTAGAAGTTGTTGTGGAACAGGTCGATGTTGCGACGCTCCGTCAGGGAATACAGCGAGTAGCTGCGCGCCAGTGCGGCACCACCGTCACGGGTCAGAGGCGTCCACGCCAGGCTGGCACGGCGGGTGGTGGAGCTGGCCATCAATTCGTCGAACGGAATCGAGAAGTAGATACCTTTGCCGAAACTACCTTCGCCGTACTCATCCTTGGTCGCATTGGTCAGCGTTACCCAGCCACCGAAACGCACGCCATTGTTGAATTCGCGAGACAAGTCCACGGTAACCCCGTAGTCGCCGGCCAGATAACGTCCAACGCTGACCGCGCCGAGAATGTCCTGGAACGAACTGCGATAGTAAAGCGTGGCATTACCGGTGACGGTGCTGTAGTCGCGCAAACCAAAGCCCTGATCGAATTCACGCTGCTTGACCCAGTTCATGTCCACACCCACGGCCCAGCGTTCGCCCATCGGACGATACAGCGCTTCGCCGCCGACACCGGCGAACATCGACTCCAGGTAGCCGCCGTACAGCATGCCGTAGAGGTCTTCATCCAGCTGTTTGACCTTGTTCATCTGGAAGGTCGGCATCGTCACTTCCGAAGTCGTCATGTACTGGCGCACGTCGGTACGCACACGCGGCAGACCGCTAGGTGCGTCGTACTTGAACTTGTCGAAGTTGTTCGCCAGGTTCGCGCTCAGGGTGCCGCTCCACCACAGGTCAGGCTTGAAGCGATACTCGCCGTTCAAGTCCGCACTGAGCTGGTACAACAGGAACCCGTCGGGGCCGCCGACGTTTTGCTTGTAGCCCAGACCCAAGCCATAGCTGAGCGGGTCAGGCTTTTGCTCGAACAGGGTCTTCTCCTGATGCGGTACCGGGACGTTCATCTCGGTCACCCGACGCAGGTCTTCCAGCGGACGATCCTCTTGCACCACTTCACGGAAGGTATCCCGCGGCAGGCTGACTTCCTCGACCGGCAGACTGTAGCGCGTGTCGACCATGGTGAACCAGTCGATCTCGTCGTTGACGCTGTTGTCCAGAATGCGCGAAGCGCGGCCCACGGCTTTCGGCGTGTAGAAATAACGGCCTTGCTCGCCATAAACAATGACTTCGGAATCCCGCTGGGTGATGCGCGAAACCGTGTAGCCCGCGTTGTTTTGCAGGCGCTTGGCGACGCCGGCCCACTGCACATCTTGCGGCGCGACCATGGGTTTGGTGTCGGACACAGGTTCAGGCTTCGGGTCGAAGCTCTTGGTCGGTGCCTTGCGGGTGGCAAAGTTGGTGTGCAGGGTGATGCCGAACATCGCGGTGTTGCCGCGTTCCCAGGCAGCGTTCAGATCGATCCAGTCGTTGGCTTTGAAGACGAAGCCGAGGTTGATTGGCGAGTCCTGGATCTGGTTGTTGTTCTGCGGCTCGTGCTGGTAGTCGTTGCCTTCGTATTCGAGCTTTAGAGACAGTGGGTCCCAGGGCGTTTGGTAAGTTACGCCGCCAAAGAAGGAGGGCGATCCGCGGAAGTACTGGTTGCCGTTGAAGTCACCTGCCTGACTATTGTTGGTAGTGGGACGTTCATCGAACTTGTCGTCGATCCAGCCCAACGGATTGTCCATGTCGCCACGATTGCCGATGTAACCCCATGCCAGGCCCAGGCTCAGGTCAAAATTGCCAAAGCGTTTGTTGCCGACAAAATATTCGCTGGAGAACAAGCCGGTACCACCAATGTCACGCGCACCCAGCGCCACTTGTGGCATCCAGTGAGACTCTTCGAGCAGGCGCACTTTGGCGTCGATTGCCTTGTCCTTATAGCTTTGGTTGCCACTCAACTCTTCCGAACCATAATCACGGTTAGAGATAGCGGTGTAGCGAAACGACCCCTCCAACCAATCAAACGGCTGAAACGACACGCTGTAACGACTGTAAGGATCGGTACGGTTAGCGTTCAGTGACAACTCGCCCGCAGGCGCCATACGCGCAGTAGGCGTTTGCAGCAGCCCCACACCACCAAAGTCATTCTGGGTATAACGCGGCTCTGCCACCGCCCACGTGCTGCAACCCAGCAACAAGCAAGGGATCAAGTGATACTTCATGGCTTCACCTCCAGCAACGGCTGGGTGGCAATGAAGGCAGCCAGTTCGGTATTCAGATCAGGCGTGGGATCGCCTTGTTTGCTGTTGTGCACCGGCACGTAAATGCGTGCGCCCGGAGCCGGAGGTACGGATGTGGTTTCGTTCCATAACGCCACGCCACCCTTGAACACCCGGCCGTCAGGCTGAATCACGAACAGCCAATCGGCGTCAGCGTTTGGATCGCGTGGGCAAGCCTTGAGATAGTCGATCGCAGCTTGTAACGGTTGGAACGGCAATTCGCACTCACCCAGTACTGCGCCTTCGACCCGAACCGTGGTTGGGCGAGGCGGGTAAAGCAGCACATCGCCGTCACTCAGGAAGCGGTTATTAATGCGGTTCAATTCAACCTGTACCGGATCAAGTTGGGCAACCTTGCGCCCGGTCACCGGCATGGCCTGCACCTTGTCGCGAAGACGTGCGGCAAGCGTTGCCAAACCAGCCTGATCGCCCACTAGCGCATTACTGTGCAAGGTCGACAGATCGAAAAGAACGCCGACTTTCAGGCTTTCTTGCGCATCACGCAGAGGCGCATGCAACCAGGCTGCGCCGAGCAGATAAGCCTTGGGACTCACCTGAGCCTCCAGCAGCACGTCATGCAGGCGCGTGCCGTCCACAATCGAGTAACGCCCGGGCTTGGCGGCATCGCCCTGCACCGTGACCAGCGAGTCGGCATTTACGGCAAAAGTCATGAGCAGGCTGCAGCAAAGCAGCCAGGAAGAGCGAAAAATCATTGCACTACCGGCTTATTCGGGCGCACTTGAACAATGCGTAGGGGCAATTCGGGGGTCAGGTGTTGCACGCTGGCCATGATAAAACCGTCGGCCGGGTCAACCCAATATCGGTTCTGCGCGGTGAAGCCCAGGCCGTCCATTGAGATCTCTTCGTCCACGCGCAATAACTCGACGTCGCGGTCGAGGATGTGCACGGTCTCCAGACCCTTCTTGTTGAAGCGACTGGTCACGCTGACACCCATTCGATAGCCGTCGGTAAAGTCCACCTGACGTCGGGTTTGCAAGTCATCGGGAATACGGTGCAGTCCGGTCTTGAACGGCGACACGCCGTCGAAGCGAGTGCCATCCAGATTGTCGTTGAAACCGACACTGCGAATGGCCAGGCCGTCCTCGAGCATCAGGATCTGGCGGGTCGAAGCCATCCAGAAGCCGACACCGTCCTGCAGACGCACCAAAGCCATCACCGCTTCACCCGTAGGCGCCTCGATGGTGATCTGGTAGTAAGGCGTAGCATCGACCTGCTGGCGTGTGAGTTCCAGAGGCTCAGGCCCTTCGAAAGCGGCTTTCAGCGTGTCCATGGAAGCGGTCATCAACGGGTTGCAGGCGCTCACCAGCAAGGAGGCCACCGATAGGGTGGCCAGTCGCAGAAATTTCACAAGAATTCCAAATCTTAGTTTTCGCTGCCCATGTCATCTTGAATAGCAACACCCGTACGCAGCAGGTTGGCAGTTGGGAAGACCTGGCTGATAAAGCGGTTCCAGCGGGTGACATCGGCCGGGCCGACATAAACCACATCCTGGGGCTTCAGTTTGAACTGCTGGGCAAGGGCAAACGCAGACGGCGACTTCAAGTCGATCTGGAACACCTTGACTGGGTCGTCTGCCAGATTCTCAACTCCACGGATTACATAAACCTCTTTGCCGCTGGAGGTTTCCTGACGTAGGCCGCCAACACTGCCAAGGGCATCGGTGAGATTCATATTGCTGCCCTTGAAAATAAGCGGACGGGCTGCAGTGACTTCACCCAACAAATAGACCTTTTTCTGGTCGTTGTAGGGCAGGTGCAATTGGTCGCCGTCTTTCAGGTAGAGATTGTGCAGATTCGAATTCTTGCGATTGAGCGCGTCGAGATCGATCAGGTATTCACGGCCGTCGCGCTTGAGCACCAGTCCGGAAATATCGGCAGTGCCGGTTTGTACTGAACCTTGGCCAACAGCGTCCAACAGGCTCAAAGGCGTGTTGGTGATCGGCAACTGGCCAGTTTTACCAAAGGCCCCCGAGAGAATCACTTTCTGACTGACAAAGCGCAGGATGCTGACATCCACTTGAGGTTCGGCAACCACCTTGGCCAGGCGAGAGGCAATGATCGAACGCAGTTCGTCAATGGTTTTGCCGGCCGCTTCGATGGTACCTACATAGGGATAGAAGAGCGTGCCATCCGGGCGAACCAGGCGTCCGTTTGCTTCAATTTGCTGCTGTGGACCGGACGGAGCAGTCAGCTCGGGGTGATCCCAAACGGTGATGTAGATCAGGTCGCCAGCACCAATCCGGTACTCGGCCGGTTGATAGCGCAGGAGCTCCGGGGCTACCACGTTGGAGTGGTCTGCCGCCGCTTCAATAGCGACCAGCTTCGGTGTAATCGGAACCAGCTCGATACGGCTGCTTTCTGGCGAACCTTCTCGTACCAGATTGCCCGTGTCCATGTGCTGACCAGGGGAAAATATGCAGCCTTGCAGGGTCAGGCCAACCAGCATGGCCAAAGGAAGCGCGCGATTCATTGTCGAAATTGCTCAAGGGAATAGGCAAAACAAAACCTCCCAGCGGGCTGGGAGGTTAGCGTATCGAACTTTAAGCAGGGGTCTGTTACCGAGTGGTACCAGTAGTGCCGGTAGTACCAGTGGTGCCGGTAGTACCTGGGGTACCGTCGTTACCGCCGCCGCCACCGCTGTTGGAAGCAGCAACACCGGCAGCGATTACGCCAGCGCCGATTGCCAGACCAGTACCGACGGTTACGCCGCCAGCGATTGGAGTGGACAGGGACAGGCCGGAAGTTGCGTCAGGCGCTGTAGCGGCGGTGGTAGGGGCTTTTGCAGGTGCGGTTTCAGCAGCCATCAATGGCAGGCTGATGGAGGTAGCGAGGGCGATGGCCAGTAGCTTTTTCATATTCATGCTCCTTGAAGGGATAATCCTTGGGGGTTATTGGACTAAGGGTATTTCAGTAGGTGTCTGAAATGCAAGTTAGAGCTGCTTAGAGGAAGGCTTTTTTCCGCTTTTTCTATTCAATTACATAAGTGAAGCATGTTTCTCAAGCGACTTCCGATTGCGCCAATTCAGTTATGACAGCGGCAAGCTCCAGGCGCCAGTCCGGTTGCGAAATACCTAGCTGTTCCCGCAATTTCGAGCAATCCATTACCGACCAGGCTGGCCGCTTCGCCGGCGTAGGATATTCAGCCGAATCGATGCCCCGTACTTGCGGTATTTTGGTTATTAAACCGTGCTGATGCCCTTGGCGGAAAATCTCCAGGGCAAATTCATGCCAGGTACAGGCCGGGGTACCGCTGAAGTGATAGGTGCCCCAGTGCAGCGAACCCAGATCACGGTACTGCATTGCCAGTGTCCACAAAGCGCGGGCGATGCTTGCAGCTGAAGTCGGGCAACCCTGTTGATCGGCCACGACACCCAACTGATCCCGCTCACGACCCAGTCGCAGCATGGTCTTGACGAAGTTGTTGCCTTGGGCTGCGAACACCCAGCTGGTACGGAGGATCATGTAGCGACTGCATTTTGCAGCCAACTCCAACTCACCCCCTAGCTTGCTCGTGCCGTACACCCCGGTAGGGCCTGTAGGATCGCACTCCCGATAAGGTTCGCGAGCATCACCGGCGAACACATAATCAGTCGATACATGCAGCACCGGGATACTCAGCCGCTCGGCGGCAACTGCGAGATGGGCGACGCCATCGCGGTTGACCGCCCAAGCGCGCTCCATCTCGCTCTCGGCCTTGTCGACCGCTGTGTAGGCTGCAGCATTGATGATCAGCTGTGGCTGTAGCTCGGCGATCACCGCGGCCACCCGCTCGGCATCGCTGATATCAAGTTCTGCCGAGCCCATTCCCACCGTGTCAAAACCTTGCGACGCCAAGCGCATCAGCTCGTGGCCAAGCTGACCTTGAGCACCTGTAATCAATACGCGCATGCTCAGTCCTCATTGCCCAGCAGTTGGCGCAGTGTGGGGTTGCACTGATCCTTGCCTGAAAGATTCGGGTTTTCGATAGGCCAGGGAATATTGACTTCAGGGTCATTCCAGATCAGCTCGCCCTCGTCCTCGGGATAGTACAGATCGGTGCACTTGTACTGAAAATCCGCAACCTCGCTGAGCACGCAGAAACCATGAGCGTAGCCCGGTGGTACCCAGAGCTGACGATGATTTTCATCGTTCAACTCGACGCCAACGAACTGACCACAGGTCGGTGAGTCGGGGTTGATATCCACCGCCACGTCATACACTGAGCCACGACTGACGCTGACCAACTTGCCTTGCGGGCGGGTGCGCTGAAAGTGTAAACCGCGTAGCACACCGCGCTGCGAGCGTGTGTGATTATCCTGCACGAAGGGCAACTCAATACCCAACTCGCGATAACGCTCGGTTTGAAAGCTTTCGAGAAAGAAGCCGCGCTGATCGCCAAACACTTTTGGCTCGATGATCAGGACGCCCGCCAGCGCTGTTTCAATGACCTTCATTACGCGAGTTCCTGCACCAGCAGACGCTGCAGATATTTTCCGTATCCGGTCTTGCTCAGCGCCTCGGCTTGGCTAGCCAACTGTTCGGCTGACAGCCAGCCCTGATGATAGGCAATCTCTTCCAGACAGGCGACTTTCAAGCCCTGGCGCGCCTCAACGGTGTGAACGAAGTGACTGGCTTCCATCAGTGAGTCATGGGTGCCGGTATCCAGCCACGCAAAACCACGCCCTAACAAACTCACATGCAAATCACCACGCTGCAGGTAAGCATTGTTCACATCGGTGATTTCCAGTTCGCCACGAACAGAGGGCTTTACCTGCTTGGCAATTTCCACCACCGAGTTGTCGTAGAAATACAAGCCGGTGACTGCATAGTTGGATTTCGGCGTCTTGGGCTTTTCCTCGATGGAAATCGCCTTGTTACCTGCATCGAACTCAACTACCCCGAAACGCTCCGGGTCACTGACGTGATAGCCGAACACGGTCGCACCGGTGCCACGACTGGCCGCCTCGTGGAGCATCGCACTGAAGCCGTGGCCATAAAAAATGTTGTCGCCGAGGATCAAGCAAACATTGCTGTCACCAATAAAGGCTTCACCGATCAAAAAGGCTTGGGCCAACCCGTCTGGTGAAGGTTGTTCGGCATAGCTGAGCTCAATACCAAACTCCGAACCATCACCCAGCAACTTGCGAAAGTTCGGTAAATCTTCAGGGGTAGAGATAATCAGCACTTCGCGGATGCCCGCGAGCATCAGCACCGACAATGGGTAATAGATCATCGGCTTGTCGTAAACCGGCAGCAATTGTTTGGATACGCCACGGGTGATGGGATGCAGGCGGGTACCGGAGCCACCGGCCAGGATGATGCCTTTCATATTAATGTCCTTAAAAAACGAATCAAATGTATTCCAGGGGGTGCCATTCCGCAGGATCGCTGCCACGGCACGAAGCGCTTGATTTAATGATCACTACCCAAGCGCCCCAATCGATAGTCCCCACTCAACACGCGCTGCCACCACTGGCGATTATCCAAATACCACTGCACGGTCTTGCGCAGGCCGGTCTCAAATGTTTCCTGCGGTACCCAGCCCAATTCACGCTCGATTTTCGATGCGTCGATTGCATAGCGCCGATCATGTCCCGGCCGATCCTTCACGAAAGTAATCAGCTCCTTGTAGGAGCGAGCTTGCTCGCGATTTGCCTCTAACGGCACCAACTCATCCAGCAACTCGCAAATGGCCTCGACCACCTCCAGGTTGCGCTTCTCGTTATGCCCACCGATATTATAGGTTTCACCTACTATGCCTTTGCTCACCACCTCGACCAGCGCCCGAGCATGGTCTTCCACATACAACCAGTCGCGAATCTGCGAACCATCGCCATACACCGGCAACGGCTTGCCCGCCAAGGCGTTAAGGATTACATGCGGCACCAGCTTTTCCGGGAAGTGGTGCGGCCCGTAGTTGTTCGAGCAGTTGGTGACCAGAACCGGCAGCCCATAGGTACGCTGCCAGGCGCGGACCAGATGATCCGAACTGGCCTTGGAGGCGGAATACGGCGAGCTGGGTGCATAGGGTGTGGTTTCGGTGAACAGGTCATCCGTGCCTTCCAGGTCGCCATACACCTCATCGGTGGAGATATGGTGAAAGCGGAATGCGCTCTTCTCCGTCGCCGGCAAGTCACTCCAATAACGGCGGGTCGCTTCGAGCAAGCTGTAAGTGCCGACAATATTGGTTTGGATAAAGTCAGACGGCCCGTCGATGGAGCGATCCACATGGGACTCGGCCGCCAGGTGCATCACCGCCGTGGGCTGAAACTCGCGGAACACCATATCGAGCGCAATGCTGTCGCAGATATCCACCTGATAGAAGCGGTAGCGTGACGAGGTAGCTACTGAAGCCAGCGACTCCAGGTTACCGGCATAGGTGAGTTTGTCGAGGTTGGCGATCTCCGTGACGGTACTGTCGATCAGGTGGCGAATTACGGCCGAGCCGATAAAGCCTGCGCCGCCAGTAACAAGAACGCGCATCATTGTTTCTCCGCGTAGGGACTATTCCAATAACCTTTGTACATGCCTAGTTTTTTCTTTAACCCAGTCGACAAGCGCTGCTCCTTTTGACCGAGCTTGTAAGCCAACAGCTTGCACGCATTACGCAGGATTGCTGAGGGCCAGTGATGAAGGCGGGACAGTCCGAGAAACTTCAATTCGGATTTCACATAGCGCAGGCCTTCCCCCCCCGCACCACCAAAGCGCTCGCGAATCCAAGGTTCTCTAGCATGGAATACTCCCATGTCGAAATAGCGTCGAAATTCTTCCATCAGTGAGTAGTTGTGTGAGTGCCGACAGCTGGCGTCCCCCGCATAGGCAACCTTCCAACCGCTTAACACCATCTTGGCTGCTACATACATGTCCTCAGCGAAGATTACGTGCTCAGGAAAACCGCTGACTGCTTGCAGGGCTCGACCGCGATAAGCCGCGAAGGAGTTAGACATGAAGGCTGTCTTCAGTCCTAGAACAGGAGCGTCCTCGAACGACTTGATTTGCGAGGTTCCAGGATAATTGAACAGCCTGGCATGCTGCGCCAAAGGTGATGCATTTAAGTGTGGTAACTGCCGGCCGCAAACCGCTCCGACTTGCTCATTTGCGAAGGGAGCTATCAAACGCTCTATCGCATTCGAGTCTTCCAAGTATGCATCCTGGGTCAAAAAAACATAAACATCGTAACCAGGATTTTGGTTCACCATGAGCTGCCGAGTGCCCCCATGATTGAACTGGCTGCTAGGGATGGTAATGACATTATTCAGCCGGGAGCGCGCTAGCTCACCAGTTCCATCCCGGGAGCTGGAGTCGACCACGTACAGGTCGAACTGGACGCTCTGATTATCGAGTGAGTCCAGAAGGCGAGTAAAATCGTCTAAACCGTTATAGGTGGGTACGATACAAGCGATACGTACTTGGTGTGTGTCATATGAAATCGTCATACGGCCTCGCAATTATTTCCATTCTTCTGGACAGCTTTGCTTCCAATCGGTAAAAGCACTTTCCAGGGTATAGAGATAGGGGTAACCGTTTTCCACTAAATAGGCGGGCAGGATATTGTTGGAGCGCACTAGTTTGCGTATGCGTACCGGACTGAAGGGGTGCTTGATCCCTAAGGGTTTGGCTATGGCATCTATGGCATAGGCTGCTGTGAGCAAAAGCCTGTATGGCACGCCCGGAACTGTGCGCTTGACCCCTGCCACTTTACAAGCGGTATTAACATATTCCTCAATGGAAGGCCCCGGGCTCATAGACATATTGAACAGGCTGACGTGCTCTCCATTAATCTCTTGCTGCTGCAATACCCACCACATGGCATTGCACAGCTCCTTGACATACACACCCGCCTTACGGGTATCGCGGTTACCCATATAGAAGAAGTAACGATGCAGAACCGCTTTGATCAGGCGTGACACATTACCGCCTTCCCCAGGTCCGAAAACAACTCCGGGGCGAACGATTACCAAGCGTCGCTCAGCATAATCGCGTGCCTGCCAAATTTGATGGATCTTTTCAGCTGCCAGCTTGGACCCACCATAAGCTGTAGTTGGAACTGGAAGTGACTGCTCATTCTTGGCCTCTTCGCTTGGGCCATAAGGGGAAATTGAACTCGTAAAAATGATTTTGTTACAGCCAACTTTTTCCGCCCATTGACAAATATTATCGGCACCAAGGAGATTGGTTTCGTAATACTCGAAGTCTTGGTGGCCTGGTTCACGGTGTATGGCTGCAAAATTCGCGATTAGATAAACGGGTTCTGGCGGTGCCCATTCAATAGATTTGCTAATATCTAATTTAATAATTGAAAGTTCGGTACTTGGGATTGAGGATATGCTCAGTTTTCTATATGTGCTTGCCTTGAAGGGTAGGTCTTCCTTGTCGAGAAGATATACTTTGTCCACAAGTTTGCTGTTTAGCAAATGCTGTGCAAAAAAAGTCCCGATGAACCCAGTGCCGCCTGTAATTACTGCACACTTCATACAGTCTCCAAATTTGATGTGGTTACGCATGGCCAAATATTGTTTGTTAGTGTTTGTGAGCTTTCAGTGATCTAGGATTTAGGCTAGAACTGAAAGTGATACTATAAAAAATCTCTATTAAGAAACGGCTTCGAGTTTGCGCGCGACTTTATTAGGTAACCTGCGCTTGCATCGCGGGAACGGAGCTCGAAATAATAAACTATACCTTCAGAGGATCTGGTTCGTTGTAAGCTATTGTTGCTGGGAGTGATGCAGGCGATTATTTAGACGGGAGACTAAAAAATTTATTAAGCATTATTTTTTTGTGAAAATGGTGGCGCAAAATCGTGAAAAACTGATTGTAATAAATAGTAAATTCAGGGATGGCTGGCTAGTTGCGGGTAAAAGTATGCTCGAAAAAACCTTTGATCCGTGATGTAAAACTATTTATGCGTTTATTTGCGGAAAGAAAATCACCTTTGAATACCGAAAATACTGCAAATGATAGATGGTATGCTAAGGCCATAAAAAACAAGCGCATGATAAAAATATCAAATTTATGTATCGAGCAGAATGCACCAAAGCCTAAGCCGTAAGAAATATTTTTCTCTTTGGAGAAATGCTGTATTCCTATTTTTGGATGCCAGACTTGGATGTCTTTAAAGTAAAAACATTCACCGGCTTTTCTCACTAAATTGTATACGTATTCGGAGTCTTCATAAGAGCCGAAATAGCACCCCACACCTAGGGCTTCATTAAACTGGACTTCATTTTTTTTTGTGAATATGGTGATTGAGCTATACAGGTTAAAAAAATTGTGGCGAGTAATTTTTTTATTTTTCGTAGGCCAGTTCCGTATTATGTCCTCTCCAGTATCTCTGTCTAAAATAGCGCCAAAGACTGCGGTAACATTTTTTTCTTTTAAATGAAATAACGCTTTTTCTAGGGTGTCTGGGTAGTAAGTGCAGTCGTCATCGGGAAAACAAATATAGTTCCCTTTGGCTAGCTTTAAGCCAATATTTCTATTTAGAGAAAGCCCTTTCCGAGAAGATTTTATGTGGCTTATAGTGAGACGTTCAGAATAGGAGCTAATGATTTCTGATAAGTCAATCTTGTCATTTTGATCGACAACAATTATTTCGAAAGTGTCAGTGTCCAAGGTTTGCAAAGTTAGGGAATGAAAAAGATTTTCTATTTCATCTGATCGGCCATATGTAGCCAATATTAAACTAAAAATCATACTTTTTGGGTCTCGATAGTAAAAACATATAAGCTGTGACGAAGCAACAAACCCATCCGCAAAAAGCTACATTTAAGCCTAGTTATAACTTAGGAGGTCTGAAGTATCCACTGGTAATTTTAAATCGTGCCTGTTTGAGGTTAAAAATACGCATCTAGTCGAAAGCAAAGCCTTTCCTGTACTTCACTTACACGTCTATCCTCAAATTGCCCTGTCTCAGGGCGACTAACCTTCATTGCAGGTGTAATGTTATTGCCCTTGCCTAGGCGCAGCCTCAGTGCATGTGCCACAGGCGGGAAGCTAAGAATCGCGGATTCGTGGAGCTTATCCCATCGCAGGATCACTATAGGTGAGCATGGTTAGCATCAGGCGCACTTGAAGCATGGCTATTGATGCATACAGAGGCTGGCCAACTCCGCCCTTCGGATAATGCGATCCGATCAAGGTGCTCGGACTTCTCAAGGGCTACCTTATCCATTTCGAAAATGGTAGGTCTGATTACGTTTGCCTGCGCGCTTAGCATCTGCGGACGAGATCTATCATTGGGCAGATATTGTACGAGGATCAGAGGTGCATTTAATTAAATAAGGAATTTTCTGAGTTTCTACAAGTGAAATTTAGAGAGTTAAGAAAATGGTCATTTTAGTATCAGTTATTTGTTTTGTTTGTATCGTTGTTCTTGTAAGTTTTGCGCTTTAGTAGCCTTCTGACAGTTAGGCCAAGAATCTTCCTAAGGTTTTCTTTTGTTGGAGACCTATATATTTTTTTTGCCAGTGTAGTTAGGCGTTGTTTTCTGTTGTCGTAGTCCGACAGCTGGACAGATAGAATTTCTCTTTCTAGAGGGAGAAGTGAGTGTTTCTCTGAAAAAAGTTTATGTGCTTCTTCTATTCGGTCTATTTTTTTTGTGCTTATTCTCTCGTGCGGATGACTCATATCCGTAATATAGGTTTTTTGATTGGTGCACTTTATTTGGCTATGTTCCAGAGCTAGTAATCGGTACCAGAGTTCTAAGTCTTGCCATGCAGGAAAGTTTATATCAAACCCGCAGTGTTCGATTAACGTTTTTGTTTTAGTGAATACTTGGTTACCAACCAGGTTGGCATCAATAAGGTTGTGTCTTTTGATTGTTTTTGGTCGTCTGGTTGTTTTTGTTTTTCTAATGCTGATCTTTATTTCAGTGTCCGAACAAAGTGCTATAGTGGTTTCCGATTTTTTATGCCAAGCATGCATGAAGTCTGAGATGCGATTTGGTAAGAAGTAGTCATCATCATCGAGGCCTGTTATAAATTCACCCGTTGCAGAGAATATTGCTCGGTTTCGGCTAGCACATGCTCCTAAGCTCGTGGTATTTACGAGATATTTGATTCTCGTATTGGCTCTTGATTTGTTGGCTAGATACTCCATTGTGCCATCAATGGATCCGT
The DNA here is from genome assembly GCF_056405655.1 of Pseudomonas sp. P1_F7. Classification (NCBI taxonomy): domain Bacteria; kingdom Pseudomonadati; phylum Pseudomonadota; class Gammaproteobacteria; order Pseudomonadales; family Pseudomonadaceae; genus Pseudomonas; species Pseudomonas sp. P1_F7. The sequence continues at coordinate 175,001 of NZ_JBFUBR010000003.1, forward strand.
CATCAACAATTATGATTTCTATGTTCTCGTAATCTTGATTGACAGCGGAGTTTATAGCGCGCTCCAGTAATTGTATTCGGTTTTTTGTGGTTATATATATGGTGACAAGTGGTGTATTGTCCATATTCTTCAGGGTTTCTCTGTGATTTTCAGTTGTGCATCTGTTGGTTGATCATGCGAGAACTTGTTTGAGGTGTGCCATTTAGTGTGTGTTGGTGATAATTTTTTATTTAGGCAAACAATGACGCATAGGACAAAGAAACCAAAACTAAAAGAAATAAATCTCGATTCAAAAGTATTTATTATTATGATTGATGATACGGTGATAAGGTTTAATTTGAAGTTTGTCCTTGTAGAGCTGTATTTTATTATGTTGAATAATAGCTTGGTGGAGATTAAAAATCCTAGAAGGCCTAAGGAGTATAAGATTTCAATAAATCCATTGTGAGGGTGGCCAACTACAAAGCCTATGCTATTCAAAAAAGAAGTATCTTGACCCCCTGAATAAATTCCAAATTGACTGATTCCGTAGCCAAGCGGATTTTCATATATCTTGTTTAATACAAACGCCCATATCAAATTCCTGTCGCTGAAAGATGTGTCTTTGTTGAATATAGCGGTGCCTTGATTGAATATTGAAATATATACTGTGAGAGCGCTCAGCCCCATGGCTGCAAAGAAATAAGTCTTTCTTAGTTTGTAAGTGGAGTGTAGGCAGTTCTTTTCTTTTAGGAATAAGTATATTATAGCTCCCAATAGTGTTGCGGCAATAGAGGTGAAGGAGTTACTCATCCAAGTCAAAAGTGCAGAGAGAATAATACCTATGTATATTTCTGGATTTTTCTTGAGTTGCAGTGCTCCGACCAGAATGCAGAATGAGAAGGCAGAAAAATTCCCTAAATTATTTTTATGATTAAAAATACCCTGCCATGCTCCTGCAGACTCACCACCAACAGATATCCCATATGTTGGTAATGCTATGCTGAAAATAAGAGACATAACTAGCATTGTGATAATGGTTTTGCTTATGAGTGATATTATTGTATTTATATCATTTAGAGAAATATAGGTGAGTACGATGAGGTAGGTCACCGTCAAAAAAATAAGTGTTCTGGTCGCGATGTAAGCATCGTTTGCCCATGCAATGGATATCGCGATCAAAGCCAATATAAAAAGTATATTTTTGTCTGCGTTTTTAATGAGTGCTTTTGGTCTTGTTAATGCAATTACGGCTACTGTCAAAATAGCTATCATTGTCCAGGCAGGAAGTATGTAATTGAGGGGGCCAGAGTAGTTGTTAACAAACTCAGCGGATTGTGGTCTAGCGCCGCCTTCTTTAAGTAAGTCTAAAGATCCAGAAGAAATATAGATAAGAAAAATTACACATAGGGATAGTAGTTTTTTTGCTAGGGCTATTATTTGTTGTCTTCTGATTATTGAGGTTTGCATGCTGAAACGCTTCTAAGTGGGTTGTTAGTTTGTGTATTCATACACGCGAACATCTATTGTTTTCTTGTTTTGCTTGGTATCAAAAAAACCTTAAAGCGAGAAATGATGGGTCAACTGATGGTATACAAAAAAACCTAAACTAAGGAAACTGATTTTGTTTGAAAAATAAGAATCTATAATTATTCACTGAAATTTATAAGGAGTCGTGAACAAGTCCGCGTCCATCAGGCCACAAATTACTCATAGAGCTACTGGCACGTCCAAGCTGAGCTGATTTTTCAAAGAGTTAAGGTGTTGTCTGCATCCCTGTTGCGCAATGTTGTGAACCAGTTCGCGGAAGTGTACCTTAGCAAATCAGCTGTTGGAATCCTAAATGTTCGACCTTTCCTCATATCTGTGCCTTTGGCTTTTCTATTTTGAGCTTGCTCGATACAGTGCGCAGTGGGTCCATGCAGCTTGTGGGTAGTGCCCCATGCTGCTATGTAGCGAATGACTTCGCGAACTTGATGCTTAAGATATTTTTCTATGGCTAACTGTAATCTGGGTATTGGGACGTTTCAATCAATACCAGCAGTCGTACGCTGAGCACGACTTACTCCAATCTCGGACATAAAACGTACATGTTTGCGGTTGTGCTCAGTGTGGAAAAACGCATCTGATGCATGCGACTTGCTCAGGGTGGGGGGGGGTCTATTTAGAAAAGTGCTTGATGCTTATTGGACGTTTAGTTAGCTGCGATGTTGTACTAATTTAGTTAATGCAGATATGAGGACYTTGAAGGCGTTCTTAAATGTCATGGCAAATATTAATAAGGATAACAGCCACAATACAAGGAATACTAGTGTGTATTCTTGCCCTTTAAGAGAAAAAAATATCGCCATTAATAGGCAGGCCAAAGTACATGAATATAACTTAAGTCTTGGAAGTGGCCTCCATGCTCTGCATGATAGTTCGGTTCGCAAAACGAGGAATATCCAAAACGAGATTGCGGTAGAAATCGCCGCGCCAGATGCTCCTAAGGACGGGACAAATAAATAGTTGCCTATAACATTAAAGAAAACAGAGATGATTGATGCAAGCATTGAATGCGAGCTTTTGCGGGTCACACCAAGTCCAACAACCGTTGTTTCGGAAAGAGTATAAAAAAGAGGGTAGGCCATACAGGCTGGCAATATGTACTGGACATAACTATATTTTTCAGGAAGAAAATATTCAATTAACCAAGATAGTAGGCCTGTTAGTGTAAATGCGACAACAACTGCGGCTAGCATATACTCCGTTATTGTGTCTATTTTTTTTAAGTTTATTCCTTCCGCTGCCCATTTGTAGACAGTTGGAGCCCAAACTGTTGAGAATACACTTTGAAAGATAACTGCTACCGCAGCGAAGCTGGAAGTAACTGAGTAAATCGCAAGTTCATCGAACGAGGACAGGTTTCTTAAGAATATCTTGTCCATAGTGGTCAGCCCCCAAAAGGCCAATCCACCTAAAATCAGTGGGCTACCAAATTCCAATAAAGATTTCAGCTTTTGTTTATCAATATCTTGATTGTATGCAGAAAGCCATTCGCTTCGTGTGTTCCAAGCACAAACAAAAGCCACTGCCACACTCGAAAGTGTATGTGCGAGTACTAAGTGGAAGAAATCTAATCCGAACGAAAAAATAGCATAAGCGCCAATTATGGCGACAAATAGTAACTTTGGTAGTATCTGGCTCATAGAAAAAGCCAGTCCTCTTTCTTGCATTCGCAAAATTAGAGAGAGAAAGCGGGAGAAAAATGCGGTAGAAATGCACAATCCAACCAGTACGCTTATCGACTTACTATCGATCGAGAAAAGAACACTCGACATAGAGATTGGTGTCAAAAAACAAAAGGCCAAAGTGAGCGATAGCAGCAATAAGCCGGGAAATAATGTTAACTTTAGTAGAGTTGATTTGTTGTCTGTTTCATGATACTCACGCACATATGCCTGATCTAATCCTAGACTAAACAGCAAAATGCAGAAGCTAGAAACGACCTGAAGCATAGCTATTCGTCCAACATCTTCAGTTGAATAATTCCAAGCTATAATAGGTAATGTAATTATCCCAAGGGCAGCGCCGCCGATAGGTCCCAGGGAGAATTCGACTATTTTTTTTGCGTTCAATTGAGCGTCTTGTGATTTGTATTTATAGTATTTATTTTAATTGATTGATTTTGAGTAAGCTTGAATTTTTTTATAGGCGTCGTCATTGCCGCAAATTTTAACCCCAAGTCTTCCTAGTATATTTAAAACTAGTTTGTTATAAATTTTTGCTAAGAGTCCTCTTGCTTGAGTAAGTGTATTTTGATTGGCGAGTCCCTCTTCGTGGGAAATGAAAAAAATATCGATGAGAGCATCCGCACATACATAAACGTGTTTAGATGACTTCATTGCTAGCATCGAAAACCATAAGTCATCGGTTTTTGGGCAGATCGTTAAATATGATTCATCGTTCAGAAGAGCTTCACTGATAAAGTTTTTTTTGAAAAGTGCACCGCCGCCGTGTGTGATAACGAAGTCGTCAGGTATTTCTTTGTTTTTCCTAATTATTGGCCAGTGCATATATGATTTTGGAATTCCGAACCAATTATATGTTATTGCTCTTGTGCGAGCTGCGATAATCATGTCAGGATTCTTTTCGGAACATAATAGCAACTTTTCCAACCACTTTTCGCCATAGATTATGTCATCGTCCGCAGTAATGATTACATCTTCTACTGTTGCTGCTTTCAGGGCTGGAATTAATTTTCGATATGGCCCCGTATTTTTTGTCCATAAAATTTCTATTAAGTTTTTTATTTTGTTAAGTTCGGCGGCCCAAGTCGGGATATCCCGAAATCCCGTGTCGAAAAGATATGCTTCACTTGATATCCAAACTCGTATTTTGTTTGGCGTGACACTTTGTTGCATCAAAGATAGCACGGCTTGTGCACAAATATTTTGTCGAGACTCGGTTGTTGTTAAGTTTATTGTGATAAATGCCATAATGCTCTCTGAATAATTTATTGCATGCTGATCAATTTTCGGTTTTTTGGCCGATGGAACGGTAGATGATTCCCTTGGCACTCATTTTTTTGGGGTTAAAGAGGTTTCGTCCGTCAAAGATTATCGGATTTTTTAGTTGCTGCTTGATGAGCTCGAAATCTGGTGCCTTAAATGTTTGCCACTCGGTAACAATCACCAAAGCATCCGCACCTTTTAATGCTGCTTCCTTAGTGCCGCAGAGACTCAGGTCATCACGGTTGCCATAGATCCTCTGAGTTTCTTCCATGGCTTCCGGGTCATAGGCTTGCACCTTGGCGCCGGCTTTCCACAGCGCTTTCAGCAATACACGGCTTGGCGCTTCGCGCATGTCGTCGGTATTGGGCTTGAAGCTAAGGCCCCAGAGGGCGAAAGTCTTGCCGAACAGTTCTCCATTGAAGTGTCCGTGGACTTTTCTGAATAATACGGTTTTCTGTTCGTTATTACGGCTTTCCACGGCTTTAAGCAGTTTGGCATCGAAGTCGATGCTGTCGGCGGTGTGGACTAGTGCCTGTACATCTTTCGGGAAGCAGGAACCGCCGTAGCCTGCGCCGGCATACAGAAAGTGGTAGCCGATGCGTGGGTCGGAGCCGATTCCTTGGCGCACCATCTCGATATCGGCACCGAGCATTTCCGCGAGGTTGGCCATTTCATTCATGAAGCTGATTTTTGTAGCCAGCATGCAGTTGGCGGCGTACTTGGTCAGTTCTGCGCTGCGCACATCCATGACGATGATCTTTTCATGGTTGCGATTGAAGGGTGCGTATAGCTCGCGCATCACTTCTTCGCTATTCGAACTGCTGGTACCAATGATGATACGGTCAGGGCGCATGCAGTCGGCGACGGCTGAGCCCTCCTTGAGGAATTCGGGATTGGAAACTACGTCAAATATCAAGTCATCTCGGCCTCGCTGGGCGAGGACTTCAGTCATACGAGCGCTGACCTTGTCGGCAGTGCCTACAGGGACGGTAGATTTGTCGATTATGACCTGATGGTTTTCCATATGCTGCGCGATAGTTTCTGCTACTGCGAGAACATACTTAAGGTCGGCTGAGCCGTCTTCGTCTGGAGGCGTGCCCACGGCAATAAACTGGACTTCGCCGTGTTTTACGCCTGCTACTGCATCAGTGGTGAAATTCAGCCGGCCAGCTGCGTGATTTTCTTTTACTAGTGCTTCGAGGCCTGGCTCGTAGATTGGTATATGGCCTTGCTTTAGGCGTTCGACCTTGTTGGCATCGACATCAATACAGACCACATCGTGGCCGACCTCTGCGAGAACGGCGCCCTGAACCAGGCCGACATAACCGATGCCGAAAACTGTGACTTTCATGTCGATTCCCTTTGAGCGTGTAGCGAATGGAAAGGTAAAATAGGTTTAAATGCATTGGCATCTTAAGCAGTGCATCGCGAGTAAGATTGTTCCTACAAACAATGTTTTTCATTTCGCGACGGGGCGAAGCTTCTGCAGGTGAGAAGTGGAGCTCTTTAATAGATATCTTTCGATAGCAATGTGAACGGCGTCTTGATCAATATCTTGATATCCAGCCACAATGACCAGTTATTAATATACGCAAGATCCAGCTCTACACGCTTTTCCATCTTGTCGATGGTTTCTGTCTCGCCGCGATGACCACTGATTTGAGCAAGTCCGGTAATCCCCGGTTTGATTCGGTGTCGAGCCATGTAGGCATCGATTTTTCCTGTGTAGTAATCGTTATGCGCCACGGCGTGAGGGCGGGGGCCTACCAGTGACATGCGGCCTTGCAAGGCATTGAACAGTTGTGGCAATTCATCGATGGAAGTGCGGCGGATGAATTGGCCGACACGGGTGATGCGGGGGTCTTCACGACTGGCCTGTTTGACTTCCTGGTCGTCGTGCATACGCATCGAGCGAAACTTCCAGACCTTGATGATCTTGCCGTTCCAGCCGTGGCGTTTCTGTTTGAACAGGATCGGGCCAGGGGATGAGCATTTGACGGCGATGGCGGTGACCAGCAGGACGGGGCTGAGGAGGATGATCGCGATGAGTGCTACGGTCCGGTCCATTATCGCTTTAGAGGCGGCGGCGGTGGGGTAGGACGTCAGTGGGCTCTCATTCAAGTGAATTGCGGGAAGGCCTTCGATATCACTTACGGAGTGGTTGAGCAGGATCAGGCTTTGCAGATCTGGGGTCCAGATGACGTCGACGCTGGAGTCCAGCAGGTCGATATACAGGCCTTCGATCTGTTCGGCTTCTGTCAGCGGCAATGCGATGTAGAGGCGCCGAATCTGGTGGGTTGCGATCAGGTCCCGCAGGTGGGCAAGGCTGCCAATCACCGGGTACAGGCCATTGCTGGGCGAGGGTTGGTCGTCCGCGGCTACCAAGCCAACCAGTGGTTCGTTTCTATTGCGAACCAATTTGTCCGCGAGTTCTTGGGCCAGGTCGCCGGTGCCGATAATCAGCGAGGTGCGGGCGGCTTGCAGCTTTTGCTGGTAACGCCGGGAGAGGTTATGCAGCGGCATATAGAGGCAGGCTTGGAGTGCGAAACCGGCAATCGCGAGAATGATGATGACTTCGCGGGAAAAAAGCTCACTGGTTTTGGTGATAAACGCCACGACGGTCAAGCCGGAGAGTAGTACCAGCCAGCCAGCCAACAATCGGCCTAGTCCTACCAAATAGCCATGGTGTTTATGGTAGACCTGCATCATGGAGTAGGAGGGTACCGAGCCGAGCAGTATGAATGCCGCGAGTATGCGGTAGTGGGCTTCGACTTCCCCGGTCTTGATGGTTGCCAGTGCACAGAGCAGGAGGATGAGTGCGGAGATTGCGGCAAGCCATTGGGTCCAGAACGTAAGACCGCGACCGGCTGGTAGCGTGGTGTTGCGCTTGCGAATCACAATAATCTCCCTTGCGTCGATTTGGACATAGCCTTCCTGGGTATGCCAGCAGCCTGGAGTGTTCACGCCATGCAGCTTTGGTTGCTGTTTGAGCCTCTGGCACAAGCCGGTCTGTGTCGTGGCGTTCCCTTATCCGTGACAGGGAACGCACTCGCCTTGGCCAATATCAAGGTTTTGGGCACGCTACCGCCCCAGGATTGACCGTTGGTTTCCTGAGAACGTGCGCCGTGGGTGCGACGAATGCGCCGATGCGCGAGCGCTGGCAGTTTATTTGGGGGATGAGGGAGTCAATCGGGCAGGCCGAGCCATGGCTCAGCAGAGGACTATGCGTCTGTTCCTTGACTGCTGCACAACGGGGGCTGTGCAAGGCATCCTGCCGGAATGAAGTGGTTAACCTCAGCCGAGGGTGCATTCTACTGAGTTCGTAGGAAAAGTGAAGACGGATTTGTAGGATCGATCCATTAAAAGTGGCGTTTTATTGGGCGAGGAGCGGTTTCAGTCAGATTTGCTGTGGTTCGGGCATGGTTCGACATTGCAAGCAATTTCAGCACTCACAAGTCAGTCATTGATATTTATTTTTGTTGTTTTAGGTGAGCAAAACGATAGGGGTGATCAGGTTTTTTCTATTGCGTCGATCGGGACGCTGAGGGTGTGTTCGCGATGCAGGAGCTGGAGCAGGATCACGATGCGTTCGGCACCGTCGCGGGCCAGGAAAATCGCTTCCAGTTCCTTATAGCTGCCGCGGTTGATGCGCACCCTGTCGCCGGGTTCGAATGCTGCGGACTCTACGGGTACCTCGTTGAGTTGCTGTTGCAATTGCTCGATGAGATCGTCAGCGACCGCAATCGGTAGTTTACCGAACGTCACCAGTTGGTTTACTCCGCGGGTAGAGCGGATCGGGTGCCAATTATCGTTGAGTTGGTCGAGCTGGATAAAAAGGTAGCCGGGGAAGAGAGACTCCACTGACGTGCTGCGGCGACCGCGCTGAATACGTTCGATCCGTTGGGTTGGTCGGTAGCAAGTGAAGCCCTGGCGAATCAGGTTTTCCTCGGCGCGGGCGTCTTGCCGGGGTTTGCACTGGATCAGGTACCAGCGTGGGGGAGGATGCGGGCGAGGCATGCTAAGGGCTCTCATGGGTGAATCAGGGCAGCGGCGCTGCCCTGATGTCCGGTGTCACTTTTTGTCCGAGGCGTATTCGTATTGATAGTAGCTGTAGCTGCCGTAGCCGTACGCTGAAGCCTTGCGTTCCACGGCGTTGAAAATTGCACCCTTGACCACGATGCCGTTCTGTTCGAAGCGGCGCTTGGTCACTGCGATCTCTTTGGCGGCGTTTACGCCGAAACGGGTCACGATCAGGTTCGTGCCGGACTGGCGGCCTACCAGGGCTGCGTCGGTCACTGCGAGGATTGGCGGGGTATCGATGATCACCAGGTCGTACTGGCTGCTGACTTGCTCGAGGAACTGAGTGAAGTTGCTGTGCATCAGCAATTCCGACGGGTTAGGTGGGATTTGCCCGCGGGTGATGACGTGCAGGTTGTCCACTTCGGTGGAGTGGGTTGCCTTGTTCAAGTCAATTTTGCCGGCGAGCAGGTCGGACAAGCCGTTGCTCACGTCCAAGCGGAACATTTTGTTCAGGTAGCCTTTACGCATGTCGGCGTCGACCAGCAGCACCTTTTGTCCGGTCTGGGCAATAATCGCGGCCAGGTTGCACGAGACGAAGGATTTACCTACGGCCGGGCTTGGGCCGGAAATCATCAGGATGTTGTTCTTCGCTTCAAGGGTCGCGAAGTGCAGGCTGGTACGCAGGCTGCGCAACGATTCGACGGCGAGGTCGGCAGGGTTGTTCACGGCTAGCAACAGCGAGCCGGTAGACGCGCGGTTGTTGCCTTTCAACGTACTTTCAATCTGGGACTGGCCCTTGCTGAGAGGGATCGACGCGTAAACCGGGATGCCGAGTTGCTCGATGACCTCTGGGTCTTCGACGCCACGATTCATCGCTTTACGAACCAGTACGTAGGCCGCGGCAATCAGGCCGCCGAGCAGCGTTGCGATCAAAACGATCAGCGTTTTTTTCGGTTTCACCGGTTTTTCGATGTTCGCATCCGCCGAGTCGATCACGCGGACGTTACCTACCGTACCGGCTCGGACAATATCCAGCTCCTGGGTTTTGTTCAGCAACTGAGTGTAGATGTCGGTGGTGACTTGCATGTCACGGGTCAGGCGCAGTAATTCCTGCTGGGTTTCTGGCAGGTTTTTAACCTTCTTTTCCAGCCCGCGTTTCTGCTGATCCAGCTGACCCATTTGGGTCATCAGTGCCTGGTAGGATGGATGTTCGCGGGTGAAGCGGTGCTCCATCTCGGCTTGCTTGAGCTTCAACTCGGAAATCAGGGTTTCCAGGGCTACGATCTGATCGAGTACAGCTTTGGTTTCGATAGTGATGTCTACGGAGCGAGCACTGCTCTGGTAGGCATTCAACTGACCTTCGGCCTTCTCAAGTTGTTTGCGCACATCCGGCAACTGGCTGCGCAGAAAGTCCAGGCTTTGCGCGGCTTCGGCGGAGTTACGCTGCACGTTCTGCAGTACGTAAAGACGGTTAATTTCATCCAGTACTTTGTTGGCCAGATCTGGATCTTCATTCTCTAACGACAGCGCAATGATGCCGGATTCTTTGCCGCGCTCGTTGGCCGATACATCTTCCTGGTATTGCAGTATGGTATTGAGGCGACGCTGCTTGGTAACAGTGAATAGAGCGCCGGTGTTGGCATTCAGTGTCGAAACTTGCAGTTTGAAGCCATTTTGCTCCAGTTTCTCACCTGCTTGACCATGAAGAAGGACTTCGTCATCGTCATTCAGCAGAGTAAAGGCACCATTTCCCTCAGAGCGTAGTGTCAACCCCTTGCCCAGGTAAGCATCCGGCACTTCCAGTTGGAAGATATCGAGTTTTTCTCCACCCCAAGTGAAGCTGTTGAGACCGAGCAGTGGCGAGGCCATCTGGTTTTCACTCAGCGGCTCAAAGCGCCGGCTCAGAAAATGGCCAATCAGCGGGAAATAGTTCGGCTCAACAATAATGTCGAGTTTCAGGTTCTCCACAGCCTTGCCCAGTACCGCGCGGGATTTAAGCAGCTCAATTTCAGTCACTGCCGGAGAAGTTCCGCCGAACATCTCACTCATTTCCCCCATGCCGCCCAGCGCAGCCATGCCGCCTTTTTTCTCTTCAACCTGAACCAGCGCATTCGCCTGGTAAACCGGCGTCGACAACAAGGCATACGCAACACCCATCGCGCAAAAGAACGCGGTGATGCCAACAATGATCCACTTGCTATCGATCAAGGTGCCGAAGAGTGCGAGCAGATCGATGTCGTCATCGTCGTCGCGGTGTTCCTGGATGGGGAGGCTGTTTGGGCTTTGCATGCGGGGTACTTTTACAAGGGGTGATTATAGTTTTTGCGACCAGCTGTCGACGCCTTGCGTCATCAGTTGGTAGACGTGTTCGAAGGCGACCTTCTGTTGGCGATAGGGGTCGGGGATTTCCTGGTTGTTCTGCCACTTGCCCAGCAGGAACGTTTTACCCTGGGCTTCCGGTGCCATTTGCACGATGCGTTTAACGTGGCCTGTTTCCATGGTGAGGATCAGGTCAGCCTGTTGCAGCAGTTCGCGGGTCAGTTGCCGGCCTTTGTGGTCCGGGTGGTCGCCATGGTGTTCGCGCAAGACTTCCAGTGCGGTGCTGTCCATGGGTTTGTCCACCAGGGCGTGAATGCCTGCTGAACTCACATCAATGCCGCGCTCGGCCAGTCTGCTTTTCAGCAGGGCCTCGACGGTGGGGCTTCGGCAGATGTTGCCGATGCAAACGACCAGGATTTTATTGAACATAGGGGCTGCGCAAGTTGCGATATCAAGTGTGAAAACCGCACAGGCAGGAGGAAGGAGAAGGCGTGTGGATTCCGTTCCCGCGCAACTGTACGGCTATCTCCGGTGGCTTATTGCTACCGGGGCCATTTAAAAGCGTGCACTCTAGTGGTGTAGGGGGGGGAGGGTCAAGGCTCGGCTATTACTTTCTGTCATACGGTTGTTTGGTTCGTCGCGGTGACTATCCCGCTATCGGGTAGGTGAACAGTGCGAAGTGCATCAGGTTCAAGCCGAAGTGGCTGAGGATGGCAGCGCCCAATCCACCGAAACGGTAGGCGAGGCCGTAACCGACCCCGGCCAGACTCGCCAGTACAATCCATTGCCAGCCAGCCCCGGCGTGGGCCAGGCCGAAAGTCAGAGACGCCAGCAGCAGGGCGAGGTTTTCACACTGGGGCAGGGTTTTCATGATCCGGCTCAGTCCGCCCTGGATATAGCCGCGAAACAACGCTTCCTCGACCAGGGTTACCAGCAACAGGTTGTTGAGCATCCATAGCCAGGCCTGGTCCGGCCATTTCGGCGCCCAGGCGATGATGCCCATCAGCAGCGCTCCGCCCAGCGCCAGAGCAGCACTTAATGCCAGTGCCAGAACGGTGGCGTACACGGAGGTGCGCAACGATCGACGACCGACTATCCACGGGCAGGCCAGTAGCAGCCAGAAGCCGATCAGGGGTTTGTCCAGGTTCAGGAACATGGAAAACGACACGGCGTTTTCGCTGAAGCGCTGCAGAGCAATGCCGCGACCGTTGTGGAAGCCCGGTAGCCAGTGCAATGCCAGGGCCAGCGCCAGGACGATGAACAGGCCGTGGCCGAGGATGCGTAGTCCAGGGATTACTTGTTGGCGAACGGTGAAGCCTGCGGTCAACAGCAGCATTACCGAGATTGCCGCCAGCCAATCGAGGTGGCCGTAGGTCAGCGCCAATCCGTAGCCGAGGGAGAGCAGGGCCAGAAAAGTCCATGGCAGGGCAAGCATGTAAAGTCCTTGTGTGGGGATTACGCTGTGCACCCCTAATCCCCTGTGGGAGCGAGCTTGCTCGCGATGACGGAGTGTCAGGCAACATTGATGCTGAATGTAACGACCGATCGCGAGCAAGCTCGCTCCCACAGGGATTGCGGCGCGCGATTATAGGGATGTAGGTGACAAAAACAAAAACACCGCCCGAAGGCGGTGTCTGTCTGTGTATTGCTCGTCAGTTACGAAGCAATCAATTGCCGCAATACGTAATGCAAAATCCCGCCCGACTTGAAGTACTCCACTTCATTGAGGGTATCGATGCGGCACAGCACCTCGATCTTCTCGCGGCTGCCGTTTTCGCGGGTGATGACCAGTGTCAGGTTCATTCGCGGCGTCAGTTCGACGCCGGTCAGGCCAAGGATGTCCAGGGTTTCGCGGCCGGTCAGGTTCAGGCTCTTGCGGTTCTGATCCAGCTTGAACTGCAACGGCAGCACACCCATGCCCACCAGGTTGGAGCGGTGGATGCGTTCGAAGCTTTCGGCGATGACGGCTTTGACGCCGAGCAGGTTGGTGCCTTTCGCGGCCCAGTCGCGGCTGGAGCCGGTGCCGTATTCCTGGCCGGCGATGACCACCAGTGGGGTGCCGGTGGCTTGGTAGCGCATGGCGGCGTCGTAGATCGGGATTTTTTCCCCGGTCGGAATGTAGATGGTGTTGCCGCCTTCCTCGCCGCCGAGCATTTCGTTGCGTATGCGGATGTTGGCAAAGGTGCCGCGCATCATCACTTCATGGTTGCCACGCCGCGAGCCGTAGGAGTTGAAGTCCCGCGGCTCCACGCCTTTGTCGCGCAGGTATTGCCCTGCCGGGCTGTCGGCCTTGATGTTGCCGGCCGGTGAGATGTGGTCGGTGGTCACCGAGTCGCCGAGCAACGCGAGAATGTTCGCTGCACAGACATCCTTGACCACTGGCGGCGGGCCACCGATGTCGTCGAAGAACGGCGGATGCTGGATGTAAGTCGAGTCGTCCTGCCAGACATAGGTCGCCGCCTGCGGGACTTCAATTGCCTGCCATTGCGCGTCACCGGCAAACACTTCGGCGTATTCCTTGTGGAACATGGCGGTGTTGACCTGACTCACCGCGTCGGCGATTTCCTTGCTGCTCGGCCAGATATCGCGCAGATAAACCGGTTGACCGTCCTTGCCTTCGCCCAAGGGTTCGCGGCTGATGTCGATACGCACGGTGCCGGCCAGTGCATAGGCCACCACCAATGGCGGCGAGGCCAGCCAGTTGGTTTTCACCAGCGGATGCACCCGGCCTTCAAAGTTGCGGTTACCCGACAGCACCGAAGCCACGGTCAGGTCGGCTTTCTGAATAGCTTTTTCGATGGGCTCCGGCAGCGGCCCCGAGTTACCGATGCAGGTGGTGCAGCCATAGCCGACCAGGGCAAAGCCCAATTCGTCGAGGTAGCGAGTCAGGTCGGCCGCGTTGTAGTAGTCGGTGACCACTTTCGAACCGGGCGCCAGCGAGCTCTTCACCCAGGGTTTGCGTTTCAGGCCTTTTTCCACGGCCTTCTTCGCCACCAGCCCGGCCGCCATCATCACGCTCGGGTTGGAGGTGTTGGTGCAGGAGGTGATCGCGGCAATCACCACCGCGCCGTTTTTCAGGCAATAGGTCTGGCCTTCGTGTTGGTAATCCGCTTCACCCGCCAGATCGGCGTTGCCGACGGCGACGCCGCCACCGCCTTCACTTTCCAGGCGGCCTTCTTCCTTGCTGGTGGGTTTGAATTGGTGGTCGATGAAGTCACTGAAGGCTTGCGCTACATTCGGCAGCGAAACCCGGTCTTGTGGGCGTTTCGGCCCGGCGAGGCTGGCTTCGACGCGGCCCATGTCCAGCGCCAGGCTGTCGGTGAACACCGGTTCCTGGCCGGGCAGGCGCCACAGGCCCTGGGCCTTGCTGTAGGCCTCGACCAGTTGCACCGTTTCGAGGGGCCGGCCGGACAGGCGCAGGTACTCCAGCGTGACGTCGTCTACCGGGAAGAAACCGCAGGTGGCGCCGTATTCCGGGGCCATGTTGGCGATGGTCGCGCGGTCGGCCAGCGGCAGATCGGCCAGGCCGTCGCCGTAGAACTCGACGAATTTGCCCACCACGCCTTTTTTGCGCAGCATCTGGGTGACGGTCAGCACCAGGTCGGTGGCGGTGATTCCTTCCTTGAGCTTGCCGGTGAGTTTGAAACCGATGACTTCCGGAATCAGCATCGACACCGGTTGCCCGAGCATCGCCGCTTCCGCCTCGATACCGCCGACGCCCCAGCCGAGCACGCCGAGGCCGTTGATCATGGTGGTGTGGGAATCGGTGCCCACCAGGGTGTCGGGGAAGGCGTAGGTGCGGCCGTCCTCGTCCTTGGTCCAGACCGTGCGGCCGAGGTATTCCAGGTTCACCTGGTGGCAAATCCCGGTGCCCGGCGGCACCACGCTGAAATTGTCGAAGGCGCTCTGGCCCCAGCGCAGGAACGCATAACGCTCGCCATTGCGCTGCATCTCAATGTCGACGTTCTGCTCGAAGGCACTGCTGCTGGCGAACTTGTCGACCATCACCGAGTGGTCGATTACCAGGTCCACCGGCGACAGCGGGTTGATCCGCTGCGGATTGCCGCCGGCCTTGGCCATCGCCGCGCGCATGGCGGCCAGGTCGACCACCGCCGGCACGCCGGTGAAGTCCTGCATCAGCACCCGCGCCGGGCGGTACTGGATTTCGCGGTCGGAGCGACGCTCCTTGAGCCACGCGGCCAGGGCCTTGAGGTCGGCGCCGGTGACGGTTTTTTCGTCTTCCCAGCGCAGCAGGTTTTCCAGCAGTACTTTCAACGACATCGGCAACTTGTCCAGATCGCCCAGGCTTTTGGCGGCATCGGGCAGGCTGAAGTAGTGGTAGGTCTTGTTGCCGACTTGCAGGGTCTTGAGTGTTTTCAGGCTATCGAGGGACGGCATTGCGATCACTCCTTTGAGTCCGCACGGCTACGGACAGAGGGGACGGGCAGAGCATTAAAACTAGCCCTGTTTTCAGTAGCTGGCTAATAACTGGACTCTATGGACAAGCTCCAGGTTCCGATCTCGGCTATCATGCGCCGGTTTTCGTGACAGGCTTTGCTTTAGCGCAAGCCTGGGCATCGCGCAGTGGCTGAATTTCCTCGCCATCTGCCCAGGAGTAAGAATGAACACCCTATTCATGCATTGCCGGCCGGGCTTCGAAGGCGAAGTCTGTTCCGAGATTTCCGACCTTGCGGCGCGGTTGAACGTGGCCGGCTATGCCAAGGCCAAAGCCGCCACGGCTTGCGCCGAATTCGTCTGCACCGAAGAAGACGGCGCCGAGCGCCTGATGCGCGGGCAGCGTTTCGCCGAGCTGATCTTCCCGCGCCAGTGGGCCCGGGGGATCTTCATCGATCTGCCGGAAACCGACCGTATCAGCGTGATCCTCGCGCATATGGCGGACTTTCCTCTGTGCGGCAGCCTGTGGCTGGAAATGGTCGACACCAACGATGGCAAGGAACTGTCGAACTTCTGCAAGAAATTCGAAGTTCATCTGCGCAAGGCGCTGATGGCCGCCGGCAAACTGGTGGAAGACGCGCACAAGCCGCGTTTGCTGCTGACGTTCAAAAGCGGTCGTGAAGTGTTCATGGGCCTGGCCGAGTCGAATAACTCGGCCATGTGGCCGATGGGCATTCCTCGTTTGAAATTCCCCCGCGAGGCACCGAGCCGTTCGACCCTCAAACTGGAAGAGGCCTGGCACCACTTCATCCCGCGCGACCAGTGGGACGAGCGCCTGCACAGCGACATGACCGGCGTTGACCTGGGAGCCGCTCCCGGCGGCTGGACCTGGCAACTGGTCAACCGCGGCATGCTGGTGACCGCCATCGACAACGGCCCGATGGCCGAAAGCCTGATGGACACGGGGCTGGTGCAACATCTGATGGCCGATGGTTTCACCTTCAAGCCCAAGCAACCGGTGGACTGGATGGTCTGCGACATCGTCGAGAAGCCGGCGCGCAACGCCGCGATGCTGGAAGAGTGGATTGGCGAGGGGCATTGCCGCGAGGCGGTGGTCAACCTCAAGCTGCCGATGAAACAGCGCTATGCCGAAGTGAAGCGCTTGCTCGAGCGCATTGCCGATGGCTTCAAGGCCCGGGGCATCAAGGTCGAGATTGGCTGCAAGCAGCTGTACCACGACCGCGAGGAAGTGACTTGCCATTTGCGTCGACTCGACGTGAAGAAGCCGAAATCCCGCTGATCACGCAAGTCCCTGTGGGAGCGAGCTTGCTCGCGATAGCGGTGGGTCAGTTGAAATCAATGTTGACTGACCTGACGCCATCGCGAGCAAGCTCGCTCCCACAGGGTACGGCGTTATGCCATAGATGACGTTACACCCGGCAATGCGCGACAATGCCGGTCAGTTTCAGGAGTGAATCATGAGTGAAATGCTTGATACGCCGGTAGACGGCACCCTCGACGCCACCGGCCTCAACTGCCCCGAGCCGGTGATGATGCTGCACCAGCACATCCGTGACCTGGTGCCCGGCGGTCTGCTCAAGGTGATCGCCACTGACCCGTCGACCCGTCGCGACATTCCCAAGTTCTGTGTGTTTCTTGACCACGAACTGGTGGCGCAGCACGAAGATGAGGGCACCTACCTCTACTGGATTCGCAAGAAGTCCGTTTAACGGACATAAAAAAAGACCTGCATGTGCAGGTCTTTTTTTTGTGTTCAGCCCGGTGAATGGCTGATGCGGATCCGCTTGCGCGCACTGCGCGCCAGGCGGACCGAGAGCATCAGCGCGGCGCAGCTCAAGCCCACGATCAAGCCCTGCCACAGGCCGCTCGGCCCGCTCGGAGCGCCGAACCAGTCGGTCAGGCCGAGGGCGTAGCCTACCGGCAAACCGATCCCCCAGTACGCGAACAGTGTCAGGAACATCGTCACCCGGGTGTCCTGATAACCGCGCAATGCACCGGCGGCGGTCACCTGGATCGCGTCGGAAAACTGGAACAGCGCCGAATACACAATCAGCATCGCCGCCACCCGGATCACGGTCGGGTCTGCCGTGTAGATCGCGGCAATGTGTTCGCGCATCAACAGCATCATGCTCGCCGAAAGGCACGCGTAGGCCAGCGCGGTGCCCATGCCGACCCCGGCAGCGAAGCGTGCCTCGCGCGGTTCCTGACGGCCAAGGGCCTGGCCGACACGAACCGTTACGGCCATGCCGAGGGAGTAGGGGATCATGAACACCAGTGAGCTGAAGTTCAGTGCTATCTGATGCCCGGCCACCACAGTGGCGCCGAGGCTGCCGATCAGCAGGGCAATCACGGCGAAGATGCTCGACTCGGCGAACACCGCGATGCCGATGGGCAGGCCGATGCCCAGCAGGCGTTTGATTACCGACCACTGTGGCCAGTCGAAACGGCTGAACAATTGACTCGATTTATAAGCCGGTGCCCAGCGCTCCCATCCGGCCATGCCCAGGGTCATCACCCACATGACGATGGCGGTGGCCCAGCCACAGCCGACGCCACCCATGGCCGGGACGCCAAAGTGGCCATAAATGAAGATGTAGTTCAGTGGAATGTTCAGGGCCAGACCACACAGACCCAACACCATGGCCGGGCGGGTGCGGCCCAGGCCGTCACTGAAACAGCGCAATACGCAATAGAAAGCTGTGGCGGGAAGGCCGCTGGCGATACCGTTCAGGTATTGCATGCACGGACCGATCAGCTGCGGGTCAACCTTCATGATGTGCAGAATGGGTTCGGCGTTCAGCAATGCAGTCGTTGCCAGGAGCCCGACCAGCAATGCCAGCCACAACGCCTGTCGAACCAGTGGACCGATTTCACTGTGGGTGCCGGCACCGAAACGTTGGGCGACTTTTGGTGTGGTGGCCAGCAGGGTGCCGGTCATCAGTAGAAAGACCGGAACCCAGATCGAGTTGCCCAAGGCAACCGCCGCAAGGTCGCGAGGACTGAATCGGCCGGCCATCACCGCATCGACGAAGCCCATGGCAGTGGTCGCCAGTTGGGCGATCATGATCGGCATCGCCAGGCCAAGCAGTGTCTTTAGCTCCAGGCGAATCCGGGCCGGGCGGGAGAGGGTGAGGGCAGCAGGGCGGTCAGTTACGGAATTCAAGGGCGAAACGTCCAAAAGTTTGCGAAGCGCAGGCGCGCATTCTACGCGTTGACGCGCCAGTCAGGAAAAGACCCGTGTTGCGGATTTGTAATCAAACATCTGTGGGAGCGGGTGTGGTTCAAATCAAGGGGATTAAAGCGTGCTGGCCCAGTACAGCCATCTACGCCTACACTGCCGATCCGCCAAAGGAGCCTGCCATGCTGATTGTTGCCGACGAAAATATCCCCCTGCTCGATGCCTTCTTCGAAGGCTTCGGTGAAATCCGCCGGGTGCCGGGTCGTTCCATCGACCGTGCCACGGTCGAGCAGGCCGATGTGCTGTTGGTGCGTTCGGTGACCAACGTCAATCGCGCGCTGCTCGAAGGCAGCAAGGTGCGTTTTGTCGGTACCTGCACCATCGGCACCGATCATCTGGACCTGGATTACTTTCAACAGGCCGGTATCACCTGGTCCAGCGCACCGGGCTGCAATGCCCGCGGCGTGGTCGACTATGTGCTCGGCAGCTTGCTGACCCTGGCCGAAATCGAAGGCGTCGACCTGACCCGGCGTACCTACGGCGTGGTCGGTGCTGGCGAAGTGGGCGGGCGGCTGATCAAGGTTCTGCAAGGCCTGGGCTGGAAGGTGCTGGTGTGCGATCCACCACGGCAGGCGGCTGAGGGCGGTGACTATGTCAGCCTTGAGCAGATCATCGAAGAGTGCGATGTCATCAGCCTGCACACGCCGCTGACCAAGCAGGGTCAGCAATCGACCTGGCATTTGCTCGATGAAAAACGCCTGAACCAACTCAGGCCCGGCACCTGGCTGATCAATGCCAGTCGCGGACCGGTGGTGAACAACGCGGCCCTGCGCGATGTGCTGCTGGAGCGCGAAGACCTGCAAGCGGTGCTCGATGTCTGGGAAGGCGAACCTGAAGTCGACGTGGCGCTGGCCGAACTGTGTGTGCTGGCAACGCCGCACATTGCCGGTTACAGCCTCGACGGCAAGCAGCGGGGGACTGCGCAGATTTATCAGGCCTATTGTGATTTCCTCGGGCAACCGGCCCGCGTCAGCCTGAGCGATTTGCTGCCGGCACCGTGGCTGTCGCACGTGACCCTGAATGGGCAAAGTGACCCGGCCTGGGCGTTGGCGATGCTGTGCCGTGGCGTGTATGACCCGCGTCGTGACGATGCGGATTTCCGTCGCAGCCTGGTCGGCAGTGTCAGCGAGCAGCGTGCGGCATTCGATGTGCTGCGCAAGCAATACCCGTTGCGCCGTGAGATCGACGGGTTGCAGGTGCGGATCGACGGGGATGCGCCTGAGTTACAGAGGATTGTGGCGGCGCTGGGCGCGACGGCAATCTGATAGACCGCAACACAATATCAGGGCAACAGGCATAAAAAACCCGGCCAACAATGGGCCGGGTCAAGAAGACCGTGGCTATATCACTTTTGTTCGGCAGGTTTGACCAATCGCTTTTCCAGTTCGCTGCAAGCTTTCTGGATCATTTTTTCAGTGATCGGTACTTCGCGACCCTGCTCGTCAATAATCGAGCAACCCAGAGACTGGTCTGGTTGCGTGCGGATCACTTGAATCTTGTCATCGCTGCTGTGTTGCAAGGACATGGCCTGTCTCCTCATCAGGTTGTTTGCTTACTGTAGAACCGCCAGGTGACCGGGCTATGACAACTCCCTGCGATCTTTCCGGGGGGACAGAAACAGTCCAGCAGAAATGCCTTCGCGTGGCTACCCGAACTTTAGACCAATAGCGTCTAGCCTCTAGTGTTGGTGGACATAATTAACCTGACTCATTGTGATTTGCAGCGAGCCACCCCATTGAGCGGTATAGGCTGACCCTAATGACTGCCTTGTCCAGGATGATTACGATGCTCTCTGCCCGTCACCGCCGTGCCATTCGCCTGGCCAGCCGTTTCATCGCGCCGTATCGCTGGCAGGCCTTTGGCGCCTTGCTGGCGTTGATCGCCACCGCGGGCATCACCTTGTCCATGGGGCAGGGCATCCGCCTGCTGGTGGACAAGGGGTTCATGACCCAGTCACCGCATCTGCTCAATCAGTCCATCACACTGTTCATGTTGCTGGTGATGGGGCTGGCGATCGGTACGTTTGCACGGTTTTACCTGGTGTCGTGGATCGGCGAGCGCTGCGTCGCCGATATCCGGCGCAATGTGTTCAATCATCTGATTTACTTGCACCCGGGGTTTTACGAAGACAATCGCAGCTCGGAAATCCAGTCCCGCCTGACCGCCGATACCACGCTGCTGCAATCGGTCATCGGCTCTTCGCTGTCGTTGTTCTTGCGCAATCTGTTGATGGTGATCGGCGGGATCGTCCTGTTGTTCATCACCAACCCCAAACTCACCAGCATCGTGGTGGTTGCCTTGCCCCTGGTGATCGCGCCGATCCTGATCTTCGGTCGCCGGGTGCGTAACCTCTCACGCCTGAGTCAGGACCGGATTGCCGATATCGGCAGTTATGTGTCGGAAACCCTGGGGCAGATCAAGACCGTGCAGGCCTACAACCATCAGGCTCAGGACGAGCGACGGTTTGCCGTGACGGTGGAAGAGGCGTTCAACACCGCACGCAAGCGCATCTTCCAGCGGGCCTGGCTGATTACCCTGGTGATCGTATTGGTCTTGGGTGCGGTCGGGGTGATGCTCTGGGTCGGCGGCATGGACGTCATCGCCGGGCGAATTTCCGCTGGCGAGCTGGCGGCATTCGTGTTCTACAGCCTGATCGTCGGCAGCGCGTTTGGCACCTTGAGCGAAGTGATTGGCGAACTGCAGCGGGCAGCCGGTGCGGCCGAGCGGATTGCCGAGTTGCTGCGTTCGGAAAACATCATCCTGGCGCCGGTGGCAGGCGCAGTGAAACTGCCGGAACGGGTCGACGGCCACCTGCAGCTGCACAATGTGCGTTTTTCATACCCGTCGCGGCCGCAAAGCTATGCCGTCGACGGGTTGAGCCTGACCGTCAATGCCGGTGAGACGCTGGCGCTGGTCGGGCCATCAGGGGCCGGCAAATCGACGGTGTATGACTTGCTGCTGCGTTTTTACGACCCGGCCGAGGGACGCATCCTGCTCGATGGCGTGCCGTTGACTCAACTCGATCCGCTGGACCTGCGTCGCTGCTTCGCCCTGGTGTCGCAAACCCCGGCGCTGTTTTTCGGCAGCATTGAAGAAAACATTCGCTACGGCAATCCGAAGGCGACCCTGGCCGAGGTACAGGAAGCGGCAAAAATCGCTTACGCCCATGACTTTATCGAGGCCATGCCCAACGGTTACCAGACGCATCTGGGGGATGGGGGGCTCGGCTTGTCGGGTGGTCAGCGCCAGCGCCTGGCCATCGCCCGTGCGTTGCTGGTGGACGCCCCGATCCTGCTTCTGGACGAAGCCACCAGCGCCCTTGATGCCCAGAGCGAACACCTGATCCAGCAGGCGCTGCCGAGCCTGATGAAAAACCGAACCACCCTGGTGATCGCCCATCGCCTGGCCACGGTGAAAAACGCCGACCGAATCGCGGTGATGGATCAGGGAAAACTGGTGGCGGTGGGCACGCATCAGGAGCTTATCGCCAGCAATGCCTTGTATGCGCGGTTGGCGGCGTTGCAGTTCAGTGATGGGCAGAATGCTGTTTCCGACCCAATAACCGGCTAAGAAAAGCGCAATAAAAATGCCCACATCTTTCAATGCGGGCATTTTTATTGCGGTTAACCAGAACAGCTTGCGGCTTGTAGCTTAAAGCTTGCCGCTGCCCCTCTTATTGATCATCAAAATACCGCTCATGCCAGTCCACGATCGGCTGCGGTGAGTTGAGCTTCGCGCCATAGATCACCGAATACGACAGCACGTTTTGCACGTATTGGCGGGTTTCGTCGAACGGAATGCTTTCCACCCACACGTCAAAACTCAAGTGATCCGCGCCGCGCAGCCATTGGCGAACGCGGCCCGGGCCGGCGTTGTAGGCGGCAGACGCGAGGACGCGGTTGCCGTTGAACTGGCTGTGCACCTGGCTCAGGTATGCAGCGCCAAGCTGGATGTTCTTGTCCGGATCCAGCAGTTGCTGTGGCGAGCTATAGGGAATGCTGAACTTGCGTGCGGTTTCCTTGGCGGTGGCCGGCATCAGTTGCATCAGGCCCGAGGCGCCGACCCCGGAGCGAGCGTCGTCCATGAATGCGCTTTCCTGGCGGGTGATGGCGAACGCCCAGCTCGGATGCAGGCCGCGGTTCTTCGCTTCACGGACCAGGGTCTCGCGGTGAGCCATCGGGAAGCGGATATCCAGGTCATCCCAATACTGCGCCTGACTGATGGTGCGGATCGCCGGGAAGTACCATTTCAGGTCGTAGGCCAGTTTGGCCTGGGCGACCATTTCGTCGCGGCTGAAGTGACGGCTGACGTAGTACCACTCACGGCGGCCATCGACGATCTGCCCGCGGGCGTGCAATTCCAGGGCGCGGCGCACGCCGGGCGTGTTGCGCACCTTGTTGATGGTGGCCTGGCTGAGCACCAGCGGCTTGTTGAGCAGCGAGTAGGGCGACTGCGAGCGATCGGCGGCGAGGAAACCATAGAAGTCGCGTTCGCGGGCCAGGCTTCTAAAGAGCGTCTGCGCTTCCGGGTTCTGCGGTTGCGCCAGCTCCAGGCTGCGGGCCTGCCAGTAGCGCCAGCGGTTGGTGGTGGCCAGGTCCTGGGGCAGGCGGCGGGTCAACTGGTAGGCATCCTCCCAGCGCGCCAGGCGCAGGAGCAGGCGCAGACGCCATTCGGAAACCGTGTTGTCGCGCAGTTCCGGATCGTATTTGGTCATGACGTCCAGAGCTCGGCCGTCGAAACGTTTGGCGAGGGTCAGCCCGATTTCCCGGGCGATCGCCACTTTTTCATCCCGGGAGAAGTGCATGCTGCTGGCGTAACCGTCGAGCAGGTCCATGGCCTTGTCCGGGTCCTGGCGAGCCAGGCGGCGCAGGCCGAGGCTGACCACGTCGGACATGGCTTCATCGGCCGGGGTGAAGCGTGACGGCTGGTTGAGCAGTTCCGGTTTTTGCGCGACATCCACCAGCAAGCGACCGCGAGGGGCGAGGGTGGTCATGCCGTTGACCAGGCTGTTGGCCAGTGGGTAGTTGCGCGCCTGGGCGGCAAGCTTCGCGCGTTCCCAGCGTTTTTGCTCGGTCAACTGGCCTTCGGCGGCCCACATGCCGAACAGCGTGTCACAGGCGTCGGGTTGGGACTTGCCGGTCAGCCAGAGCTTTTCCGCATTGGCGTTGCCTTCGGCCTTGAGACCGTGGCTGAGCTGGTACTGCGCGTTCAGGCAGTCCAGTTCGGTAAAGTTCATTTTCGGGTCGTAGTACTTGACGAAGGTCGCCCAGTCGCCCCGGTCCGCCAGCCAGCGCAACCAGCGCAGTTTCATCCAGTTGGCCTGGGGCAGGTCGCCGTGTTCGGCGAGGAACTTCTCGATTTCGGCGTTGCTCGCGAATTTAAGCCGCGCAGTCAGTTCGTCGTACGCCAGGTAGGGTTCCAGCGGATAATCGGCGAGGGCCCGGCTGTAACGGAAATACGGGCCGCTATCGCCTTTGGCCAAGGCGCGTTTGGCTTCATCGTAATACTGGCGTTGGGTGGACAGGTCCACCGCCTGGGCGGATTGGACGGCAGCGGCAGACAGTAAAAAAGCAGATAAAAGATTGAAAAGGCGACTGCGCATGAGACATCCGTGCAGAGAAATCATGACAAGTGCGGGCCGGGCCCGCACTGAATTGTCTGTAGCTTAGCCTTTTGCCAGCAGCCGGCGAAAGCTTTGCGGGTCTTCCCGCATCAGTTCGCAACATTTGTCATGCAGAGTGCTACGGGAGTGAAATTGCCGGCCTTCTGAAGCCTCAAGTCAGGTAGAATGCGCGCCCGGTTTTTGGAGAAGCTCATGACCCTGCTCAAATTCAGCGATGTGTCCCTTGCTTTCGGCGCTATGCCGTTGTTGGACAAGGTGTCCTGGCAGATCGCCCGTGGTGAGCGGGTGTGCATCATCGGCCGCAATGGCACTGGCAAGTCCAGCATGATGAAGCTCGTCAAGGGCGACCAGAAGCCCGATGACGGCTCCGTTTGGCGCGCACCAGGGCTCAAGATTGGCGAATTGCCGCAAGAATTGCCGGTGGCCGACGAGCGGACAGTATTCGACGTGGTCGCCGAAGGCCTGGACGGCGTTGGCGCCTTGCTCGCCGAATATCACCACCTGAGCCAGAACATCGTTACCGACGCCGATCTGGACAAACTGATGCACGTCCAGCACGACCTCGAAGCCCGCGATGGCTGGCGCTTGCAGACCCTGGTCGACAGCACCCTCAGCCGCCTGCAACTGCCGGCCGACAAGACCCTCGCCGAATTGTCCGGCGGCTGGCGTCGTCGCGTCCTGCTGGCCCAGGCCCTGGTGTCCGAGCCGGACCTGCTGCTGCTCGACGAACCGACCAACCACCTGGACATCGGTGCCATCGCCTGGCTTGAAGAAGCGCTGAAGGATTTCCAGGGCGCCGTGCTGTTCATCACGCACGACCGTTCTTTCCTGCAGAACCTGGCAACCCGCATCCTCGAACTGGATCGCGGCGGCCTGATCGACTGGAACGGCGACTACGCCAGTTTCCTCGTACACAAGGAAGCTGAACTCGCTGCCGAAGCCACTGCCAACGCGCTGTTCGACAAACGCCTGGCCCAGGAAGAAGTGTGGATTCGCCAGGGCATCAAGGCCCGTCGTACCCGTAACGAAGGTCGTGTCCGTGCACTGAAAGCCTTGCGCGTCGAGCGTAGCGAGCGTCGTGAGCGTACCGGCAAGGCCAACATTCAGCTGGATACCGCCGACAAGTCCGGCAAGCAGGTCATGGTGCTCGAGAATGTGAGCTTCGCTCACCCGGGCGGGCCGTTCCTGATCAAGGACTTCTCCATGGTGCTGCAGCGCGGCGACCGTATCGGTCTGCTCGGCGCCAACGGTACCGGCAAGACCACGTTGCTGAAGCTGATGCTCAGCGGCCTGCAGCCAACCAGCGGCAAAGTGGAAGAGGGCACCAGGATTGATGTCGCCTACTTCGACCAGTTGCGCCATCAGCTGGATCTGGAAAAAACCGTGATCGACAACGTGGCCGAAGGTCGCGACTTCATCGATATCGACGGCCAGAGCCGCCACGTGCTGAGCTACCTCGGCGACTTCCTGTTCAGCCCGCAGCGTGCCCGCACGCCGGTCAAGGCGCTGTCCGGTGGTGAGCGTGCCCGTCTGTTGCTGGCCAAGCTGTTCAGCAAGCCGGCGAACCTGCTGGTACTCGACGAACCGACCAACGACCTCGACGTTGAAACCCTCGAATTGCTCGAAGAGGTCTTGCTGACCTTCAACGGCACCGTACTGATGGTCAGCCACGACCGGGCATTCCTCGACAACGTGGTCACCAGCACCCTGGTCTTCGAAGGTGAAGGCAAGGTTCGTGAGTACGTCGGTGGCTACCAGGACTGGCTGCGTCAGGGCGGCTCGCCGCGCCTGCTGGGCGTGACCGAGAGCAAATCCGGCAAGGCCGACCTGAACTCCGCCGTGGTGAAGGCCGAACCTGCGCCGGTTGCGGAAGTCGTCGAAGCGCCAGTGGCGAAGAAGAAGCTCAGCTACAAGTTGCAGCGCGAGCTGGAAGCGTTGCCGGGGCAGATCGAAGCCATGGAGCAGCAGATTGCCGCCGTTGAGGCGCAGATGGCGGATGCCGGTTTCTACCTGCGTCCTGCTGCCGAAACCGCTGCGGTGATCGCCCAGCTGTCGCAGTTGCAGGCTGAACTCGACATCATGGTCGAGCGTTGGGCCGAGCTGGATGCCTGATTGATCCCGCAATAAAAAAAGCCCGGCGCTCAGTGATGAACGCCGGGCTTTTCGTATGAAGATTTGAAGGTTGTTACGGTTTCAATGTGGGAGCGAGCTTGCTCGCGATGGCGGCCTGTCAGTCAACATTGATATCGACTGACAGTGCCCCATCGCGAGCAAGCTCGCTCCCACAGGGGGGTACCTACAACTTCAGGATTTGTTCTGCAGACGCACTGCCAGCACATCGCAAGGCGCGCCATGCAGTACGTCATTGGCGGTGGAGCCCAGCAGCAGTGCCAGGCCATGCCGGCCATGGCTGCCGACCACGATCAGATCGCATTGCTGTTCCTTGGCGAAGTGATGGATTTCCTGGCGTGGCTGGCCGTAGGTGAGGTGGCAATTGGAGCTCTCAAGCTCTGAGTATTTGTGCTTCAGGCGGTCAAGGCGCTCCTTGGCCTGATCGAACTGCTGCTGTTGCAGTTGTGACAGGTCCATCGGCACGTCACCGCCGAAGGCCATGGCCATCGGCTCGACAATGTGCACCAGCGACAATTTCGCGCCATTGCTCACCGACAGTTCGCGAGCGCGGTGGATCACAGGGTCGCACTCTTCGGTCAGATCTACAGCGACCAGAATATGGTTGTAGGGCATGAGGTGCTCCTCCTGAGGGTTGCAATATTGGTAAGTATGGCTGGTTTCAAGCGCATTGGTTCCAAAGTGACACAATGGGCTCATTCAAATTCGGGAGTACAGATATGACGGTCTGGATAGTGCTGTCAATCCTGCTGGTGGTACTCAGTCCGCTGGCATGGTTGCGCCCCTCGCGTGCCCAGAGTGGGCGCATCGCCCTGCGGATGGAGGCCCGGCGCATCGGCCTGGCCATGCAACTGGCGCCCCAGGAATGGCCGCACTGGCTTAGCCAGGAGCCACCGAGCCCCTGCGCCCAGTACCATCGTCCGCGGCGTGGCAGTCAGCCGGCGTGCTGGAGTTACTGGCAAAAATCACCGGGTGTCTGGGTGAATCAATGGCAGGAAATCTGTGAAGATCGGGCGCTGCTCGATCATTTCGAAAAATTGCCAGGCAATGTCTTCAAGGTCGAGGCCGACAAGCAAATAATCGCCTTGTATTGGGGCGAGAAGGGCGAGGCCGAGGTGTTGCAACAAATCGACGCGACCCTCAAAGCCCTCGCCTGAAACCCGATACCCGTAGGAGCTGCCGCAGGCTGCGATCTTTTGACGTTGATTTTTACAAGCAGGATCAAAAGATCGCAGCCTGCGGCGCCAGGCAGGCCGGTAAAACGGTGTGGGCTGATCTTACGCTGGGCGTTCGCCAAAGCGTTCAACTTTTTCCCCTGGTTTCGCCAGCGTAGCTTGTTAAACACGGGCCGCAGCGAAGTTAGGGCGACTTTTCTAACAATTGATTCTATGAATGACCTTGCATGCTTCGGCGTGTTTAAGGTCCTCGCAGTACGGAAATGACCGGAAAGTCGCGTTTCAACCCGTTTTTCAGGCGATTGACAATTGTCGGAAATTCCGTGAAGGTGACGTACCCAAATCAAACGGGCGTATGAATTGAGCGTTTGTATTTCAGATCGCTCCTACAGAATCCCGACTATCGCGTTGGCGGGTGTGCCGGGGGAATGGGCGTAGCATTGACGATCAACGTCCCTGCCGAGCCATTCGCCTGCGTCCGACGTGTACTGTTCAGCTTCCATATCGTGGAGATCAGTTGATGATTTACGAAGGTAAAGCCATCACGGTTAAGGCTCTTGAAAGTGGCATCGTCGAACTGAAGTTCGACCTCAAGGGTGAGTCCGTCAACAAGTTCAACCGTCTAACCCTGAACGAACTGCGTCAGGCCGTAGACACCATCAAGGCAGATGCTTCGATCAAGGGCGTGATCGTCAGCAGTGGCAAGGACGTGTTCATCGTCGGCGCCGACATCACCGAATTTGTCGACAACTTCAAGCTGCCGGATGCAGAACTTGTTGCTGGCAACCTCGAAGCCAACAAGATTTTCAGCGATTTCGAAGACCTCAACGTCCCGACCGTCGCCGCGATCAACGGCATCGCGTTGGGTGGCGGTCTGGAAATGTGCCTGGCGGCGGACTACCGCGTCATGTCCACCCAGGCCAAGATCGGTCTGCCGGAAGTCAAGCTGGGCATCTACCCGGGCTTCGGCGGTACTGTGCGCCTGCCGCGTCTGATCGGTGCCGACAACGCCATCGAGTGGATTGCCGCCGGCAAGGAAAACCGTCCTGAAGACGCGCTGAAAGTCGGTGCTGTCGACGCAGTGGTTGCTCCAGAGCAGCTGCAGGACGCTGCGCTGGAACTGATCAAGCGCGCCATTTCCGGCGAGTTCGACTACAAGGCCAAGCGCCAGCCGAAGCTGGAAAAGCTGAAGCTGAACGCCATCGAACAAATGATGGCTTTCGAAACCGCCAAAGGTTTCGTGGCCGGTCAGGCTGGCCCGAACTACCCGGCGCCGGTTGAAGCGATCAAGACTATCCAGAAAGCCGCAAACTTCGGTCGCGACAAGGCGCTGGAAATTGAAGCTGCCGGTTTCGTCAAGCTGGCCAAGACCTCTGCCGCGCAGAGCTTGATCGGCTTGTTCCTGAACGATCAGGAACTGAAGAAAAAGGCCAAGGCCTACGACGAAATCGCCAAGGACGTGAAGCAGGCCGCTGTACTCGGCGCCGGCATCATGGGTGGCGGTATCGCCTATCAGTCGGCTTCCAAAGGTACGCCGATCCTGATGAAGGACATCAACGAGCACGGTATCGAGCAGGGTCTGGCGGAAGCCGCCAAACTGCTGGTTGGCCGCGTTGATAAAGGTCGGATGACCGCCGCGAAAATGGCTGAAGTGCTCAACGGCATTCGTCCAACCCTGTCCTACGGTGATTTCGGTCACGTGGACCTGGTGGTCGAAGCGGTCGTCGAGAACCCTAAGGTCAAGCAAGCCGTACTGGCTGAAGTGGAAGATCAGGTCAAAGAGGACACCATCCTGGCGTCCAACACCTCGACCATTTCCATCACCTTGCTGGCCAAAGCCCTCAAGCGTCCGGAAAACTTCGTCGGCATGCACTTCTTCAACCCGGTGCACATGATGCCGCTGGTGGAAGTGATCCGTGGCGAGAAGTCCAGCGAGCTGGCTGTTGCCACCACCGTTGCCTACGCCAAGAAAATGGGCAAGAACCCGATCGTGGTCAACGACTGCCCGGGCTTCCTGGTCAACCGCGTCCTGTTCCCGTACTTCGGCGGTTTCGCCAAGCTGGTCAGCGCCGGTGTGGACTTCGTCCGTATCGACAAG
This sequence comes from Pseudomonas sp. P1_F7, assembly GCF_056405655.1. NCBI lineage: Bacteria > Pseudomonadati > Pseudomonadota > Gammaproteobacteria > Pseudomonadales > Pseudomonadaceae > Pseudomonas > Pseudomonas sp. P1_F7. The sequence continues at coordinate 204,492 of NZ_JBFUBR010000003.1, forward strand.
ATCATGGAAAAATTCGGCTGGCCGATGGGCCCGGCCTACCTGATGGACGTGGTCGGCATCGACACCGGTCACCACGGTCGTGACGTGATGGCTGAAGGCTTCCCGGACCGCATGAAGGACGACCGTCGCTCGGCCGTCGACGTGCTCTACGAAGCCAAGCGCCTGGGCCAGAAGAACGGCAAGGGCTTCTACGCCTACGAGACCGACAAGCGCGGCAAGCAGAAGAAAGTGGCCGATCCTGCGGTGCTGGAAGTGCTCAAGCCGATCGTTTACGAGCAGCGCGAAGTCACCGACGAAGACATCATCAACTGGATGATGATCCCGCTGTGCCTGGAAACCGTGCGTTGCCTGGAAGACGGCATCGTCGAAACCGCTGCCGAAGCCGACATGGGTCTGGTCTACGGTATTGGTTTCCCTCCATTCCGTGGCGGTGCGCTGCGCTACATCGACTCGATCGGTGTGGCAGAGTTCGTTGCCCTGGCTGACCAGTACGCTGATTTGGGCGCGCTGTACCACCCGACCGCGAAGCTGCGCGAAATGGCCAAAAACGGCCAGAGCTTCTTCGGTTAAGCGCCCCCAACTAGAGTGAGAGTGAACTTATGAGCTTGAATCCTAGAGACGTCGTGATTGTCGACTTCGGTCGTACTCCGATGGGCCGCTCCAAGGGCGGCATGCACCGCAACACCCGCGCCGAAGACATGTCGGCGCACCTGATCAGCAAACTGCTGGAACGTAACGTCAAGGTCGACCCGAACGAAGTCGAAGACGTGATCTGGGGCTGTGTGAACCAGACCCTGGAGCAGGGCTGGAACATCGCGCGCATGGCGTCGCTGATGACCCAGATCCCGCACACCTCGGCCGGCCAGACCGTCAGCCGCCTGTGTGGCTCGTCCATGAGCGCTCTGCACACTGCTGCGCAAGCGATCATGACCGGCAACGGTGACGTTTTCGTGGTTGGTGGCGTCGAGCATATGGGCCACGTGAGCATGATGCACGGTGTCGATCCGAACCCGCACATGTCGCTGTACGCGGCGAAAGCCTCGGGCATGATGGGCCTGACCGCGGAAATGCTGGGCAAGATGCACGGCATCACTCGCGAGCAACAGGACGCTTTCGGCGTGCGCTCCCACCAACTCGCCCACAAGGCGACCGTGGAAGGCAAGTTCAAAGACGAAATCATCCCGATGCAGGGCTACGACGAGAACGGTTTCCTGAAAACCTTCGACTACGACGAAACCATTCGTCCGGAAACCACCCTGGAAAGCCTGGCGGCTCTCAAGCCAGCGTTCAATCCGAAGGGCGGCACCGTGACAGCGGGTACCTCGTCGCAGATCACCGATGGTGCCTCGTGCATGATCGTGATGTCGGCGCAGCGTGCACAGGACCTGGGCATCCAGCCTCTGGCGGTGATTCGCTCGATGGCAGTGGCAGGTGTGGATCCGGCAATCATGGGCTATGGTCCAGTACCGGCCACACAAAAAGCATTGAAGCGCGCGGGTCTGGGCATCTCCGACATCGACTTCTTCGAGCTCAACGAAGCTTTCGCCGCACAGGCCCTGCCAGTGCTGAAAGATCTGAAAGTGCTCGACAAGATGAACGAGAAGGTTAACCTGCACGGCGGCGCGATCGCCCTGGGCCACCCGTTCGGTTGCTCCGGTGCGCGTATCTCCGGCACTTTGCTCAATGTGATGAAGCAGAATGGCGGTACCTTCGGGGTAGCCACCATGTGCATTGGTCTCGGCCAAGGCATCTCCACCGTCTTCGAACGCGTTTAAGCGTCTCGTTGATGGAAGCCGGGGCCAAGTGCCCCGGTTTTTGTTTTTCCGGATTTATTTTTGTATTTATTTTGAAAAATTTGAGTGAGGGCCAAAGCATGCCGATACAACCAGGGCTCTACCAACATTACAAAGGTCCGCAGTACCGCGTATTCAGTGTTGCGCGGCACTCGGAAACCGAAGAAGAAGTGGTCTTCTATCAAGCCCTGTATGGCGATTACGGCTTTTGGGTGCGTCCCTTGAGCATGTTCCTGGAGTCCGTCGAAGTTGACGGCGAACAGGTGCCACGCTTTGCTTTGGTGCAGGCCGAAGAAAGCCTTTTTACCAAGCCATAAGCTGAGTGCGCGCAAAACCCTGCGCTTGACCTCACCTTGTTGCCACTATATATAGCGGTGCCGCGTCAGGCGCCAACCGCCTTTCACTTCTCGAATTCAGGAATTTTCTGATCCATGGGCAAATCGCTGGTCATTGTGGAATCCCCGGCTAAGGCCAAGACCATCAACAAGTATTTGGGCAACGAATACGTGGTGAAGTCGAGTATCGGCCATATCCGAGACCTGCCCACCAGCGGTTCGGCTAGCGCCAGCAAAGAGCCGGCCGCCAAGCGCGGCAAGGCTGCTGCGGGTGAAGCGCCGGCACTGTCGCCAAAAGAAAAAGCGCGCAAGCAGCTGGTCGCGCGCATGGGTGTCGATCCGGATCATGGCTGGAAAGCCAAGTACGAGATCCTCCCGGGCAAGGAAAAAGTCATCGAAGAGCTGCGCCGGCTCGCCAAGGATGCTGACACCATCTATCTCGCAACCGACTTGGACCGCGAGGGGGAAGCCATTGCCTGGCACCTGCGCGAAGCCATCGGTGGTGACGACAGCCGCTACAAGCGCGTGGTGTTCAACGAAATCACCAAGAAGGCGATTCAGGAAGCCTTCTCCCAGCCGGGCGAGCTGGATATCGATCGCGTCAACGCCCAGCAGGCGCGTCGCTTCCTCGACCGCGTTGTGGGCTACATGGTTTCGCCGCTGCTGTGGGCCAAGATCGCTCGTGGCCTGTCCGCCGGTCGCGTGCAGTCGGTTGCCGTGAAGCTGGTGGTTGAGCGCGAGCGTGAAATCCGCGCGTTCATCCCGGAAGAGTACTGGGAAGTTCACGCCGACCTCGGCACCGCAAAAGGCGCGACCGTGCGTTTCGACGTGGCCCGCGAGAAAGGCGAAGCCTTCAAGCCGTTGAACGAAGCCCAGGCCATGGCCGCGCTGGAGAAGCTCAAGGCTTCCAGCTACAGCATCGTCAAGCGCGAAGACAAGCCGACCAGCAGCAAGCCGTCGGCACCGTTCATCACCTCCACCCTGCAACAGGCCGCGAGCAACCGCCTGGGCTTCGGTGTGAAGAAAACCATGATGATGGCCCAGCGTCTGTATGAAGCCGGCTACATCACTTACATGCGTACCGACTCGACCAACCTCTCGGTTGACGCCGTGGCGATGGCACGTACTTATATTGAAGGCGAGTTCGGCAAGAAGTATCTGCCGGAAACCCCGAACGTCTACAGCAGCAAGGAAGGCGCACAAGAGGCTCACGAAGCGATTCGTCCGTCCGACGCCAATACCGAGCCAAGCAAGCTGTCGGGCATGGAGCGTGATGCTGAGCGCCTCTACGAGCTGATCTGGCGCCAGTTCCTGGCTTGCCAGATGCTGCCGGCGCAATACCTGTCGACTACCGTCACCGTGGGTGCCGGTGACTTCGAGCTGCGCGCCAAGGGCCGCATCCTGAAGTTCGACGGTTACACCCGCGTCATGCCGCAAATCGCCAAGCCAGGCGACGACGATGTATTGCCGGACATGGCCCAGGGCGACGCGATGAAGCTGATCAAGCTTGATCCGACCCAGCACTTCACCAAGCCGCCGGCGCGTTACTCGGAAGCCAGCCTGGTAAAAGAAATGGAAAAACGCGGCATCGGTCGTCCTTCGACCTACGCGGCGATCATTTCGACCATCCAGGACCGTGGCTACGTGGCGCTGCACAACCGTCGTTTCTATTCGGAAAAGATGGGCGACATCGTTACCGAGCGTCTGGCCGAGAGCTTCTCCAACCTGATGGACTACGGCTTCACTGCCGGTATGGAAGAACATCTCGATGATGTGGCCCAGGGCGAACGTGACTGGAAAAACGTGCTCGACGAGTTCTACGGCGACTTCAAGAAAAAGCTCGAAGTGGCCGAAAGCCCGGAAAGCGGCATGCGTGCCAACCAACCGGTGATGACCGACATCCCGTGCACCACCTGCGGTCGTCCGATGCAGATTCGTACTGCGTCGACCGGCGTGTTCCTCGGTTGCTCGGGCTACAGCCTGCCGCCGAAAGAGCGCTGCAAGGCCACCGTCAACCTGGTGCCGGGCGATGAAATCGCTGCGGACGACGAGGGTGAGTCGGAGTCGCTGGTGTTGCGTGGCAAGCATCGCTGCCCGATCTGCAGCACGGCGATGGATGCTTACCTGCTCGATGAAAAGCGCAAACTGCACATCTGCGGTAACAACCCGGATTGCGATGGCTACGAAATCGAAGAGGGCACCTATCGCATCAAGGGCTATGAAGGCCCGAGCCTGGAATGCGACAAGTGCGGTAGCGAAATGCAGCTCAAGACCGGCCGTTTCGGCAAGTTCTTCGGTTGCACCAACGCGACCTGCAAGAACACCCGCAAACTGCTGAAGAGCGGTGATGCGGCGCCGCCGAAGATGGATCCGGTGAAGATGCCTGAGCTGAAATGCGATAAGGTCAATGACACCTACATTCTGCGCGACGGTGCATCCGGTCTGTTCCTGGCGGCCAGCCAGTTCCCGAAAAACCGCGAGACTCGTGCTCCTCTGGTGATGGAGATCATCCCGCACAAGGATGAGATCGATCCGAAGTATCACTTCCTCTGCGAAGCGCCGAAGAAAGATCCGGATGGTCTCCCGGCTGTGATTCGTTACAGTCGCAAGACCAAGGAACAGTACGTGCAGACCGAGGTTGACGGTAAGCCGACTGGCTGGAAAGCGTTCTACGACGGCGGTAAGTGGAAAGTCGAAGACAAGCGTCCAGCCGCGAAGGCATAAAGCGTCGCGGTACTGAAAAGGCCGCATGACAACCCTTGGGTTTTCATGCGGCCTTTTTGTTTTGTACTTGCGGTCGGATCGGGTGATCCACGACACTGTCTGACCTGCGTGAAGCAATTATTTCGTTGTGGAGGCTGCCGTCATGGCCCACGAACTGTATACCCGCACCAATCAGAAGATTTATTTCGCCGGCTTGTCGCTCGAAGCACTGGCCCGCACTGAAGAGGGGCGGGCGATGAATTCACTGGCGTTGATCCAGGCCGGACGCGAATCTACGCTATTTCACTTGTACGGCGCGCTGTTGGGCCTGTGTCACGAAATCGCCGGTTTCTATCGCTTGCCACAGGCCAATGCGCCCCGTGCAGAGTTGTTGCTGACTCGCGAGGTGCTGGAAACCATCGCTATTCCGGAAATGGCTGAGCTGGTTGAGCTGGCCAATAACCCGGAGACCTGGCTGGCCAAGCTGTTGGCCGCCCATGCTGCGCTGTTTCAGCCGCCGCGCGCGCCCCACAAGCCGAAAGGGGACGTGACCCAGCCACTGATTCAGGCTGTCAATCTGGATGAAGAGGAGGCAGTGGAAGAGCTGAGTCGGGAGGAGCTGGAGAGCTGGCGCCAGAATCTGAAGGGGTTGGCGATCCGCTTTCGCGAAGGCCTGAACGAGTGCTGACAGAAACATTTTTGGGATGACATCTGGTCAAGATCCCAAGCGAAGCCCGAGCGATGCCTATATAATCCCCGCCTTTCGTGGAGAACAGTCCTTTATGCCAACGTCCTTTCTAGAAATTGTCGAGTTACCAGACGGCCGTATCGAGCTGCGCAGGGCCGAGGACGAGGGTTCTCTGGTTACTTTGGATTTCTCCGAGGACGCCAAGGCATTCCTGCAAGGGCAGCACGTGGAAGTTGCCAAGGCGATGTTGAGCGTGGGTGTTCAGATGGCGGGTCGCCTGGTTGAAGGCGAATTCGAAAAGGACGAGGGGTCGCGGGTTCTTCATTGACCCCCGTCTGTCGCTTTTCTTGATGTCATTATTCATCGGCTTCTCTGCCCCTGGAGAAGCCTTGTGCGGTGAAGCACGCGTCTTTTCTGCCAGTTAACCCAGTCGAATATTCAGGCTCTGAGCGTCCCCGGTGCGGGCGGCGCTGATCAGTTGTTGCCGCGATTGGGGGCTCAATGGGTTGATCCAGCTGACCACCGTGTGGCTGCGACCCAAGCGTAGAGCCTCACAGGTCAGTTGCTGAGCGCTCTGGGTGCCCCGCGGTTGCAGCAACAGAATGCGCTCGCGGTTGAGGCCGGCATCGCGCAACCAGGCTTGGGTCAGGCTGGCGGGCGGCGCGATCAGCGTCAGCCAGCGTGCGTCCTGGTCCTGGCTCAATTCCCGAAGGATCGGGGCCAGAAGGCTCAGGCAGTTCCCGGCTGCACCACGCAGTGACAGCTCGCTGAAAACGTCAGGTTCGGCGCTCCAGGGGGACTCGACTACGTCTTTCAGAATCGGCGCCAATGGCTGTGCCATGAACGCTTCGAACAACGGCAGTTGGGTTTGCTGTGGTGATGTCTGTGGGAACTGCATGGTGCCTCCTTTAGCGGCGAATGACGCCGACACTCAAGCCTTCGATCACCAGTTCCTGGTCTTGAAGGTTCACTTCAATAGGGGCGAACTCGGGGTTCTCGGCGATCAGCCAGACTTTGCTGCCGTCACGCTTGAAGCGCTTGACGGTCACTTCGTCGCCGATTCGCGCCACCACGATCTGGCCGTTACGGGCTTCGCGGGTGGTGTGGACCGCCAGCAGGTCGCCGTCGAAAATGCCGACATCCTTCATGCTCATCCCATGGACGCGCAGCAGGTAGTCGGCGCGCGGATGAAAGAAGGCAGGGTTGATGTTGCAGGACTCTTCGATGTGTTGCTGCGCAAGAATCGGGGCGCCGGCTGCGACCCGGCCAATGATCGGCAGGGTGGAGTCGTCGGCCTTGGCTTCGAAACCGGGGATGCGAATGCCACGGGAGGCGCCAGGCGTCATCTCGATTGCGCCCTTGCGGGCCAGTGCCTTGAGGTGTTCTTCCGCCGCATTGGGTGACTTGAAACCCAGTTCCTGAGCGATTTCCGCACGGGTAGGTGGATATCCGTTGTCTTCCAGGCAGCGTTTGATGAAAGCCAGAATCTCTGCTTGTCGTGGCGTCAGCTTTAGCATATCGATCGCTCTGTTTTTTTATACAGTGACTGGGATTATATACAGTGAGGCGGTCTTGGCAATGCTCCATTTTTCAGTCGCCGCCGGACGGTCAAACAGTCAGTGGATTGAACCTTCGCCGTTGTGTGGTTAAATGTCTGACCGACCATTCCCGAAACGAACTGCCAGACTTGACAATGCACAGGCTGAAACGTATGTTTCAAACAAGTGTTTGTCAGGCGGAGTAGCCATGGCCCAGTCGGAAACCGTTGAACGCATTCTTGATGCAGCCGAGCAGTTGTTTGCGGAAAAAGGTTTCGCCGAAACCTCTTTACGTCTGATCACCAGCAAGGCGGGTGTCAACCTGGCGGCGGTGAACTATCACTTCGGTTCGAAGAAGGCGTTGATTCAAGCGGTTTTCTCGCGGTTCCTCGGACCGTTCTGCATCAGCCTCGATAAAGAGCTGGAGCGGCGTCAGGCCAAGCCCGACATCAAGCCGACACTCGAAGAGTTGCTGGAAATCCTCGTCGAGCAGGCACTGGTGGTGCAGCCGCGCAGTGGCAACGACCTGTCTATCTTCATGCGTTTGCTGGGGCTGGCGTTCAGTCAGAGCCAGGGGCACTTGCGGCGTTATCTGGAAGACATGTACGGCAAGGTGTTCCGCCGCTACATGATGCTGGTCAACGAAGCGGCGCCGCGTATTCCACCCATCGAACTGTTCTGGCGCGTGCACTTCATGCTAGGTGCGGCGGCGTTCAGCATGTCCGGTATCAAGGCCTTGCGCGCGATTGCTGAAACCGACTTCGGCGTGAACACCTCGATCGAGCAGGTCATGCGTCTGATGGTGCCATTCCTGGCCGCCGGCATGCGTGCCGAATCCGGCGTCACCGACGCGGCCATGGCCACGGCCCAGTTGCGTCCACGCAGCAAATCGACTCCGGTTGCCGCCAAGGTTTAACCGCACACGGGTGGGCGCGGCAGCTGACATCCGCTAAGCTAGCCGCCCATGCCGACTCTCGTTCTGAACCCGATTCCCAATGATATCGCCGACCTGCCGGGCACAGCCCCTGGCGGCGAATTCGTGTGGGGCGGGTTTTCTGTTATCAAGGAATATCTATGACTGCTGGCTTGCAAGGCTCGTTGATGGTGGACGTCGCCGGTACCTGGCTGACGGCTGAAGATCGCCAATTGTTGCGCCAGCCCGAAGTGGGTGGCCTGATCATCTTTGCCCGCAATATCGAGCATCCGCGCCAGGTGCGTGAATTGAGTGCGGCGATCAGAGCCATTCGTCCGGATCTGCTATTGGCGGTGGATCAAGAGGGCGGCCGCGTGCAGCGCCTGCGCCAGGGTTTCGTGCGCTTGCCCGCCATGCGCGCCATTGCCGACAACCCGAACGCCGAATACCTGGCCGAGCAGTGCGGCTGGATCATGGCGACCGAAGTGTTGGCCGTTGGCCTGGACCTGAGCTTCGCCCCGGTGCTCGACCTGGATTACCAGCGCAGCGCCGTTGTCGGCACCCGTTCGTTCGAAGGTGATCCCGAGCGCGCTGCCTTGCTCGCTGGTGCATTCATCCGCGGGATGAACAGCGCAGGCATGGCGGCCACCGGTAAGCACTTCCCCGGCCACGGCTGGGCTGAAGCGGATTCCCACGTCGCGATTCCGAATGACGAGCGCAGTCTCGACGAGATCCGCGCCAACGATCTGGTGCCGTTTGCCAAACTGAGCAAGCAACTGGCCGCGGTCATGCCGGCCCACGTTATTTATCCACAAGTCGATTCCCAGCCCGCTGGTTTCTCCCGCCGCTGGTTGCAGGACATCCTGCGTGGCGAGTTGCAGTTCGATGGCGTGATCTTCAGTGACGACTTGTCCATGGCAGGCGCTCACGTGGTCGGTGATGCTGCCAGCCGTATTGAAGCAGCGCTGACTGCCGGTTGCGACATGGGCCTGGTGTGCAACGACCGTGCTGCTGCCGAACTGGCCCTGAGCGCTGCGCAACGCCTGAAGGTCAAGCCTTCCGAGCGCATTGCGCGGATGCGCGGCCAGTCGTTCGCCAGCACCGAATACCGTCAAGACCCGCGCTGGCTGGCCGCTGTCGGCGCGCTCAAAGAAGCTCAATTGATTGATTAAGGACTGTTCGTTATGACGGTTTACGCGATTATCGGTGGCACTGGCCTGACTCAACTCGAAGGCCTGAGCATTCGTCAGTCACTGGCAGTGGACACGCCTTATGGCGCACCTTCGGCCGACGTGCAGATCGGCGAGTATGCCGGCAAGGAAGTGCTGTTCCTCGCACGTCACGGCCATCCCCATCGTTTTCCGCCGCATCAGGTCAACTACCGCGCCAACCTCTGGGCGCTGAAGCAGGCCGGTGCCGAAGCCATTCTGGCGGTCAACGCCGTGGGCGGCATCCATGCAGCAATGGGCACCGGGCATTTCTGCGTGCCGCATCAGTTGATCGACTACACCAGCGGTCGTGAGCACACCTACTTTGCCGATGACCTGGAGCAGGTCACCCATATCGACTTCAGCTACCCCTACAGCGAACCGTTGCGTCAGCAACTGATCGCGGCATTGGCAGCGGAAGGTGTGGGCTACAGCAGTCATGGCGTGTATGCGTGTACACAAGGGCCGCGCCTGGAGACCGTTGCTGAAATCGCCCGGCTGGAGCGCGACGGTTGTGACATCGTCGGCATGACCGGCATGCCGGAAGCGGCCCTGGCCCGTGAACTGGAACTGGATTACGCCTGTCTGGCGCTGGTGGTGAACCCGGCAGCGGGCAAGTCGACGGCGGTGATTACCATGGCCGAGATCGAGCAGGCGTTGCATGACGGCATGGGCAAGGTGAAATCGACGCTGGCGCGGGTGCTCAAGGGCTGAGCCCCGCTTGATACTGAGTTGACTCCATCGCGAGCAAGCTCGCTCCCACAGTGTCCGCGTCGAACACAACTTTTGCGGACATCACTGAACCTGTGGGAGCGAGCTTGCTCGCGATAGCGGACTAATAAGCGCCGCACATCTCAGCGCTTTTCGAGATTTTCCGGCAGCGGCGCAAACAGCGCTTCAATATCATCGCTCTGCAGTTTCCAGTCCCCGGCCTTGCGCCCATCCAGCACGCCGGCCGCAAGGTCGGACTTTTCCTTTTGCAGGTGCTGAATCTTTTCTTCCACCGTGCCGCGCGCAATCAATTTATAAACGAACACCGGCTTCTCCTGGCCGATGCGGTACGCCCGGTCGGTCGCCTGGTTTTCTGTCGCCGGGTTCCACCATGGGTCGTAATGAATCACCGTGTCCGCTTCGGTCAGGTTCAGGCCAACGCCACCGGCCTTCAGGCTGATCAGAAATATCTGACGCTTGCCGCTCTGGAATTCCTTCACCGGGGTGCGGCGGTCACGGGTCTGGCCGGTCAGCAGGGCGTAGGCCACGCCGCGTTTGTTCAGTTCGTCTTCGATCAGCGACAGCATTGAAGTGAACTGCGAGAACAGCAGGATCCGCCGACCTTCCTCGAACAGTTCTTCGAGCATTTCCATCAGGCTGTCGAGCTTGCCTGATGTGCTGCCACGGCTTGGCAGGGTCGCCTCGTTGACCAGGCGCAAATCGCAGCACACCTGACGCAGCTTGAGCAGCGCTTCGAGAATGATGATCTGGCTGCGGGCCACGCCTTTGCGGGTGATCTCGTCGCGGACTTTCTTGTCCATGGCCAGGCGCATGGTTTCGTACACATCGCGTTGGGCCTCGTTGAGCTCGACCCAGTGGATGATTTCGGTTTTCGGCGGCAACTCGGTGGCCACCTGCTCCTTGGTGCGGCGCAGCAGGAAAGGTTTGATCCGGCCATTGAGGTGCTGAAGCCTGACCTCGCTGGTGCGTTTTTCAATCGGCACGCGGTAATCGCGGTTGAAGCTTTTGACGTCGCCCAGCCAGCCGGGCAAGAGGAAGTGAAACAGCGACCACAGTTCACCGAGATGGTTTTCCAGCGGTGTGCCGCTCAGGCACAAGCGCTGCCGGGCATTGAGCTCGCGGGCAGCCTGGGCGGCCTTGCTGGTCGGGTTCTTGATGTACTGCGCTTCATCCAGTACCAGTATGTGCAAGGGCTGCGCCGCCAGGCGTTCGACATCCTTGGGCAGCAGCGCATAGGTGGTTAGGATCAGATCGTAGTCAGCCAGCTTGTCGAAGTGCTTCTTGCGGCTGGCGCCGTAGAGCGCCAGTACCTTGAGCTGCGGCGTAAAGTGCGCCGCTTCGTCGAGCCAGTTGGGGATCAGGCTGGTTGGCATCACGACCATGCACGGCCGATCGAGGCGGCCGGCGTTTTTCTCGCTCAGAACGTGCGCCAGTGTCTGTAGGGTTTTGCCCAGGCCCATGTCGTCCGCGAGAATTCCACCCACTTCCAGCTGCCGCAGCGATTGCATCCAGCTCAAACCTTCGAGTTGATACGGCCGCAGCGTCGCATTCAGGCCGTCCGGGGCGGCGGCCGTGTGGTCCTTGATGTCCCGCAGGCGCTGGGCAAAGGTGCGGATCTGTTCGCCACCCTCCCAGAGCAGTGGCATGTCTTCCAGCGGGTTCAGGCGCGTGGCATCGGCCTTGCTCAGGCGCAGCGTGGTGTCGCCGGGCTCTTGCAGGTAGAACTCGCCGAGGGTGGCCAGCACCGGCTTCAAGCGGCCGAAGGGCAGGGCGACTTGCAACGGGCCGTGCTCGGAGTTCGGGCGATTGGGGATATTGACCAGGATCAGCTCGTCGTCGCGGCGTCGGGCGAGGCGTTCCGGGTTGAGGATTTCGGTGTGGGAACGCATCAGGTTGAGCAGGATCGGCAACAGGCTCAGGCGTTCGCCGTTGACGATGATCCCCAGTTCCAGGTCGAACCAGTCGCGCTCCGGTGCCTGTTCGACCGTGGCGTACCAGTCGTCTACCGCTGTCAGGTCGAAACCGAAGTCCTCGTCGATCTGCAATTCCCAGCCCTGGGTGCGCAACTTCGGCAGTTCATTGAGGGTAAAGGTCAGCCAGGCGCTGTCATTGACCATCTCGAACAGCTCGCCGGCGCTTTCCGGCAAGGCCTTGCTTTGCCGGGTGGCAACTTTGAAGCCGAGGATTCGCAGCTGTTCCCGGTAGGACTGTTCCACTTCCGGGTGACGTTTTATCCGCAGCGTCTGGGCTTCCTGGCGAATCAGGATGTCAGTATTTTTCTGTCCGGACACGTACTCGTCCAGATAGCTGAAGGACAGCGCCGCACGATGCTGAATGTACCGCTGCATTCGACCATTGCGCGGTTCGAATGCGCTGAACTCGATGCTGGCCAGCCACAGGCGCGGTACCGGCTGCACATTGTCCACCAGCACTTGCGGCGGGGCTTTCGGGCTGCGGTTTTCCAGGACTGCCTGGAGTTTTTCCAGGAGTTCGGCGTCTTTGGCGGCAGCGGGGTAGTCGAGGGTTTCCTGCACCTGCAGGAGCACCGCCGCGCAATGTTTGCAGTTGCTGCGGACCGGGCACGAGCAGGTGGCGTCGACCATTAGCAGCGTGCCTTTGGCTGACTCGCGCAGGCGAATGGTCTGACGGTAAACGTTACTGCCAGAGCCTTCGCAAGCGGCGATGATCGTGGCGTCGCCGGCCTCGACGATCCTGACGCGATTCTCCAGCGCGTAACGGCGACCACGCTCCAGGCTCTGTTCTTTGAATCGGCTGACCCAGGACGGTGCCAGGGGTTTGCTCAGGGTCGCGGACATAGAGACTTCAATCAGTCCGGAATTTCTTCGGGAGCTGCTCGGGGTGCGGGGGCGGTCAACGAGGTGATCTTGATCAGCAGGCCGAGGTGGCCGTTGTCGAGGAAGTTCAACTGGCCGTTCTTGGTGTGGCTTTCCTGTTTCAAGCGCTCGCTGGCGGTCACCATGCCATTGGCATCGATCTGGTTGACCCAGAAATCGGCGTCGACGTCGGTAAAGCGTCCCAGCGTCATGTTCAATGTGCCCTCGATCGGGAACTGACCATACTGTTCCTTGCCGTCGCTGATCGCCACTTTGCTGGCAGTTTCGCCGAGGGGCTGTTGCCAGGCCTTGTGCAGCAGCACCGTGTAGTCGGCGCTGCTGGTGAGTTTTTCCACCTCGCCATTCAGGCTTGGTGTGCGCAGGCTGTCGGGGCTGACGGATTGGGCGCCTGCCGCCCAGTCTTCCGGTGCGGCGCGGCTGACAATCGCCGGCACGGCGTTTTGACGGACCAGAATCATTTCGACCTGATACAGGTCGTCGGCAAATGCTGTGGGTGCGACCAGTGCTGGCATCAGCAGGGTCAGCAAGGTCAGTGAGCGAAACAGGCGCATGCGGCGTCCTTCAAGCAGTTTTCGGAACGAGGCGCTCGAACAGCGCCTCTACAGTATTAAAGCGCTCTTCCGGGCGCTCCATCGGAACCATGAACTTGAACATCGTGGCGCCTTCGAATTTGTAGCGTTTTGGCTGGCTCTGGATCAGTTTGATCAGGGTCAGCGGGTCCACCGGCGTCTGTGCTGCGAACTCGACGCGACCGCCTTGCGGACCGCCATCGACTTTCTTGATGCCCAGTTGCTCGGCCTGCAATTTCAATGCAGTGATGCGGATCAGGTTCTTGGTCGGTTCCGGCAACAGGCCGAAACGATCGATCATCTCCACCTGCAAATCCTTGAGGCCGTCCTCATCGGTAGCCGAGGCAATGCGCTTGTAGAGAATCAGGCGGGCGTGGACATCCGGCAGGTAGTCTTCGGGAATCAACGCCGGTACCCGCAAGTTGACTTCCGGACCGCCGCCGAGCGGTTGATCGAGGTTCGGCTGCTCGCCCTTGCGGATCGACTTCACCGCGCGCTCGAGCATTTCCATGTACAGCGTGAAGCCGACAGCCTGGATCTGCCCGCTCTGGCCATCGCCGAGCAGTTCGCCGGCGCCACGGATTTCCAGGTCGTTGGTGGCGAGCACGAAGCCCGCGCCGAGGTCCTGGGTGTTGGCAATCGCTTCCAGGCGCTTTTCCGCGTCCGGGGTGATTTGCTGGCGCGGCGGCGTCAGCAGGTAGGCGTAGGCCTGGTGGTGGCTGCGTCCGACCCGGCCGCGCAACTGGTGCAATTGCGCCAGGCCGAACTTGTCGGCACGCTCGATGATGATGGTGTTGGCGCTCGGTACGTCGATGCCGGTCTCGATGATGGTCGAGGCGATCAGCACGTTGAAGCGCTTGTGATAGAAATCGCTCATCACCTGTTCGAGATCGCGTTCGCGCATCTGCCCGTGACCGATGCCGATCCGTGCTTCCGGTACCAGTTCGGCGAGGTCGGCGGCACATTTCTCGATGGTCTTCACGTCGTTGTGCAAGTAATAGACCTGACCGCCACGCAGCAACTCACGCAGCAAGGCCTCTTTGACCGTGCTCTTGTTCTGCTCCATGACGAAGGTGCGTACCGACAGGCGACGGGCCGGCGGCGTGGCGATGATCGACAGGTCGCGCATGCCCGACACTGCCATGTTCAGCGTGCGCGGAATCGGCGTGGCGGTCAGGGTCAGGATGTCGACTTCGCTGCGCAGGGCCTTGAGCTGTTCTTTCTGGCGCACGCCGAAACGGTGTTCCTCGTCGATGATCACAAGGCCGAGGTTTTTGATCTTCACGTCGTCCTGCAGCAACTTGTGTGTGCCGATGACGATGTCGATCTTGCCTACGGCCAGGTCCGCGACCGCCGCATTCACTTCCTTGGCCGACTTGAAGCGGCTCATCACCTCCACGGTCACCGGCCAGTCGGCAAAGCGGTCGCGGAAGCTGTTGTAGTGCTGCTGGGCGAGCAGGGTGGTCGGCACCAGAATCGCCACCTGGCGACCGCCGTGCACCGCGATGAACGCGGCGCGCATCGCCACTTCGGTCTTGCCGAAGCCGACGTCGCCGCACACCAGGCGATCCATTGGCTTGGGCGCGAGCATGTCTTCGCGCACCGCTTCGATGGTGGTTTGCTGGTCCGGGGTTTCTTCGAACGGGAAGCCGGCGCTGAAGGTGGCGTAGTCGGCTTTCGGATCGGCAAAGGCATAACCTTCACGGGCAGCGCGGCGTGCATAGATGTCGAGCAGCTCGGCGGCCACGTCACGCACCTGTTCCGCGGCTTTGCGTTTGGCTTTCTGCCAGGTCTCGGAGCCGAGGCGGTGCAGCGGGGCCAGGGCGTCGTCGCTGCCGGTGTAGCGGGCGATCAGGTGCAGGTTGGCCACCGGCACATAAAGCTTGGCGCCTTCGGCGTATTCCAGGGCGAGGAATTCGGCGGTCTGGCTGTCGATTTCCAGGGTCGCCAGGCCCAGGTAGCGGCCGACGCCGTGGTCGATGTGCACCACCGGCGCACCTTCGCGCAGCTCGGTGAGGTTCTTGATGACGGCATCGTTGTTGGCATCGGCGCGTTTTTCACGGCGACGACGCTGCATCACGCGCTGACCGAACAGCGGGCTTTCGGCAATCAGGGCCAGGGCCGGGTCGTCGAGCTGCAGGCCTTCATCGAGTGGCGCGATGGTGATCGCCAGACGTTCCTTGCTGGCGACAAAGTCCGGCCAGCTGTCGACGGTTTTCGGTCGCAGCTTCAGGCGTTCCAGCAGCTCCAGCAACACTTCGCGGCGACCTGCCGATTCGGCGGTAAACAACACGCGACCGGGGAACTGGTCGAGGAATTCGGCCAGTGCCGCCATTGGCTGAGTGGCCTTGGCTTCGATCGCCAGGTTGGGCAACTCGCGGGCCGGGAAACGCTCGCGACCGCCACCGCTTTCTACATCCTGTTGACTGGCCACCACGCGCGGCCAGTTCTTCAGGCGCGCGAAGCAGTCTTCCACTGGCAGGAACAGTTCGGCGGGCGGTAACAAAGGACGGGAGGGGTCGACGCGGCGCTCTTCATAGCGATTGCGCACATCGTTCCAGAAATTTTCCGCGGCTTGCTCGATGCCCGGCAGGGAAAACACTTGTGTGTCCTGGGGCAGGTAATCGAACAGCGTCGAGGTTTCTTCGAAGAACAGCGGCAGGTAGTACTCGATACCGGCCGGAGTAATCCCGCTGCTCAAGTCCTGGAAGATCGGGCAGCGGCGGAAGTCGACGTCAAAACGCTCGCGGAACCGCGCCTTGAAACGGGTGACCGCTTCTTTCTGTAGCGGGAATTCCTTGGCCGGCAACAGCTTGACCGAGTCGACTTTGTCGATGGAGCGCTGGTTCTCCGGGTCGAAGGTGCGCAGGGTTTCGATTTCGTCGTCGAACAGATCGATGCGATACGGCAGCTTGCTGCCCATCGGGAACAGGTCGATCAGCGAACCGCGAACGGTGAACTCGCCGTGTTCATACACCGTATCGACGTAGCGATAACCCGTGGCTTCAAGCCGGGTGCGCATTTGTTCGACGTCGAGTTTCTGGCCGATATCCAGCACCAGGCTGCTGCCGAGCAGGAATTTGGTCGGTGCAAGGCGATGCAGGGCGGTCGTGATCGGTACCACCAGCACGCCATGGCTCAGTTCCGGCAGCCGGTACAGGCTGGCGATGCGCTGGGAAATGATGTCCTGGTGCGGTGAGAACAGGTCGTAGGGCAGGGTTTCCCAGTCGGGAAAGTGCAATACGGGCAAATCCGGGGCGAAGAAACCCAGCTCCTGTTCCAGCCGTTCGGCACTTTGGCTGTCGGCGGTCAGTAGCAGGGTAAAGCGCTTGGCAGCGCTGGCGGCCTCGGCAATGGCCAGGCTCAGGGCGGCACCGGGCAGGTTGCCCCAGTGCTGTTTACCTGCCGCGGCAGGGAGAAGCGGTAGACGCAGAACGGGCACGGAAGGTTGAGCTCCAAGCGTTGCGACAAAGTCGGTAATTGTAGCGGTCAACGATGCCGCCTGTCAGTTGCTGACTGCGTCTAAAGCGCTGGTTGGGCGAAATGTAGTGGTAAAGACAAAATTCGGCGGTTTTTTACCGAAAATTACTGAATATGTAGTGGCAAAAACAACGAGTGTTACGGAGGGTTACGGACAAGGAGGCGTGACCACCAAAAAATTGACTGCGCTGAAAGCCCCGGTTTTATTGGGCTGGCGCGAGGCGTGATTTTTTTGAACGACGATTTGTTACGTAAAGCACGACGGGCGCGCATTGCTACGGCGCTCACTCGGCGGCATAATGTAGCCCCTTTTTTCTGCCCCTACATGTGGAAGGTTCCCGTGACTCAGAAGCCCGACCAGTGTCTTGGTGAATGGATCGACCGTGAAGCACTCGCAGAAGCGATGATTCCGCTTATCGGTCAGCTCTACCGCAATAACAACGTGGTGAGCTCGATCTATGGCCGCAGCCTGATCAATCGTTCAGTCATTGCGATTCTCAAAGCTCACCGCTTTGCTCGTCACCGTCAGTCCGACGAAAGCGAGCTGTCCGTCCACGAAACATTCCCGCTGATCAAGGCGATGAGCGAGCTCAAGCTCGGCGCCGCTTCGGTGGACCTGGGCAAGCTGGCGGCCAAATTCAAGGCCGAAGGCAATGGCCGTACTGCCGAGCAGTTCGTCCGTGAAGAACTGGCTGACGTGGTTGGCCAGCAGAACGCATCCGCCCGCAAAGGCACCGACGTTGTCCTCTACGGCTTCGGTCGTATCGGCCGTCTGCTGGCGCGCATCCTGATCGAGAAAACCGGTGGTGGCGACGGCCTGCGTCTGCGCGCCATCGTTGTCCGCAAGGGCGCCGAGAACGACCTGGTCAAGCGTGCCAGCCTGCTGCGCCGCGACTCGGTCCATGGTCCGTTCGATGGCACCATCACCATTGATGAAGCCAACAACACCATCACCGCCAACGGCAACCTGATCCAGGTTATCTACGCCAAGAGCCCAGCCGAAGTGGACTACACCCAGTACGGCATCGAAAACGCTCTGATCGTCGACAACACTGGTGTTTGGCGTGACGCAGACGGCCTGGGCCAGCACCTGGCCTGCCCGGGCGCGGCCCGCGTGATCCTCACCGCACCTGGCAAGGGCGCGCTGAAGAACATCGTGCACGGTATCAACCATGGCGATATCACCCCTGACGACAAGATCATTTCGGCGGCTTCCTGCACCACCAACGCCATCGTGCCGGTGCTCAAGGCAGTCAATGACAAGTACGGCATCGTCAACGGCCACGTCGAAACCGTTCACTCGTTCACCAACGACCAGAACCTGATCGACAACTTCCACAAGGGCAGCCGTCGTGGCCGCGCCGCGCCGCTGAACATGGTAATCACCGAGACCGGTGCCGCCACCGCAGCCGCCAAGGCGCTGCCAGTGCTCAAGGGCAAGCTGACCGGCAACGCGATTCGCGTTCCTACGCCGAACGTGTCGATGGCCATCCTGAACCTGAACCTGGAAAAGGCCACCACTCGCGAAGAAATCAACGAGTACCTGCGCCAGATGGCCATGCACTCGGATCTGCACAAGCAGATCGACTACGTCAGCTCCCAGGAAGTGGTTTCCACCGACTTCGTTGGCTCGCGCCACGCAGGCGTAGTGGACGCTGAAGCAACCATCACCCAAGACAACCGCGTTGTTCTGTACGTTTGGTACGACAACGAATTCGGTTACAGCTGCCAGGTGGTTCGCGTGATGGAAGACATGGCCGGTGTAAACCCGCCAGCATTCCCGCGCTAAGCCTTAGCCGCACATGAAAGCGCCCCGACCTTGGTCGGGGCGTTTTTGTTTGTGCTGTTTTTGTCTGTTGAGAGGTGTGTTGGTCGGGCTGGCCTTATCGCGAGCAAGCTCGCTCCCACAGTTTCTATCGCATAATGGCGAGCCTTGACGGTGTGTCAGGGTGTTCTTCAGGGGATGCAGGATTTGTTGATCTGGCGGATAGGGTGCTTTGTATTGTTCGTCCTGTTGTCCGGTTGCGGCAGCAGTGACTCCCTCGAAAGCTTCGGCGGCCCGACCATGGGCAGCACTTATTCGATCAAGTATGTGCGCCATGCCGGCCTTCCGGCGCCGGACGAAGTACGCGTCCAGGTCGAGCAGATCCTCGCTGACATTGACCGGCAAATGTCCACGTACCGCAGCGACTCGGACATCGAGCGCTTCAATGCATTGCCGGCCAACCGCTGTCAGGCAATGCCGGCGTCAATCCTCGAATTGGTCCGC
The DNA here is from genome assembly GCF_056405655.1 of Pseudomonas sp. P1_F7. NCBI lineage: Bacteria > Pseudomonadati > Pseudomonadota > Gammaproteobacteria > Pseudomonadales > Pseudomonadaceae > Pseudomonas > Pseudomonas sp. P1_F7. The sequence goes on from NZ_JBFUBR010000003.1 coordinate 223,575, forward strand.
GTGGGCGAGCAACTGTCAGTGCAAAGCGACGGTTCCTACGATCTGACGGTGGAGCCGTTGCTGAACCTCTGGGGGTTCGGACCGCAGGCCCGAGAAGAGAAAGTTCCGAGCGCCGAAGCCCTCGCCGAAGTCCGCCAGCGCGTCGGCCACCAACACTTGCGCATCGACGGCGACCAGTTATGCAAGGACGCCGCCGTCGAGGTCGACTTCAACAGCATCGCCGCCGGTTATGCGGTGGACACGATTGCCGCAAGACTCGAGGCGATGGGCATCCACGACTACCTCGCCGAGGCCACGGGTGAGCTCAAAGCGTCCGGCAAGAAGGCTGACGGTTCGCCATGGCGCATTGCCCTGGAAGAGCCGCGGGATGATCGGCAGGTGGCCGAGCGCGTCATTGTTGTCGACGGCTATGGCCTGTCCACCTCCGGCGACTATCGTAATTACTTCGAGCAAGACGGCCAGCGTTTTTCCCACACCTTCGATGCGCGCAGCGGCGCGCCGGTCTCACATAACCTGGCATCGGTCACGGTGATTCATCCTTCCGCCTTGATGGCCGATGGCTTATCGACGCTGTTGCTGATTCTCGGCCCGGAGCGTGGTTGGGACTACGCAGAAAAACACGATATCGGCGCATTTTTTGTGATTCGTGCCGATACAGGTTTCGTCACACGCAGCAGTCACGCTTTTGAACGCCTCAGTGGCAAAAAAACCGAGTGATTGTGGCGATTTGAGCATTGAAAACTGGCGTTGTGGTGCAGGCAAAAGTAGCCTACGACGCGACCAAGGGTTAATGTGCGCGGCGTTGACGCTTCTATAGACTGTGTCCGGGTTCTGCACTGGCCCCAAATTGTTCCTTCATGCCACGCATTGGCGTGATTTAGCCGCAGGTGCCGAGGGTGCCGCGGCCTGTTCTGAGGAGTACGCATGGCTGTCTACAACTACGACGTGGTGGTGTTGGGTTCCGGCCCGGCGGGGGAAGGCGCGGCAATGAACGCCGCCAAGGCAGGGCGCAAGGTGGCGATGGTCGATAGCCGTCGCCAGGTCGGCGGCAACTGCACTCACTTGGGCACCATCCCGTCCAAGGCACTGCGTCACTCCGTGCGGCAGATCATGCAGTTCAATACCAACCCGATGTTCCGGGCCATTGGTGAGCCGCGCTGGTTCTCGTTCCCGGACGTATTGAAAAGCGCCGAGAAAGTCATCTCCAAACAAGTGGCTTCGCGTACCGGCTACTACGCCCGTAACCGTGTCGACGTGTTCTTCGGCACCGGCAGCTTCGCCGACGAGCAAACCATCGAAGTGGTCTGCGCCAACGGCGTGGTCGAAAAACTGGTGGCCAAGCACATCATCATTGCCACCGGTTCGCGTCCTTATCGCCCGGCGGACATCGATTTCCACCACCCGCGTATCTACGATAGCGACACCATCCTCAGCCTCGGCCACACCCCGCGCAAACTCATCGTTTACGGCGCTGGCGTGATCGGTTGCGAATACGCCTCGATCTTCAGTGGTCTGGGCGTGCTGGTCGAACTGGTGGACAACCGTGGTCAACTGCTGAGCTTCCTCGACTCGGAAATCTCCCAGGCCCTGAGTTATCACTTCAGCAACAACAACATCACGGTTCGCCATAACGAAGACTACGACCGCGTCGAAGGCGTGGACAACGGTGTGATCCTGCACCTCAAGTCCGGCAAGAAGATCAAGGCCGACGCCTTGCTCTGGTGCAACGGCCGTACCGGCAACACCGATCAGTTGGGTCTGGAAAACATCGGGGTGAAGGTCAACAGCCGTGGCCAGATCGAAGTCGACGAGGCGTACCGCACCTGCGTGCCGAACATCTACGGCGCCGGTGACGTGATTGGCTGGCCGAGCCTGGCCAGTGCCGCCCATGACCAGGGTCGTTCCGCCGCTGGCAGCATCGTCGATAACGGTAGCTGGCGCTTTGTGAATGATGTGCCGACCGGCATCTACACCATTCCGGAGATCAGCTCGATCGGCAAGAACGAGCAGGAGCTGACCCAGGCCAAGGTGCCGTACGAAGTGGGCAAGGCGTTCTTCAAGAGCATGGCGCGGGCGCAGATCGCCGGCGAGCCGCAAGGCATGCTGAAGATTCTGTTCCACCGTGAAACCCTGGAAGTGCTGGGCGTTCACTGCTTCGGTTATCAGGCGTCGGAGATCGTGCACATCGGTCAGGCGATCATGAACCAGCCGGGTGAACTGAATACGCTGAAGTACTTCGTCAACACCACGTTCAACTACCCGACCATGGCCGAAGCCTATCGGGTAGCGGCATACGACGGCCTCAACCGGCTTTTTTGAGCGGCTCCGGCCGGTGGCCTGAGCCGGCCGGGGAGACCGATTTCAGCAATTCTCGAGCGTGGCGGTGGCCAAACCGGGAAAGTCTGTAATCAGGCTGTCAACGCCGAAGTCGGCGAGTCTGCGCATCAGCGCAGGCTCGTTGACGGTCCACACCGACACATGCAGCCCCTGACGCTGCGCCCTTTGCAGGCGTTCCGGCGTGCACAGGGTCCAGTTCAGCGCCAGAATCTCACAGCCATAGCTGGCCGCGACCTTCAGCGGGTCGAGCCAGGCGTACTCGGCCACCAGCCCGCGGGAAACATCCGGCACCAACTCCAGCGCAGCCTTGAGCACTTCACGGGAACTTGAGGTGATGGTCACCTTGTCCATCAGGCCATGACGCTGGACCATTTCGCGAATCGCCAGCACGGTGGTCGCGGCACGCATCCTCGATGCGCTTTTGACTTCCAGCTGCCAGTGATCGAAGTTGCATTTCTCGAACAGTTGTTCCAGCGTCGGAATCGGGCACGGCTTGATCCAGCCCGGGCCACCCTTGCGTGCGTCATACGTCACCAGCTCGGCCGCCGTGTGTTCGACGACCTTGCCGCGACGGTCAGTGGTGCGTTTGAGGGTCGGGTCGTGAATGACCATCAGCTCGCCATCCATGGACAGGTGCAGGTCCAGTTCGCAACGACGCACGCCGTGCTTGAGACATTCCTGAAAGCTGGTCAGGGTGTTTTCCGGTGCTTCGCCCTTGGCGCCGCGATGGCCGTAGATGAGGGTCACGGTTCTTCCTTAAATTAATTGCCTGATTCGAGTTGTTCGCGGGCCAGGCGTCGTTCCTGGGCCTGCTTTTGCAAGATGTGGCGGGCCAGCAGTTGGCGCTGGGCATCGGTCAGGTGTTCGAACTCGGTGCCGACGTCATAGCCATCGCCCTTGCGGTCGCAATGGGTGACGCAGGCGCGCAGCAGCAGGCCCAGGGCTTGCGGCATCAGCACCAGCTTGACCGACAGGCGTGTGCCGGCGGCGATGGGATTTGCATGCTGAAAGTCGATGCCGCCTTCGGAAATGATCACTGGCTGCGGTTCGCCGATCTGCCCGAACACTGTCAGAGCGACGACCTGACTCAGCAAATCGATGCGTTTGTTCTGGGATTTGAGGAATGCGGCGGTCGTGCGGTCGCGTTCGCTGATCTGGCGCAACAGGTGTTGCGACTCGAATTCGCTCAGGTGCAGTTCGCTGAGCAAGTTGAAGAGCGGGGAAGCATCCTGCAACACTTCTTGGCCTGTGGCTTCAGCAGCGGACAGGGGCCGAATTTCCAGTGCGATCGTATCCTCGATACGGTAGTATTCGCGGCGATCTTCTTCATCTAATGTCGACATGGCGAACCCATGGTAGCGGCGGTGGTCTGAGTGTAAAGCTGGTTATCGACCCCCGCCACAAGGACGTTCCTTTTCCCTCCGAACAAGCCCCGACATGTTCAGACCTCTCTTCGTATTTATCGGCACGCGTTACACCCGTGCAAAGCGTCGCAATCATTTTGTGTCATTCATTTCCCTGACTTCGATGATCGGGCTCGCCCTTGGCGTGGTCGTGATGATCGTGGTGCTGTCGGTGATGAACGGCTTCGATCATGAGATGCGCACCCGCGTGCTGGGCATGGTGCCCCACGCGACCATCGAGTCCGGGGAGCCGATCAGCGATTGGCAAAGCCTGGCGGCCAAGGTCAAGCAGAACCCGCAGGTGACGGCCGTGGCGCCGTTTACGCAAATGCAGGGCTTGCTGACCAATAACGGCAAGGTCTCGAAAGTCCTGCTCAATGCCATCGACCCGGCACAAGAACGCCAAGTGTCGATCATCGATCACTTCATGACCCAGGGAAAACTCGACGATCTTGTGCCGGGTGAGTTTGGCATCGTCATCGGTGACAAGGCCGCGGCCAAGCTCGGTGCCGCGATTGGCGACAAGCTGACCTTCGTGGCGCCGGAAGTCACCGTGACCCCGGCCGGGATGTTCCCGCGCATGAAGCGCTTTACCGTGGTCGGCATCTTCCATGTCGGCGCCGGTGAGCTCGATGGCTACCTGGGCGTCACCAACCTGCAGGATCTGGCCCGGCTGCACCGCTGGAAACCGGATCAGGTCCAGGGCCTGCGCCTGAAGTTCGACGACCTGTTCCAGGCACCACGCACCGCGTGGAGCATCGCCCGCGACCTCGGCGAAGACCGCTACTACGCCCGCGACTGGACCCGTACCCATGGCAACCTGTACCAGGCGATCCGCATGGAAAAAGCCATGATCGGCCTGTTGCTGCTGCTGATCGTTGCCGTTGCTGCCTTCAACATCATTTCCACGCTGGTGATGGTGGTGAACGACAAGAAGGGCGACATCGCGATCCTGCGCACACTGGGCGCCACGCCGGGCACGATCATGCGCACGTTCATGGTGCAAGGCACGGTGATTGGCGTGGTCGGTACCGCGATCGGCGCCGTGGTCGGGATCTTCGCCGCGCTGAACGTCAGCGCCGCGATCTCGGCCCTCGAAGGCTTGATCGGGCACAAATTCCTCAACGCCGACGTGTATTTCATCGATTACCTGCCGTCGCAAGTGCAGAGCCAGGACGTGGTGATGGTCTGCTCTGCGGCGTTGGTCCTGAGTTTCCTCGCCACCCTGTATCCAGCCTGGCGTGCCGCGCGCACCCAGCCTGCGGAGGCGCTACGTTATGAGTGAGTCGGGCATGAGTGATAAAGCAATCTTGAGCTGCCGCAGCCTGGGCAAGTCCTACGAGGAAGGCCCGGAATCGGTGGAAGTGTTGGCGGGCCTGCAATTGGAATTGCACCCGGGAGAGCGCGTGGCGATTGTCGGCAAGTCGGGCTCGGGTAAAAGTACCTTGCTCAATCTGCTGGGCGGCCTCGATACACCAACCAAGGGCAGCGTCTGGCTCGACGGCGAAGAACTGTCGGCGCTGAGCGAGAAGAAACGCGGCCTGCTGCGTAATCGCGCCCTGGGCTTCGTGTACCAGTTTCACCATCTGCTGCCGGAATTCACCGCCCTGGAAAACGTCTGCATGCCGCTGCTGATCGGCAAGACCGCGATTCCGGAGGCGCGTCAGCGTGCCACGGCGTTGCTGGAGCGGGTAGGGCTGGGCCACCGCCTGGAGCACAAGCCGGCGGAATTGTCCGGTGGTGAGCGTCAGCGTGTGGCCATCGCCCGAGCCCTGGTGAACACACCGGGCCTGGTGATGCTCGACGAGCCGACCGGCAACCTCGACTCCCACACCGCCCAGGGCATTCAAGACTTGATGCTGGAGCTCAGCACCTCGATGCGCACGGCGTTCCTGGTGGTGACCCACGACATGAACCTGGCCCGCCAGATGGACCGCGTCCTGCACTTGCAGGAAGGTTGCCTCACTCCCATCTGATTGGCTGAAGCCTGATGCCTGAAAAGGCGTCGGGTCTTTTATTTTTATACGGTGCACCAGCGAATGTTCAGACCGTTATCGATCTTTATCGGCACGCGCTATACCCGCGCCAAGCGCCGCAATCGCTTTGTCTCCTTCATCTCGATGACGTCGATGATCGGTCTCGCCCTTGGCGTGCTGGCAATGATCGTGGTGCTGTCGGTGATGAACGGCTTCCAGCGCGAAATGAGCTCGCGCATCCTCGGCATGGTGCCGCACGCCACCATCGTCGGCGTCAATCCGATTGACGACTGGAAGCCCGTGGCAGCGGCGGCGATGAAAAACCCGGAAGTGACGGCGGCGGTGCCGTTCACCGAGATGGAAGGCATGCTCTCTTACAAGGGCACGATGCAGCCAATCCAGGTCAGCGGTGTCGACCCGGCGCTGGAAGGCCAGGTGTCGATCGTCGCCAAGCACATCGTCCAGGGCAGTCTCGAGGCCCTGAAGCCGGGCGAGTTCGGCGTGGTAATCGGCGAGATCACGGCGCGTCGCTTCCGCTTGAACGTCGGCGACAAGATCACCCTGATCGTGCCGGAAGTCAGCAATGCGCCGGGCGGCATCACCCCGCGCATGCAACGGCTGAATGTGGTCGGCGTGTTCAAGGTTGGCGCCGAACTGGACGGCACGATGGCGCTGATCCACATGGCCGATGCCGCGCAGATGCAGCACTGGGAGCCGAGTCAGGTGCAGAGCGTGCGCCTGGCGGTGAAGGATCTGTATGCCGCGCCACAAGTGTCGAGCGACATCGCCACGGGGCTGGGTACCGCCTACAAGGCTGACGACTGGACCCACACCCAGGGCAGCCTGTTCAGCGCAATGAAGATGGAAAAAACCATGATCGGCCTGCTGTTGCTGATGATCGTCGCGGTGGCGGCGTTCAACATCATCGCGACCCTGATCATGGTGGTGAACGACAAGGGCGCGGACATCGCGATCCTGCGCACCATCGGCGCCACGCCGCGGCAGATCATGGCGATCTTCATGGTGCAGGGCACGGTGATCGGTATCGTCGGCACCCTGATTGGCGGTGTGTTGGGTGTGATTGCCGCGCTGAACGTCAGCGAGATGGTGGGCTGGATCGAGCGGGTCAGCGGGCAGCACATCTTCAGTTCCGATGTGTATTTCGTCAGCAACCTGCCGTCCGAGCTGCAAGGCGGGGATGTGGCGTTGATCTGCACGGCGGGCTTCGTCATGAGCTTCCTGGCCACGGTTTACCCGGCATGGCGGGCGGCGAAGATTGAGCCGGCTCATGCTTTGCGGTATTCGTAAGCCGTTACACCGTCATCGCGAGCAAGCTCGCTCCCACAGGGATCTGCGTCGTACACAGATTATGTGAACGCTACAAAACACTGTGGGAGCGAGCTTGCTCGCGATGAGGCCGCAACTGCCAGCCTCATTCCCCCCTTGGCAACTCGATCACAAACCGCGTCCATCCATTCTCCGATTCACAACGAATCTGCCCGCCATGGGCACGGATGATCGACTGGGTGATCGCCAGTCCCAATCCCGCATGTTCACTGCTGCCTTCGCGGCGCGCCGGATCGGCCCGATAAAACCGGTCAAACAGGCGCGGCAATAGATCTTCGGAAATCTGTTGGCCTGTGTTTTCAACGGTCAGGCGCAATTCTTTTGGCTGATCGACGATTCGCACCCGAACCTCGCCATCGGCCGGAGTGAATCGCAGTGCGTTGTCCAGCAGGTTCGACAATGCCCGCCGCAACATGCTGCGGTCACCTTCGATGCGGGCATTGCCGTCACGACTCAGTGTTACCTGCGCGTCTTCCGCCAATGGCGCAAAGAACTCCAGTAGCAGATCCGCTTCCTCCGCCAGTTCCAGTGGCTCGCATTTGGGCATTAACAAGCCGTGATCGGCTTTCGCCAGGTAGAGCATGTCATTGACCAGTTGCGCCATCCATTGCAGCTCTTCGAGGTTGCTGTGCAGGGCTTCGCGGTAGTCCTCGATGGGGCGAGGGCGGGTGAGGGTGACCTGGGTGTGGGTCAGCAGGTTCGACAATGGCGTGCGCAGTTCATGGGCGATGTCGGCAGAGAACGCAGACAGGCGCTGAAACGAGTCGTCGAGGCGTCCGAGCATGGCGTTGAAGTTGTGGGCCATTTCCGCCAGTTCCGGGGGCATGTTTTCTTCAGGCAACCGCGCGTTCAGCGATTGCGCGGAAACACCGCTGGCCACCGCACTGATCCGCCGCAACGGGCGCAAGCCGCTGCGTGCCGCCCAGGCGCCAAGCACTGCGGTGGCCAGGGCTGACAGGCCGACGGTCAGCCAGATCAAATGCTGCATGCGTTGCAGAAAATGCTGGTGGTGGGTGATGTCCAGCAGCAGGGTCAGTTGCGGTGACTCGGGTTTGTCCGCGAAAAGCGGCGCATTCAAGACGCGGTAATCCATGCCTTCATGGCTCACTGTCGACAATCCGGGCTGGCGCGGCAATACCTGCGGAATGCTTGTCGAGCTGTCATACCAGCGCTGGCCGTCGCTGCCGGTGATTCGCAGGGACAGATCAGCCTGCCGGCTCAGTTCCTCCGCCAGTTTCACTTCGCTGTCACTCGACTGCAAGTCGTGCAGGGCCCGACGCAAGCCAATCAATTTGCCGTCCAGCAGTTGCTGGTCGAGCTCAATGAAGTGCGCCTCGCTGGCGCGGCTGAACAGTACCCCGGCGAACAACGACACCACGGCGGTGCAGGCGGCAAACAACAGCGCCAGGCGGCTGCTCAAGGACAGCCGGCGCATCAGGCGGGGCGCTCTTCGAGGACGTAACCCATGCCGCGCACGGTGTGGATCAGCTTATTGGGGAATTCATCGTCGATCTTCAGGCGCAGGCGACGGATCGCCACCTCGATGACATTGGTGTCGCTGTCGAAATTCATGTCCCAGACCTGGGACGCAATCAGCGACTTGGGCAGGACTTCCCCCTGACGGCGCAGGAGCATTTCCAGCAGGGCGAACTCCTTGGCGGTCAGGTCGATACGCTGGCCGCTGCGTTCGACCCGGCGACGGATCAGGTCCAGGCGCAAATCGGCCAGTTGCAAGCTGGTTTCCTGAGGCGTGGCACTGCCACGACGCAACAGGCTGCGCACCCGCGCCAGCAGTTCGGAGAAGGCAAATGGCTTGACCAGATAGTCATCGGCGCCCAGTTCGAGGCCGTGAACCCTGTCCTCCACGGCGTCACGCGCTGTCAGAAAAAGTACCGGCGTGTCCAGGCCAGCGCTGCGCACCGCTTGCAGAATCTGCCAGCCATCACGGCCCGGCAGCATCACATCGAGAATCAGCAGGGCATATTCGCCGCTGAGGGCCAATTGCTGGCCGGTGTTGCCGTCGGCCACCAGTTCTGTGTTGAACCCGGCCTCGGCCAGGCCCTGGCGCAGGTAATGGCCGGTTTTCGGTTGGTCTTCGACAATCAGCAGTTTCATGGGCGGCTCTTGGCAGATGGAACGGACGCTTTATACCGTGGGCAGCGTTCATACAGGTCAACCTGACAAAGTTGTAATCTGGCTGTCAGGTTGCGGGCAGTGGCAGCAGTTTAGAGTTTTCCCCATGCTGAGCCTTATCTTGTTGGAGTATGACGATGTTTTTACGCAAGTCCGTGGCGCAAATCGTTTGTTTGCTGGCGCTGAGTTCACCGGTGTTGGCGGACGCCGGGCATACCTACGATTTCGGTCAGCCGGCCCCGGCGGCCAAGGCAAACCGCAGCGTCGAAGTGGTCATGGGTGACATGTCCTTCACGCCGCAGGCCATCGACATCAAGGCCGGGGAAACCGTGCGCTTCGTGCTGGTCAATAAAGGCCAGTTGTTGCATGAGTTCAACCTGGGGGATGCGGCGATGCACGCCAAACACCAGCAGGAAATGTTGCAAATGCAACAGAGCGGCATGCTGACGCCGACCGGCATGAAGGCAATGGACCACGGCAGCATGGCTGGCATGGATCACAGCAAAATGGACCACGGCATGAAGCATGACGACCCGAACAGCGTGCTGGTGGAGCCGGGCAAGACCGCCGAGCTGACCTGGACCTTCAGCAAGGCTACTAACCTTGAGTTTGCCTGCAACATTCCCGCTCATTACCAGGCCGGCATGGTCGGCAAACTGACTGTCAGTCAGTAAGCACTCAAAGGCGGGAGCAAAGGCTGATAGAATCCGCTGATTCTTCAGTCAGGTTTCCGCCATGCATCCCGCAGCCGAACACTCGCCGCTGGGCAAGTCCAGCGAATACATCGCCACCTACACGCCGTCCTTGCTGTTCCCGATCCCGCGCACCGCGAAGTGGGCGGAACTGGGCCTGACGGCGCAAACCCTGCCGTATAAAGGCGTGGACTTCTGGAACTGCTTCGAACTGTCCTGGCTGCTGCCTTCGGGCAAGCCCGTGGTGGCGATCGGCGAATTCAGCATTCCGGCGGATTCACCGAACATCATCGAATCGAAGTCGTTCAAGCTGTACCTCAACTCCCTGAACCAGACGCCGTTTGCCGATACCGCGAGCCTTGAGGCGGCGTTGGTCAAGGATTTGTCGGCGGCTGCCGGCAAGCCGGTGGGCGTGCGCATTCGCAGTCTCAAGGATGTCGAGAGCGAAGGCGTCGTGGCCTTGCCGGGCGTGTGCATCGACGAACTGGATATCAGCGTCAGCAACTATGAGCACCCGCGGCCGGAACTGCTGCGTTGTGATGATTCGCGCATTGTCGAGGAGAGCGTGCACAGTCATTTGCTCAAGTCCAACTGCCCGGTCACCAGCCAGCCGGACTGGGGCAGCGTGGCGGTGGAGTACCGTGGCGCGGCGCTGGATCACGCGAGCCTGCTCGAGTACATCGTCAGCTTCCGTCAGCATTCGGACTTCCATGAGCAGTGTGTAGAGCGGATCTTCCTTGACCTGCAGCGGTTGCTAAAACCCGAGAAACTGACGGTGTATGCGCGTTATGTGCGTCGTGGCGGGCTGGATATCAACCCGTATCGCAGCACTGAAGAGGTGCAGCTGCCGAATCATCGACTGGTCCGTCAGTAACGAAACCCTGTGGGAGCGAGCTTGCTCGCGATGGCTGAGTATCAGGCGACATTGATGTTGGATGTGCCGGCCTCATCGTCGGAACGCCGCCCGGAGCAAGCTCGCTCCCACAAGGGAAATGTATTTTCAGATATGAAAAAGCCCTGCTATCGCTAGCAGGGCTTTTTTGCCTCTGGCAGGGTTCAGATTCCCATGTTGGCCAAGGCCTGCCCGATGTTGCGCAGGGTGCCGGCAAGCGTCGGATGTTCGAGTTCGAAGCGCTCGACAGCCAGGTTCACACCGTCGGCGAGACTGGAATCCTGGGTTTTGGTTTCGAGCTCAAGCTTCAACTCGATCTGTTGCATCAGTTCGTGTAACTCGGCGCGTTCGGCTTCAGACAACGGAGGATTCTGTTCCAATTGCTCGCGCAGGGCATTGAGCTGTTCTTGCAATTCGCGGGCAGGCATGGCGTTCTTCCTTCTATCGATAGGCACTGGCATAGACCATGGCGGCGGGCCAAAGGTCGATGGCTGACCTTTAGATTAATCCACTCGCGCGCAACGTGCATGATCTCGGTCAGGGCTTTTCGCCCTTGAGCCGACGCAGGCTGATATCGGCCAGGCAGGTGTCGAGTTCACCGAGGTGATCGATCACCGAATGCACGCCCAGGCCGAACAGTTGCATCGTGGCCTTGGCGCGTTTGATATCGCGCTCCTGCGGGGTCAACGCTTGCCATTGCTCGGGCGTCATCCCGCACAGCGAGCCGCAGGACGCCAGGCCGATGGTCCACAGCCCGGCATTGAGCCCCGCTTGCAGCAAGCGGGGTTCGCCGCTCACCAGTACGCAGCCGTCGAGTCGCTCGACGTTCAGGGTCATCAAGGCTTGCCAGCAGGCATTCGGGGCGGGCCATGGGTTGTTTGTTGCTGGATGTTGCGAAGGTTTGATCCATTCCGGCAACGCCGCGGCCAGGGATTGGCTGAGGGCAGGGGGCAGTTCATCGAGCCAGGCGCAGGGGATTTGCAGGCGCTGCAAGCTGCGCAGACTATCCAGTGCGCCGGGTGTGGCCTCGGCGTGTTCGGCCGAGTGGCTGCCGTGCCGGTGCGTGTGTGCGCCGAAATCCACCAGGCAGCCACTGAGGCCGAACAGTACGGCGGTCAGGCTGGGTGCGGTTTGGGGCAAGGCTTCGGCGAGCGGCATGTGGACGTCCCTGAAATAGCCTGAAGGCTAGCGGGCGACGGTGACAGTTGAGTGACATGGACGTGAATCGCTCGCATTTGGCACGATTCCTTCGGTGTGGACTTCGTGCAAAGTGCCTTAAACAGCGTTTACGTCTTATACTTGCCAGCTTATTGCCTGGGCCAAGCGCTCGGGCCAGTACAAACCAAGGAGTTTTTTTCTATGCGCTGGAGCAATCATCTAGCCAGGATTTGTGTATGCGCCAGTGTGATGCTGGTTCCGTTCGTTGCCCAGGCAGCCACGGAAGAGGATCCTTGGGAAAGCGTCAACCGCCCGATTTACAAGTTCAACGACGTGATCGACACCTACGCGCTGAAGCCCGTGGCCCAGGGCTACCGGTACGTGACGCCGCAGTTTGTCGAAGACGGCGTCCACAACTTCTTTAAGAACATCGGTGATGTGCGCAACCTGGCCAACGATATCCTGCAGGCCAAACCTCGCGCCGCAGGCGTTGATACCGCACGAATCATTTTCAACACCACCTTCGGTTTGCTGGGCGTCATTGATGTCGGCACCAAAATGGGCCTGCAGCGCAATGACGAAGACTTCGGTCAGACGCTGGGTTACTGGGGTGTCGGCAGCGGCCCTTACTTGATGTTGCCGCTGCTGGGTCCAAGCACCTTGCGTGATGCGCCATCCAAGTACGTCGACAGCTATACCGGCGCTTATCGTTACGTAAACGACATTCCGGTGCGTAACTCCTTCTACGCGCTGGACATCGTCGATACCCGTGCCAACCTGCTGTCGAGCGAGAAACTGATCACCGGCGACAAGTACACTTTCATTCGCAATGCGTACTTGCAGAACCGTGAGTTCAAGGTGAAAGACGGTCAGGTTGAAGACGATTTTTAACGTCGACCGGTAAATAGAAGAGGCGGCCATCAAGGCCGCCTTTTTTGTCTGCGAAGACCTGCATGCGGATAAAATCGCGCTTTTCGCAGCAGTCCCGAGCGGTTTGACTCATGGGTACCATCCTTCCATTGGGTTACGGATTTGCCTGTTCTTATAACTCTCGGTGATTTGACAAATAAAGACGTCAAGCGACCATCGGCGTGAGCTTGAAACGCCCCGCGGATGGGAGTACCGTCTGCGCCTTAGAAGGGCACCTCTGGTGTACATGTGTGTAGGGCAAATGCCCGAAAGCGGTGCGACAGAGAGGCTAGAAAGCGAATCCAGTAGTCAGCGCCGGGCCAAAGTCCCCGCCTGCTACGCCAACCTAATTCTGGCGCCGTTTGCCCACATGCCAAAAACCAGTGCCACGCTGCTGATAATCGATGATGACGAAGTAGTGCGCGCGAGCCTCGCCGCCTATTTGGAAGACAGTGGTTTCAGCGTCTTGCAGGCCAGCAATGGTCAGCAGGGTCTTCAGGTATTCGAGCAAGACAAGCCCGACTTGGTCATCTGCGATCTGCGCATGCCGCAGATGGGCGGACTCGAACTCATTCGCCAGGTGACCGAACTGTCGCCGCAAACGCCGGTGATCGTGGTGTCGGGTGCGGGCGTGATGAACGACGCGGTCGAAGCCCTGCGCCTGGGCGCGGCGGACTATCTGATCAAACCTCTCGAAGATCTGGCCGTGCTCGAGCACTCCGTGCGCCGGGCCCTGGATCGTGCGCGCCTGCTGCTGGAGAACCAGCGCTACCGCGAGAAGCTGGAGAAGGCCAACCGCGAGCTCGAAGCCAGCCTGAACCTGCTCCAGGAGGACCAGAACGCCGGTCGCCAGGTGCAGATGAACATGCTGCCGGTCAGCCCCTGGACCATCGACGAGTTCAAGTTTGCTCACCAGATCATCCCGTCGCTGTACCTGTCGGGTGACTTCGTCGACTACTTCCGGGTCGACGAGCGCCGGGTAGCCTTTTACCTGGCGGATGTTTCCGGTCACGGCGCCTCTTCAGCCTTCGTCACCGTGCTGTTGAAGTTCATGACCACGCGCTTGCTGTTCGAATCCAAGCGCAGCGGCACCTTGCCGGAATTCAAGCCTTCAGAGGTTCTTGGTCATATCAACCGGGGCCTGATCAGTTGTAAGCTGGGTAAACACGTCACAATGGTCGGTGGAGTCATCGACGAGGAGACCGGTTTGTTGACCTATAGCATCGGCGGTCATCTGCCGTTGCCAGTGTTGTACACGCCAGACAGTGTTCGTTATCTGGAAGGGCGTGGCCTGCCGGTGGGCCTCTTCAATGAAGCCACCTATGAAGACCACGTGCTGGAACTGCCACCGACGTTCAGCCTGACGCTGATGTCTGACGGCATTCTGGACCTTTTGCCAGAACCCACACTCAAAGAAAAAGAGGCGGCGTTGCCCCAACGGGTCAAGGCTGCGGGCGGCACCCTGGATGGGCTGCGGCAGGTTTTTGGATTGGCCACGCTAGGGGAGATGCCGGATGATATCGCCCTGTTGGTGTTGAGCAGGAATCTTTGATGAGTACCGGTAGAATCCAGTTCGCCGAGCAGGATGGCACTTTCGTCCTGAAGTTCGTCGGTGAAGTTCGCCTGACCCTGTGTTCGGCGTTGGATGCGACTATTGAGCGGATCTTCAGTGCGTTGAATTTCAACGCAATCGTGATCGATCTGACCGAAACCCGCAGCATCGACAGCACCACACTTGGCCTGCTGGCCAAGCTGTCGATCCTGTCGCGGCAGAAAGTCGGCCTGCTGCCGACCGTCGTCACCACCCACGAAGACATCACGCGTCTGCTGCAGTCCATGGGCTTCGAGCAGGTGTTCAACATCGTTGACAAGCCTGTACCGTGCCCGGAATGCCTGGACGACCTGCCAGATCAGGATCAGTCCGAAGAAGTGGTGCGGATCAAAGTGCTCGAAGCGCACAAGATCCTCATGGGGCTGAACGACACCAATCGTGAAGCCTTCCATGATCTGGTGAATGCGCTCGAACGGCACTGATTCCCTGACGTGATGTGGGTCTGACAGGGCCCCATCGCGAGCAAGCTCGCTCCCACAGGTTCTTCGTTCAGCACACGACCTCTGCAAATCCCTGTGGGAGCGAGCTTGCTCCGGGCGGCGTTCCGACGATGACGTCCGCAAGAACCCCGCATCCACAAAAAAGGGCGAACCCACCTGGGTTCGCCCTTTTTGCATTACACCCACTCAGATCACAGCTTGGCCTGCAACAGCGCCTCAAGCTTCTCCTGATCCCGCGCGAACTGACGAATGCCTTCAGCCAGTTTCTCGGTCGCCATCGCATCTTCGTTGGACTGCCAACGGAACTGCGATTCGTTGAGGCTCAGGCGCGCTTCACCGGCATGGCCCGGCGCGAGTTTGCGCTCCAGCTTGCCGGTATCCGCCGCCAGCTTGTCGATCAGGTCCGGGCTGATGGTCAGGCGGTCGCAGCCGGCCAGTTGCTCGATCTGGCCCAGATTGCGGAAGCTAGCCCCCATGACCACGGTCTTGTAGTCATTGGCCTTGTAGTAGTTGTAGATGCGTGTCACCGACTGCACGCCCGGATCATCGGCGCCGGTGTAGTCGTTGCCGTTGGCTTTCTTGTACCAGTCGTAGATACGGCCCACGAACGGCGAAATCAGGAACACCCCGGCGTCGGCACAGGCGGCCGCCTGGGCGAAGGAGAACAGCAGGGTCAGGTTGGTCTGGATGCCTTCCTTTTCCAGGATCTCGGCAGCGCGGATGCCTTCCCAGGTGGACGCGATCTTGATCAGTACGCGGTCGCGGCCAATACCGGCCTTGTCGTACAGCTCGATCAGGCGATGCGCACGCTTCAACATGGCGTCAGTGTCGAACGACAGGCGCGCATCCACTTCGGTGGAAATACGGCCCGGGATCACTTTCAGGATTTCTTGCCCCACGGCCACGCCAAAACGGTCGCTGGCCAGGCCCACATCGCCCTTGCAGTCATTGACGCTGGCGTTCAGCAGCTCGGCATACGCAGGAATGGCCGCGGCCTTGAGCAGCAGGGAAGGGTTGGTGGTGGCGTCCACGGGTTTAACGCGAGCGATAGCTTCGAAGTCGCCGGTGTCGGCAACCACGGTGGTCATTTGTTTGAGTTGTTCCAGCTTGGAAGTCATGGGCGTGCTCTGTCCTTTGGGTCTGATGACATTACCCGAGCGCTGACAGCCACTCAAGGGCGTGTACGTGTATCGATGGCCCCTGCGGTAACAACCTGAAAACGGTTGTTTGAAAGGCGGGGCGTGGTATCGAAGAATACGATGCCGAAACGCCCCACAGGTTCAACGAGACCGACCGTTAACGCCCTTCGAGCAACGCCGCTGCCTGATCCAGCAGCGCCAGCGGATCTTTCGCCTTGTGAATGTCCACCGACAATAGCTGCCGAAACTTGCGTGCGCCCGGAAACCCGGTGCCCAGTCCAAGCACATGCCGGGTGATGTGGTGCATCGAACCACCTGCAGCGATATGCGCCGCTATATAAGGACGCAACTGCGCCAACGC
The DNA here is from genome assembly GCF_056405655.1 of Pseudomonas sp. P1_F7. Taxonomy (NCBI): domain Bacteria; kingdom Pseudomonadati; phylum Pseudomonadota; class Gammaproteobacteria; order Pseudomonadales; family Pseudomonadaceae; genus Pseudomonas; species Pseudomonas sp. P1_F7. The sequence goes on from NZ_JBFUBR010000003.1 coordinate 239,974, forward strand.
CTCAGCCCGGCTGATCACCGGCGCCGAGCTGCCGAACAGCTGCTGATCCACCTCGGCCATCACATAAGGGTTGTGATACGCCTCACGGCCGAGCATCACGCCGTCGAACGTCTGCAAATGCTCATGACAGGCTTCCAGCGTCTTGATCCCGCCGTTCAGAATAATCTCCAGCTCGGGAAAATCCGCCTTCAACCGCGCCGCCACGTCATAACGCAGAGGCGGAATGTCTCGGTTTTCCTTTGGCGACAATCCCTCCAGAATCGCAATCCGTGCATGCACTGTAAAACTCGTGCACCCGGCATCCCGTACCGTGCCGACGAAATCACACAGTTCTTCGTAACTGTCCCGCCCGTTGATCCCGATTCGATGCTTCACCGTCACCGGAATCGACACCGCATCACGCATCGCCTTCACACAATCGGCCACCAACTGCGGATGCCCCATCAGGCACGCACCGATCATATTATTCTGCACCCGATCACTCGGGCAGCCGACATTCAGGTTCACCTCGTCGTAACCGTGCTCCTGCGCCATGCGCGCACACGCGGCCAGGTCCAGCGGCACACTGCCGCCGAGTTGCAATGCCAGCGGGTGCTCGGCTTCGTTGTGACGCAGGAAGCGCTCGTGGTCGCCGTTGAGCAAAGCACCGGTGGTGACCATTTCGGTGTAGAGCAGGGCGTTTTTCGACAGTAGGCGCAGGAAGAAGCGGCAGTGTCTATCGGTCCAATCCATCATCGGCGCGACGGAGAAGCGGCGGGAGAGTAGGGCGGGTGTGGCGGTGGTTACGGACATGAGGGATCTGGAATCGGTGAGGCTGGGAGGTGGGGAGTTTATCAGGATTGGGCCTGCGAGGTTTATGCACGTCTGAGGACGGTAAATCATGGGTGCTCTGTTGAAGGCATCACGAAAATGTAAGAGGTTTCCCTCAAGTCGCGTCCACTTTACCCATATTGCCCTACATCTGATCCACCAGCTAACCTCCCTCCGTCGCTGCAAAGTCAGCGACAAGGGTGTGGAAGCCCTTCACAAGATCTAGGCGCACAGGGCGCCACCTAAATTTAAGCAGGCGCTTTTTTCATGTCTGCTGTTAAATTATGGCGGCTGTGTGCGGGGCACTTTCGGGTGCGCCAGGTTCCTGGATCCCTGGTCTTCCACACCCGTGCACAGCTGCCACCCCATCATGTGGAAGTGATGCTGGCAGTTCCTTTGGTTAATTCTAGGAACGAAAACGATGAAAAAGATAACGCCTGACCCTCCGGAAACCGCAACGGCTTCCGATTCTCTCGATCTTGCTCAACTATCCGCAGACTCTCAGCGGGTGGTCAGTAAACGTCTGCGAAACCCGAATCACGCTGATCCCGTCTGCCATGTGTTCACCATTCTTCCCAACGTCGATACTGAAACGCTCCTGTGTCACGCCTGCGAAACCCTTGCATCGTTGAACGTCTTGACCACTGACCTGGCTTGCAAGCTCGAAGGTTCAACCCGCAGTTTGGCGCTGTCGATTCAGCAACTGGCGGTGGTGGGGGAGTTGTTGGTGAATCGAGCATTGGACAATGTCGATCCGCAAGGCAGTGGGGGTGAGGTATCGCCAGCTGCACACGGTTCCTGAACCAACGCTGACTTGCCGAAAAGTTTCATGATGTGTCGTTGAAGTGAGGCATAGGATGACCGCCAAAGGTCACGTCCCCGCGCTTCAATCCACAGGAATAAAAAAATGATCGCAAACCTCGTCAAAGTCTCGCTGATCGCCGGTGCTTTGTTGTTGAGCGCCTGTTCGGGTGTGAGCTCCCATAGCGATTATTCGACCGACTCCGTGCAGCCTGCCGGCTTTGGCCCGGGGCCAACCAACAGCAATCCTGACAAGATGAATTTCCATGGCAGTGCGCTCGGCAATAGCTTCGGCGAATACAGTTCAGGTTTGCTGCACGACGATTGATACGCGGTCCGCAATGAAGAAGGGTGCTCTCTCGGGAGCGCCCTTTTTTGTGCGAAAAAAACGATCCATTATTTCGCGTCAGGCGCCGCCAGCCACTGCCGCAGAATCTTCTGATAATTGCCCGTCGCCTTGGCCAGGTGCAGCCACTGATCGACGTATAGCTTCCAGGTGATGTCGTCGCGGGGCAGCAGATAGGCTTTTTCGCCGTATTGCATGTAGTGCGTGGGGTTGACCGCGCACAGGCCCGGTTTGAGCTTCTGCTGGTACAGCGCCTCCGATGCGTCGGTGATCATCACGTCTGCTTTCTTGTCCAACAGCTCCTGAAAAATGCTCAGGTTGTCGCGCAATTGCAGTTGCGCTTGAGGCAGGTAGGCGTGGACGAACGCTTCGTTGGTGCCGCCGGCGGGTTCGACCAGGCGAACCGTTGGCTGGTTGATCTGTTCGACGGTCTGGTACAGCGCCTGATCTTCGCAGCGCACCAAGGGGATTTTGCCATCGACGTCCAGGGTGGTGCTGAAGAAGGCTTTTTTCTGCCGTTCCAGGGTGACCGAGATGCCGCCCATGGCGATGTCGCACTTGCCGGCGAGCATGTCGGGCATCAGGGTTTTCCAGGTGGTGGGCACCCATTCGACCTTGACACCCAGGCTGTCCGCCAGGGTGCGGGCCATGGCGATGTCGATACCGGAGTATTCGCCGTCTTCGGCTTTGAAGGTGTAAGGCTTGTAGTCGCCGGTGGTGCAAACGCGCAGTTGTCCCTGTTGCATGACGCTGTCCAGATGCGATGGTTCTGCCTGGGCGCCAAGGGAGAGTGCGAGCAAGCCGCCGAGCATCATTGCTCTTTTGCTGTTTTTCATTGTTATCGGGCTTTTGTGCTGGAGTGGTTTTGAAGCGGGGAGTGTAGTGAAACTTTCACCGGTGTGAAAAATCAACGCCCCCTAAACATTGCTCATTTCCACTTCCGGACTCAACGTCCCCAACCACGCCACCAACCCCACAATCAATACCGCTGCGGCCATTTCCACCACCACACTGCGCCGAAGTGCATGGGCCGCCACGCGATATTGGCCCTCTTGCAACGACCGCTCCAGCAGGGGGCCAAGATGAAAGCGGTTCAGCGCCGCCAACACCAGCATCCCGGCAAACAGCAACACTTTGATCGCCAGCAAAACTCCGTAATGGCCGAGTAAAACCTCATCGAGTTTCGGCCCGACGATATACAGGTAGTTCACCACGCCTGTCACGGTGATGATCGCAACGATCAGCGCACCGACACGTTCGAATCGCTTAACAGAGCGAGCCAGCAAACGTATGTGAGCTTCTGTTTGCAGGGCGCGGGGTTGAGCCATCAGGGCAAACGCCAGCAACGCGCCGAGCCAGGCGCCTGCCACCAGCAAGTGCAGGATGTCCGCCGTGAAGTGCCAGTAACGGCGACTGCCTTCGTCCATGGCGCCGTGCCCGCTCCAGGCCAGGCTGGCGAGGGCGATGCCGCCGACAGTGGCGGCGATCACGAGGCTGATGCCGGGTGCGCGTGGGTTGAGTATCAACGCCAGACCCGCGACCGCTAATGCGATCATCCGCACAGCCCAGGCCAACCCGACGTCTGTCTCGAACAGCATCATCTCGATGTGAGGGCGCAACTCGGCAACGTCTGATTCGCCGCTCATGGCGCGGACCATCAGCACCATGCCAGCGATGGACAGCAACGCACCGAGCCCGACTGTTGCCGTCAACAATCGGCGAAAGGGCAGCACCATCCCGGATAGCCGTTCCTGTCCTTTAAGGCTATACAGCCCAAACAGCGCTACGCCAAACAACAGCATCAAATCCATATACAACACAAACCGCAGCACGACGTTGGCCGAGTCGCTCATCGGTCATTTCACTTTAAACGTGACGTTGCCGGTGATCGGGTGGGTGTCCGACGACACCGCGCGCCATTCGACTTTGTAGGTGCCGGCAGTCAACGGCGCTGTCGGAATGATGAACATGGTCTTCGGATCACTGCCGCCGCTGACTTTGGCCTTGACCGGCATTGGGGCGTGGGCCATGCCGGACATTTCGGTCATCAGCAGTTTTGCGCCGGAAAACTGGGTGACGAGGTTTTCGGAAAAGTGCAGTTCGATCTTGTCGGGTGGCGTACCTGTCGCGCCTTCCGCTGGGGTGGAGGAGAGTAGTTTGGGGTGGGCTTGAGCGAGAGTGCTCATGAGCAAGCCGCTGAGCAAGGCGATAACGACGGCGGTGGGTTTGATGAGGCGCATGCAAGGTCCTTTACCGCTTGAAGCGGTTGTTGTTGGTTTGAGGTGAGTCTGTTCAGAACCACATCCGAATACCGAGAACGAGGCGGGTTTCGCTGCGGTCCTCGCCTTCGTCGTTGGCGTAGTCGGCGGTGTTGCCGTAGGTGCGGTTCCAGGTCACGCCGAGGTAGGGCGCGAATTCCCGGCGGATTTCGTAGCGCAGGCGCAGGCCGGCTTCGGTGTTGGACAACCCCGCGCCGATGCCCCGTTGTGGGTCGTTTTTGCCGTAGGCGTTGACCTCGACGGTCGGCTGCAGGATCAGCCGATTGGTCAGCAGGATGTCGTAGTCGCCCTCCAGCCGCACGGCGCTCTGGCCGCCTTCGCCGATGAAGGCCGTGGCTTCGGCTTCAAAGTTGTACAGCGCCATGCCTTGCACGCCGAACGCGGCCCAGGTTTGCGGGGCGCCGGGTTTGAAGTCCTGGCGCACGCCGCTGACGACGTCCCACCACGGGGAAATGGCGTGGCCCCAAAGGGCCTGGATTTCCGCGTCCTCGGTCACGCCGTTGGTGCGTTCACCTTCGGAGCGCAGCCACAGGCGATCAATGTCGCCGCCGATCCAGCCCGACAAGTCCCAGGCCAGGGTGCTGCCGTCATCGGCGTCCTGCCACTCGAGTTTGTCGGCGAGAAAAAAGGAATTGAGCGTGCTGTCATGTACGTGGTGGCCGGCGGGATCGGCATACACCGCAGCGCGATCGGCATCGGTCAGCACCGGGATCGGCGTACGGCTTTCGCTGGGTGCGGCGGGCTGCATCTGGCCGTCGTCCATGCCTTGCATTTGGCCGTGGTCCATTTGGCTATGATCCATGCCTTGCATCTGGCCGTGGTCCATCTGGCTGTGATCCATGCCTTGCATGTCATCGCTAGCGGCCATCGCTGTCGAGGTCGCGAGTGCTAAAAAAAACGGGGTGAATCGAATCATGGGGTGCGCCTTATTCTTCCACGCGAACTTCACGGAACATGCCCATTTCCATGTGGTACAGGAGATGGCAGTGATAGGCCCAGCGGCCGAGCGCATCGGCAGTGACCCGATAACTGCGCCGGGAGCCCGGTGGCATGTCGATGGTGTGTTTGCGCACCATGAACTGGCCGTTCTCGTCTTCAAGGTCGCTCCACATTCCATGCAGGTGGATGGGATGCATCATCATCGTGTCGTTGACCAGCACGATCCGCAGCCGCTCGCCGTACTTGAGGCGCAGGGGGTCTGCGTCGGAGAACTTCACGCCGTTGAACGACCAGGCGAATTTTTCCATGTGGCCCGTCAGGTGCAGCTCAATGGTGCGGCCAGGCTCGCGGCCGTCCGGGTCTTCGAAGGTGCTGCGCAGGTCGGAATAGGTGAGCACGCGGCGACCGTTGTTACGCAGGCCCATGCCGGGATCGTCGAGTTTCGCTGAGGTGGACATGGCTTGCATGTCCACCAGCGGGTTGTCGGTTTCCGAGGCCGGGTGGGACTGCATGCCGGGCATGTCGCCCATGTCCATGTTGCTGTGATCCATGCCCGCCATGCTGCCGTGGTCCATGCCGCCCATGCCCATGTCATCCATGGTCACCAGAGGGCGCGGGTCCAGTGGCGGCAGCGGCGCAACCAGTCCCGGCTTCACCGCCAGGGTGCCCCGTGCGTATCCGGTGCGATCCATTGCCTGGGCGAACAGAGTGTAGGCCGCTTCGGTCGGCTCGACGATAACGTCGAAGGTTTCCGCCACGGCAATGCGAAACTCGTCGACGCTCACCGGTTTGACGTGCAGGCCATCGGCGGCGACCACGGTCATTTTCAGGCCGGGGATACGCACGTCGAAGTAGCTCATGGCCGAGCCGTTGATGAAGCGCAGCCGCAGCTTTTCCCCCGGGCGAAACACCCCGGTCCAGTTCGAATCCGGTGCCTGGCCGTTCAACAGGTAGGTGTAAGTGGCGCCGCCGACGTCCGCCAGGTCGGTGGGATTCATCTTCATCTCGGCCCACATCTTGCGATCGGCGACGGTCGGCCCCCAGCCTTTTTCGCTGACGTCGTGGATGAAGTCGCCCACGGTGCGTTTGTTGAAGTTGTAGTAATCGGACTGTTTTTTCAGCGTCCTCATCAGGCCGACCGGGTCTTCGTCGGTCCAGTCGCTGAGCATTACCACGTAGTCGCGGTCGTACTGGAACGGTTCCGGGTCTTTGGCGTCGATCACCAGCGGGCCGTAGACGCCGGATTGTTCCTGAAAACCCGAATGGCTGTGATACCAGTAGGTGCCGTTCTGGCGCACGGTGAACTGGTAGACGTACATGCCGCCCGGCTCGATGCCCTTGAAGCTCAGCCCCGGCACGCCGTCCATGTTGGCGGGCAGCAAGATGCCGTGCCAGTGAATGGACGTGCTGTCCTTGAGTCTGTTGCGCACCCGCAGCGTCACCGTATCGCCTTCACGCCAGCGCAACAGCGGGCCGGGGATGCCGCCGTTGATGGTCATCGCGGTGCGCGGGCTGCCGGTGAAGTTGACCGGGGATTCGCCGATGAACAGCTCGAAATCATTACCGGCCAACACCTGCGGTTCGCCGGGACTGCTGATCGCCCAGACCGGCGTGCGCCATAACCCGAGGCCGCCGAAGAGCCCGCCGATGGCCAGGCCTTTGACGAAGGTGCGTCTTGAAGTGTGGGAGTGCATGCCGTGTGTTCCGCCCGTCAGCCTGTTGAACTTGTCGATGAGGCTAGCGGGCGGTGCCTTTCAGCAGGCTGAGGCGAAGATTACAGTTTTGACAGGTTGGGCGTCGCTTTCTGGCTTGAAGTGGACTTTTCCCTTGAGGCCACGGTGTCGCCGCCGCAGTTGATGTAGGAAGACGACTTCAGCCAGCGTTGGTCCGGGTAGTAGGAAAACAACAACTGTCCGTCCTTCATCGAATCGATCAGCCGATGGGCAATCGCCGGTCTGACGGCCGGGCAACCCAGGCTGCGGCCGATCCGGCCATTGGCACGGGCCAGCACCGGGCTGACATAGGGCGCGCCGTGAATGACGATGGCCCGGTCATAGGCGTTGTCGTTGAAGCCGGGCTCCAGGCCTTCCATGCGCAACGAGTAACCGTTCTGGCCGAGGTAGCTCTCTTGCGTGCGGAACAGGCCGAGGCTGGTGGCGTGGCTTTCGTTGCGGTTGGAGAACAGCGTGGCCATGTTTTCACCGCTGTTGCGGCCATGGGCGACCAGTTCGTGAAACAGCAACTTTCGCCGTTTAAGGTCGAAGACCCACAGGCGTTGTTCGGTCGAGGGCAGGGAGTAATCGATCACCGCCAGTCTTTGGGCGGGGGCGACACCTTGGGCACGGCTGCATTGAGTTGCGCGAACGGCCAGGGCAATCACTTTGGCATCGGCGCCGGGTGCTGCTTTGACCAGCGCGTTTTCAAGCGAATCGGCGTAGGCTGACGTTACTGAAAGGCACGTCAGTAAAATGGCAAATAAAAGGCCAAAGCGGTTTAGCGCCATAGTCGGGTCTCATCATGATAATTTCGAGTCTAGCAGCGAGCGGAAAGCTAGCCGTTTGAAACGGGGGATTAAGGATTATCCATGGTGAAGTTAACAAGGTCATTCGTCATAAGCCGCATATTTTTTATGGGCTTTCTGATCAGCGGTGCGGCGCTTGGGCAAACTTCGCCGATTGAGCCGGTATCTGCAGCGAGCCGCGCAATCGATGCCGCGGCGCCCGACGACGCGGTCGGCCAAGCGATTCAGGCGACGCTGGAACCGTTGCGCTCGGCCTTTCCACCGTTGCTCACGTCCAGGCGCCATCAGCGTGTGGATGTCAGCCGGGTGGTGCTGGATTTCTATATGCATCGCAACTATCGCGCCGCGTGGACAGATGAACGTGACGTGGCCCAGTTACTCAAGAGCCTTGAAGACACCCGGGTCGACGGCCTGAATCCGGCGGATTTCCGCATCACCGAACTGGCTCAGGCCCATGAATCGCTGGCGGCCGCCATGCCTTCCACGGCGCAACGGGCGATGTTCGATATGGCGGCGACTCGCACGTTCATCACCGCGTTGCTGCAACTGCGACGGGGCAAGGTCGATCCGTCGCGGCTGGACATTCACTGGAACTTCGATCCTGCCGGCGGCGATGCCCGCGAGGACATGAACAACCTGTTCACCGCCCTCGATGCCCATGACGTGGCACGTGCGTTTGCCGAGGCGCCGCCTCAGGAAGAGATTTACCGCAACTTGCGTGAGGGCCTGGCCCGGTTGCGCCAGGTGCGCGATGCGGGCGGCTGGCCGAAAGTCACCGAAGGGCAATCGCTCAAGCCCGGCATGGACGGGGTAGCGGTCACACAATTGCGTGCGCGTCTGGTGGCGGGCGGGTATCTGGACCCGCACCTGGCGAAAAAGGCCGGTTACGACGACAAGGTCATTGCCGCGGTGAAGAAGTATCAGACCGAGCAATACCTGGGGGCCGATGGCGTGGCGGGGGCAGCGACGCTGGCGGCACTGAACGTGCCGGTCGAGGCGCGGATCGATCAGGTGCGGGTCAACATGGAGCGCGCCCGGTGGCTGTTGTACAAGCTTCAGGGCACGTTCGTGATCGTCGATATCGCCGGATACAAGGTGGCGATGTACCGCGACGGTCTGCCGATCTGGCGTTCGCGGGTGCAAGTCGGTAAACCGGTGCGCAGTACGCCGGTGTTCCAGGCCGAAATCACCTACATCACGTTCAACCCGACCTGGACCGTGCCGCCGACCATCCTCAAGCAGGACGTGATTCCAAAAATCCAGAACGATCCTGGCTATCTGGAGGCCAACCGGATTCGCGTGTTTGATCGCGATGGCAATGTGCTCGATCCGTCGAGCGTTGACTGGAGCAACCCGCGAGGCATCCACCTGCGTCAGGATGCCGGGCCCGACAGTTCGCTGGGGCAGGTGGTGATCCGCTTCCCCAACGACTATGCGATTTACCTGCATGACACGCCGCACCGCGAGCTGTTTGCCAAAACGGTTCGGGCCACCAGTTCAGGCTGCATCCGCGTGGAAAACCCGTTGCAACTGGTCGAGTTGTTGTTCAACGACCCGGTGCGCTGGAACAGCGCTGGCATTCAAAAGCAGTTGGCCAATGGCAGGACCGAGAACATCCTGCTGCCGGTGAAAGTGCCGGTGTTGTTGGCTTACTGGACCGTGGACCTGAGCAATGACGGGCGGGTGACGTTCAAACCCGACATTTATGATTACGATGCCAGGGTGCTGCAGGGCTTGAGTCAGCCTGCGAAGTTGCCCGCTCTGGACTTGCGTCGCGCAGAGGTACCGCTGGTGGTGACGGGGCAGAACCAACTGTAATGAACGACTGAAAAAGGGCGCCTCTGGAGCGTAATGCCGATCAGTCTGAACATTGCAATCCCTGTGGGAGCGAGCTTGCTCGCGATGACGGTCGCACATTCAAAATCAATGCACTGCCAACAGATCGCTTTCCGTCAGCGCTATCGCATCCAGCTGCGCTGTGGCTTGCTCGATCGTTTGTAGCCACCAGTGTGTTTCACCGTGTTCGTCCACGGTGCGCAACAGGGCGAGTTCGTTGCCTGTTGTGTGGACCTCGACCCGCCCCTCGCCATCGGCGGTGAAGCGTGCAACCGGGTCAAAGGTAATGCTGCGCTCGTTGCCGGTGATCACCAACTGGTCGATGGCGTAGTCGTAAGCGCCGCCATTGGGGTGACTTTCGAACACGTGGGTGGGGTTGCGCCGCAGGACCAGGCCCGCTTCGGTCAAGGGCTGCAGCCAGGCCTCTATCCGTTGGTACAGTTCGTAGACCTGGCCCGGCCAGCTATCGATCGCCTGATCCGCGCTGGGAAGCCGTGTTTGTTTCAATTTTGCCGCGAGCTCGTCTGCGTTGCTCATGTCGATTCCCTGTATTGACGTCAGTCTAATCGTAGCTCGTTGACGCGCAGGTAGCGCTTGCCCTGGGTCATGTTTGCAACACAAGCAGGGTGCAGATGTTGTGCTCGGGCAGCATCACCGGGCAGGTGTAAGACCGCTGGGCAAGTGGCCGCCCATTTGTCATGGATAACCCCGTAAACTGCGGCCTACAAAAAAATGAGGGCTTTAGGGCGTTGCCCATGCCTTGCCCCCGACAGGATGAACTTTTGCCCACACGCTTTAACCATCCGGAGCACACCCCTGGCGTTGCATTGAAACGCATACCGCTGCGCAAGGCGGCGGTGTTGTTCATTGCCACGGTATGCCTGTGCCTGTGCGGTTTGCTCTACCTGCAACTGGAACAGTCCCGTCGCCATGATCTGAACCTGGCGCAAGTGGCGTCTTCGAACCTGACGCGGGCCATGGCGCAGCAAGCCGAAGACACCTTCATGAAGGCCGACCTGGTGCTGACCAGTCTGGTGGACTGGATTCAGGTCGACGGTTTCGGCCCGGACCAGCGACCACGCTTGCAGCAGACCTTCGCCCGGCGGGTGCTGGCGCTGGATCAATTGCACGGCATCCTGCTGTTTGACCAGAAGGGCCAGTGGGTGGTGACCTCGTTTGAAAATCTGCCCCGGGGTGCCGGGGTCGCGGATCGCGAGTACTTCAAGTATCACCAGCAGAACGTATCGTCGGTGGCGCATATCGGCCCGGCCATCCGCAGCCGGGAAAACGGCGAGTGGATCATTCCGGTTTCCAAACGGGTCAACGACAGGAACGGCCATTTCCAGGGGGTGTTGCTGGCCGGCATCAAGATGTCGTACTTCGACCAGTTCTTCAAAAGCTTCAGCCTCGACGACAATGGCTCAATGTTTCTCGGTCTGACCGATGGCACGTTATTGGCGCGGCGACCTTTTGTAGAGGCGCAGATCGGCGTGTCGCTGGCCCATGGCGAGATTTTCCAGAAGTTCCTGCCACTGGCCACCTCCGGCAATGCTCTGTTCACGTCCACCATCGATGGTGTGACACGCATGTACGGTTACCGACAGCTGGAGGCGTATCCGCTGGTGGTCGCCGCGGCGTCGTCCACGGAATCCATTCTCGCGGGCTGGTACGACACGGCGTTTCGCTCCAGTCTCATCGTTGCCCTGGTGTTGCTGGGCGTGGGGTTGTTCGGTTGGGTGTTCCTTCATCAGGTGCGTGTTGGCGAGCGGGTCGAGTCGGACTTGCGCAGGGCCCAGGAAGCGCTGGAACTGATCGCCACCCACGACAGCCTGACCGGGCTGGCCAACCGCCGATTATTCGAGCGGGCGCTGGACATTGAGTTCGGGCGCGGCGCCCGGCAGGCGAGCCCCTTGAGCCTGATCATGCTCGATATCGATTACTTCAAGCGCTACAACGACACCTACGGGCACGTGGTGGGGGATCATTGCCTGGCCGAAGTGGCACGGGCGCTGAAGAGTTGCTGCCACCGCAAGGCCGATCTGGCGGTGCGTTACGGCGGCGAAGAGTTTGCGGTGCTGCTGCCCGACACCGACATCCACGGCGCCATGACGATTGCCGAGCAGATCCGCCGCAGCGTCATCGACAAGCACATCAGTCACACCGGCTCGCCCAACGGTTACGTGACAGTCAGTCTGGGTTGCTATTCGTTTGTGCCGTCGGGGCGTGACAGCATGGATGTGTTTGTCGAGCGGGCGGATGCGGCGTTGTATCAGGCCAAGCATTCGGGGCGAAACCGCGTGGCCACGTTGTCGATGGCCGGTGGCGTCGAGGCGTTGATGCGCTCCGACCGCTGAAGTGCTTTTGCTGCCGGTGGTCCGTCTCCCGGGCCTGGCGGAATTGATCGTCTAGAGTTCCGTTAGCGCTGCCGCACCCGGCAGGCTCTCCCTCGCACGGACGATCGCCAACATGTTGCTACCTCCAACGTTGACAGCCGTTGCTCTGACCGTCGCAGCCGCTGTCATTTTCCCGCTGGCCAGCCACGCGCAATCGAAAATCACTGCCGAAGAAGCTCACGCAATCGGCGTGGACGCCTACATCTATTTTTACCCGCTGCTGAGCATGGACCTCACCCGCAAGCAATTCACCAACATCGAGCCGGGTAAGGAGTTCGGCAAAGGCCCGATGAACATGTTTGTGAGTGTGCCGCAGTACCCGCCGGCCGATTTCAAAGGGGTGGTGCGCTCTAATTTCGACACCTTGTATTCGATTGCCTGGCTGGATTTGACCAAGGAACCGCTGGTGATCGCCGCGCCCGATACCGACGGGCGTTTCTACCTGTTACCGATGCTCGATATGTGGACTGACGTGTTCGCTTCGCCGGGCTGGCGCACCACGGGCACCGAGGCCGGGCAATTCCTGGTGACGCCGCCGGGGTGGACCGGCACTGTGCCCGCCGGGATGAGTCATCTGCCGGCGCCAACCCCGTTTGTCTGGGTCATCGGTCGTACCAAGACTGACGGCGCGGCGGATTACGCGGCGGTTCACAAGATCCAGGCCGGTTATACGGTGACGCCGTTGTCCCGGTTGGGCAAGGAACCTGAAGCCGTCACCGTGAAAGTCGACCCGGCGGTGGACATGAAAACGCCACCGAAGATTCAGGTCGACTCCATGTCGGCTGCCAATTATTTCACTTACGCTGCCGAACTGCTGAAGGTGAACCCGCCGCACAGCACCGATCAGCCAATGCTGGCGCAGATCAAACGTATCGGTATCGAAGCTGGCAAGCCGTTCGACATGGACGCACTGGACCCGCAAATCCAGGCCGCGCTGCAAACAGTGCCTCAGGATGCGCAGGCCTTGATGACCTGGAAAGTGCCGACCCTGGCGCGGGAGGTCAATGGCTGGTCGATGAACACTGACACCATGGGTGTCTACGGCAACTACTATCTCAAGCGCGCCATCGTTACGCAGATGGGGCTCGGTGCCAACCTGCCCGAGGACGCGATTTATCCGTTGAACATCGGCGACAGCAACGGCAAGCCACTCGACGGTGCGAACAAGTACGTACTGCATTTCAGTAAGGGCCAGACGCCGCCGGTGAGCGCCTTCTGGTCGATCACCCTGTATGACCCTGAAGGTTTCCAGGTCGGCAACTCGCTCAATCGTTTTGCGATCAGTAGCTGGATGCCGTTCAAGAGCAACGCCGATGGCTCGCTGGACCTCTATTTCCAGAACGAAAGCCCCGGCAAGGATCTGGAAGCCAACTGGCTGCCGGCGCCCAAAGGGCCGTTCAACCTGACCATGCGTTTATACGGCCCGAAAGCCGAGGCGCTGAATGGCCAATGGAACCCGCCGGCGGTCAAGCCGATGTAAGCCCCAAGCGACAAAAAGCAGACAATAATTGCACGTCATCGGCTGTTTTTGTTTGTCCAGCTGCCCGTCCCACCGCCAGCGCCACCAGTTCCTCCTCCGGGGGCGCCGGTGCCACCGCCCGCGCCACTGCCCGGACCATTGACGCCGGTGCTGCCGCTTGACGAACTGGGGCCATGACCGCGGCTGTAGTCACCCGAGGGTTCGCTGGGTCGGTTGTTGTCTGGCGGCTTGGTTGAGTTGCGGGTGGCGCCCGATGTCGTACCGGTCGCGCCAGCGCCATCGCCGGATGCCGCCAACGTGGCCAGGGACGTTGCCGACAACAATCCCGCCAAGAGCAGCGAAGTCATTCTGATGTTCATCATGGTCGTCTCCAGGGATGGGTCGTTACCTGATGTTGGTGTGTAGGACTGCGCAAGCGCCGTTGAGTTTTTTCATTTCCGGCGATTGGCTAAATCAATTGTCGGTGGCAGTGCTTGATCCCGTATACATAGCGGCCACTGGCGGAGCAATCCGCCGCTTGCGTGCAAAAGGATTGAACGATGAGCGAGCCACGCCTGACCGACCGTGCTTTGTATCTGCGACGCCTGGGCTTCGATGCACCTCCGGCGCCGACCCTGGAAACCTTGCGCCAACTGCAATTGCGCCATACCGGCACCTTCCCGTTTGAAAACCTCACCACATTATCCGGCGAACCGGTGCTGATCGACTTGCCGTCCATCGAGCAGAAGGTCTTGCACGATGGTCGTGGCGGTTACTGCTACGAACTCAACAACCTGTTTCTGGCCTTGCTTGAGGATTTGGGTTTCGACGCCCGTGCCATCAGCGGACGGGTGGTGATGGGTCAGCCAGAGGGTGCCTGGACTGCCCGGACCCATCGCCTGAGCCTGGTCATCATCGATGACGTGCGCTACATCACCGACGTCGGCTTCGGCGGTATGGTACCGACCGCGCCCCTGTTGCTCGACTCCCGCGCCGAACAACCCACCCCGCACGAGCCGTATCGCATCGACCTGCACGTCGACGGCTTTACCCTGCGCGCCAACATTGCGGGCGAATGGCGGGCGATGTACATCTTCGACCTGCAACGCCAGGAAGATATCGATTTTGCTGTGGGCAACTGGTACGTCTCGACCCACCCCGAGTCGTCTTTCGTCAAGCAGTTGATGGTGGCGCGCACCGGGGAGGGCTGGCGCCGTACGCTCAACAATGGCAGCTTCGCGATTCACCGGATTGGCCATGACAGCGAGCGGCGGGAGGTGACGGATGTGCAGGAACTGATTGGCCTGCTGGGCAGCGAGTTCAGCATTCGCGTACCGGAACAGGCGCAATTGGCGCGGACGCTGGAGCGATTGATCGCAGCGCCGCAATAGCTGGCTGATCGTAGACATCACCAAGGGCTGATCTGATTGATCGGCCCTTTGTGTTTCAGGGCTGAACACCCGGCTCCATCACCCGTTGAATTTCGCGCAAGGCCTCTGCCAGTTTCTGCTCCAGGCCCTTGAGTTCGGCAGGGGTGAGAGTTTGTTTCAGTTGTGTGGTCTTGCCTTCGTTGAGCAGGGCTCGGCGCAACGTATTGTTGATCGCCGTCTGGTAGCCGTACCCCTCGTGTTCTGCCAAGGCCCGGGCGGCTTCGATGACCGCGTCATCGAGCATGATGGTAATGCGGGTCTTGCCTTTGGCGGGCGCCACGGTCCCGCGCCTGGCGTTACTGAAATCGTATTCGTCTTTCATCGGTCATGCCTCCAGATACTGACGGCGCTCGCTTTTGGTGGCAATGCGCGCGGAAATGATTCGAACGAAATTCGGATCGCGGTAGGTGTACGCGACGACCAGCAACCGGCCTTTGGCATCCAGCCCCAGGGTGATCCAGCGTTGTTCATCATGGTGGTTGTCCTCGATGGTCAGCGCTCGTTCGTCATGGAATACCGGTTCGGTCTCTGCGAGGCTGATGCCTTGGTGCTTGAGTTTGTTGGCTGCGTTCTTTGCCTTGTGGTACTGAATTTCGCATGACTTCATTATGCATACTTTATATGTATATGGAAGGGGCGGGCCTTACCGATGGTCGCCAGGAGTTCAAAAGACTAGTCAGCACCCGGGGGTGGACCGCGAGGGATGTATTTCAAGGTTTTTTGGCGGGGCCAGGAGGGTGGGTGTCAGGCGGAAATGGACAGGTATCCATTTTGTGACTGATAAGTTGTATACAACTCTATAGACATTTGTCCTGACTATTGCATACAGTGTGCGAATAACAAAAACCAGGGAACCCCCTACCATGAAAACGCCCCATGTTTCACACCAACGGCCCGAGGACGAAAATCTTGGGATCGGCGCGAATATGGCTTATGGCCTGCAACATGTTCTAACCATGTATGGCGGTATTGTCGCGGTGCCATTGATCATCGGCCAGGCGGCCGGGCTCTCGCCGGCGGACATCGGTTTGTTGATTGCTGCTTCATTGTTTGCGGGGGGGCTGGCAACGTTGCTGCAAACCCTGGGTTTACCGTTTTTTGGTTGTCAATTGCCGCTGGTGCAGGGCGTGTCCTTCTCCGGCGTCGCGACCATGGTGGCGATTGTCAGCAGTGGTGGGGAGGGCGGGTTTCAGTCGGTGTTGGGCGCGGTGATAGCGGCGTCCCTGATCGGATTGCTGATAACTCCGGTGTTCTCGCGTATCACCAGGTTCTTCCCGCCGCTGGTGACCGGCATCGTGATTACCACCATCGGCCTGACGCTGATGCCGGTAGCCGCGCGCTGGGCCATGGGCGGCAACAGTCACGCGCCGGACTTCGGCAGCATGGCGAATATCGGTCTGGCGGCGGTAACGCTGGTGCTGGTGCTGCTGCTGAGCAAAATCGGCAGTGCGACCATCTCCCGCCTGTCGATTCTGCTGGCCATGGTCGTCGGCACGATCATCGCGGTGTTCCTCGGCATGGCGGATTTCTCGTCCGTAACCCAGGGCCCGATGTTCGGCTTCCCGACACCGTTCCATTTCGGCATGCCGACCTTTCACTTCGCTGCGATCCTGTCGATGTGCATCGTGGTGATGGTGACGCTGGTGGAAACCTCGGCCGACATTCTGGCCGTCGGTGAGATCATCGGCACCAAGGTCGATTCCAAGCGCCTGGGCAACGGTCTGCGTGCCGACATGCTGTCGAGCATGTTCGCGCCGATCTTCGGCTCCTTCACCCAAAGCGCCTTCGCCCAGAACGTCGGCCTGGTGGCGGTTACCGGCATCAAGAGCCGCTACGTGGTGGCCACCGGCGGTCTGTTTCTGGTGATCCTCGGCCTGCTGCCGTTCATGGGCCGGGTTATCGCCGCCGTGCCGACCTCGGTACTGGGTGGCGCAGGCATCGTGCTGTTCGGCACCGTCGCGGCCAGCGGCATTCGTACCTTGTCCAAGGTCGACTACCGCAACAACGTCAATCTGATCATTGTCGCGACTTCGATTGGCTTCGGCATGATCCCGATCGCGGCACCGAACTTCTACGATCACTTCCCAAGCTGGTTCGCGACCATTTTCCATTCGGGCATCAGTTCTTCGGCGATCATGGCTATTGTGCTGAACCTGACCTTCAACCATCTCACCGCCGGTAACTCTGACCAGCAATCGGTGTTTGCGGCCGGTACCGAGCGGGTGCTGCGTTATCAGGATCTGGCGGCATTGCGTGAAGGGGATTACTTCAGCGACGGTAAACTGCACGATTGCGACGGCAAGGAAATTCCGGTGGTTGAGGTGGACCACGGGCATGGCGAGCCACGTGCGGCGCACTTAAAAAGCAGTGAGCATGTCTGACGTTCACGGCGACTGAAAAAGGCCGATCTGTCGAATAGACAGATCGGCTTTGTGACTATAGAACCAATCGGTCACAAGTTGTCAGTCTTCGATAGGGTGAGTAAGCTGTACTCATGAATCAGCCATCAAAATCTTCATCTTCGCCCAGCCCCCGTGGCCCAGCCGATCACGACATTCGAGACCAGATTGTCGCGGCGGCCAATGAACATTTCAGTCAGTACGGCTACGGCAAAACCACGGTTTCCGACCTGGCCAAGGCCATCGGGTTTTCAAAGGCCTACATCTACAAATTTTTTGATTCCAAGCAGGCGATCGGTGAAGCCATCTGTGCAAATTGTCTGGCAGAAATCGTCGCGGCTGTGGAGCAGGCAATCAATGTAGAAGACCTGTCGCCGACGGAGCGCTTTCGACGCTTGGTCAAAACGGTGATCGCCACAGGTGTGAGTCTGTTCTTCAACGACCGAAAACTGTATGACATTGCAGCGTTCGCGGCGTCGGAAAGCTGGCCCAGTTCGCAGGTTTATGACGCACAGATCAAACATTTCGTGTTGCAAATCGTGCGGGAAGGGCGAGAAATTGGCGAATTTGAACGTAAGACTCCACTGGACGAGACAGTAGAAGCGATACATCTCGCGCTGCGGCCATTCGTCAATCCTTTGCTGCTGCAGTACAACCTCGATTTCGTCGAGGAAGCGCCCACGCTCACCTCCAACCTCATCTTGCGTAGCCTCATGCCTTGATAAGCCAGACCCGCCACCTATCAGGTCATCGTGTCGCAACAGGCCGGGCTTCAGGAGGTTGCCAGCCACCACCTAGCGACTTGAATGCCGCAACCGCCGCTCGTGCCGATTCCGTTCGTGCTTGAGCTCGGGCATCGGAAGCCTGCAGCATCGTCTCGTCAGCGTGCAGGACATCGATCAGGCTGGCCGTGCCTTTCTCATAGGCAATGAACGACGATTGGCGAGCCTGTGTAAGAGACGCCTCTCCAGCGGTGAGGGTGGTTGCTTGAGCTTCCCGATTCACCAGTGAGGAGAGCGCATTCTCGACATCCTCGGTGGCACGCAGTACGGACTGACGGTAAGCGGCCAGGGTTTCGGCTTCCTGTCCCTTGGCCTGGTCGATTTGGGCGTTTATGCGACTGAAGTCGAAGAGTCTCCAGTGCAGTCCCAATACGCCCGCCGACTGGCTGGCGCCGCCGGTAAAAAGGTTGCCTGCGGATACAGCCGTGGCACTGCCCAGCAATGCGCTAAGGGAGAATTTCGGGTAGTACTCAGCAATCGCCTCTCCGATGCGTGCGTTTGAGGCTGCAAGACGGCGCTCAGCCACAATGAGATCTGGCCTGCGGCGCAGCAAATCGGCCGGCGTTCCCATCGCCTTTATCTGCGGCGCTACAGGAATGCTCCCCGCACTTGCCAGTTGCGTGCGGTGAGTGCCTGGCGGCGTGCCGAGCATTACATCCAGCGCATTCATCGCAGCATCCAGACCGGTCTGCAGGGCCGGCACTGTCGCTTGGACCTGCGATAGCGCCCCCTCGGTCTGGCGAACCTGATAGTTGGCGGCGAGCCCTTTGCTGTAGAGCAATTGGACTTTCTCTAACAAATCCTGCTGCGTTTTGACTTGCCGATTCGCAATGTCCAGCCGGGTCTGCAGACCGCGGATAGTGATGTAGATATCAGCGGTCTGCGTAGCGATGGCCAGCCTTGTGGCAGCGACGCCCGCCTGGGAAGCCTGGTACTCGGCCAGAGCAGCCTCGCGTGCGCGGCGCAATCCGCCAAAGACATCTGCCTCCCAGCTGGCATCGAGGTTGGCCTCGTAGGAACTTGCGTACCGATCATTGCCAGGCGTTGAGTTCAACACCTGGCCGAGCGGCGTCTCGATTGACTGGTAGGAGCGCGCGGCCTGTGCGCTGATGTTCCCTGAGGGGAGTAAAGCGGCATTTGCAGCACCTAGTCCGGCCCGCGCCTGTGTGACTCGCGCCGACGCCTGCGCCAGGTCCAGATTCTGCTCAAGCGCCTTGGAGATGAAGTCGGTCAGCACGGGATCACCAAAGCCTTCCCACCAGGCTACAAGGCTGGTCGGCGTCGCTCCACGCCGCTGTTCGACAGAAGGCTGACCCATGTAACGATCCGAAAGCGGAGCGTCTGGACGATGGTAGTCCGGACCAACCGCACAACCAGCCAATGAGCCGGCGCAGACCAAAAGAGCAATGGGGCGGAGGGGAGGCATTGAGATTCCTTCAACGGAGGACATTTGTGACCATATTACGCAATAGTCACACCCTGTCAATTGAGGTGGTTTGAGGAGATTTTGGTTTTTATCACTGATAGCGGCGGTTTCTGTGTTGAGCTTGAGGAGCTGGATGTTTCATGGTTTGTGACTATTGACACAATTGGTCACTAGGCTGAGAATGTAGCGCTCGTCCTATTTTCAAGTAAGGGAACCTATGCGCCGGCTTCGACCTTTCCCCATTGCCGCTTGCTTGTTGCCCCTCGTCCTGACGGCATGTGGCGACTCATCCACCATTGAAGACCCACGCACGCATGCTCCTCTGGTTAGGTCCGCAGCGGTTCAGGGTTCCTCCGACGCCTCACGTTCTTTCACTGGTGTCGTGGCTGCCCGCGTCCAGGGTGACCTTGGCTTTCGGGTGTCGGGCAAGGTGCTTGAGCGTCTGGTTGACACCGGTCAGACCGTTAAACGTGGTCAGCCACTCATGCGCCTCGACCCAATCGACCTGGGGTTGCAGGCGCGAGCACAGCAGGAGTCGGTCATAGCCGCTCGGGCCCGAGCCAGGCAGACAGCAGATGACGAGGCGCGATACCGCAGTCTGGTTGCCGCAGGTGCTATTTCTGCATCGGCCTATGACCAGATCAAAGCCGCAGCCGATACGGCAAAAGCACAGCTCAGCGCTGCAGACGCGCAGGCTGACGTTGCCCGTAATGCTTCTGGTTATGCGGTGCTGTTTGCGGATTCCGATGGGGTGGTGGTGGAGACGCTCGCCGAGCCCGGACAAGTTGTCAGCCCGGGACAGCCCGTGGTTCGACTGGCGCGGGCAGGGCAGCGCGAAGCGATCGTGCATCTGCCCGAGACGTTGCGTCCCGCAGCAGGATCCACCGCGCAGGCGACGCTTTATGGCAATGCCGCGGATGCTGTTACAGCGAAGCTGAGGCTGCTGTCTGACTCGGCCGACCGCATGACACGCACCTTCGAGGCGCGGTATGTGCTTGAGGGCGCGCTGGCCAATGCACCGATAGGTTCGACCGTCACGCTTCGGATCGCTGAAGGCACCACGCAAGGGCAGGGGCTGCAAGTACCGATCGCTGCCGTTTATGACCCAGGCCAAGGCACTGGCGTGTGGGTCATCGCCGGTACACCGGCGAAGGTGGCCTGGCGACCTGTACAAGTCCTGGGCTTGAGTGACGACACAGTGCGAGTCGCGGGTGACCTCAAAGTCGGCGAGCAGATCGTAGCGTTAGGCGCACATCTGTTGCGCGAAGGTGAAGAGGTGAGATTGCCTCAACAGGATGACGTCAAAGTTGCCGGGGGTCGTCCATGAGCGAGGGGCGCTTCAATCTTTCCGCGATCGCCGTTCGTGAGCGCTCTATCACGGTGTTTCTGATCTTCCTGATTGCCGTTGCGGGCATCTTGTCGTTCTTTCAGCTGGGGCGTGCGGAAGATCCTCCGTTTACGGTCAAGCAGTTGACGGTCATTACCGCGTGGCCGGGCGCCACGGCGCAGGAGATGCAGGATCAGGTAGCAGAGCCACTTGAAAAGCGCCTGCAAGAACTGAAATGGTACGACCGCACGGAAACCTACACCCGTCCTGGCCTTGCTTTCACGATGGTGTCACTGCTCGATAGTACGCCGCCCTCGCAAGTGCAGGAGGAGTTCTATCAGGCGCGTAAAAAACTCGACGACGAGGCCAGGAAGCTGCCGGCGGGTGTCATCGGGCCAATGGTCAACGACGAGTTTTCGGACGTGACATTTGCGCTTTTCGCCCTGAAAGCCAAAGGCGAACCGCAGCGACTGTTGGTGCGTGATGCAGAGTCGTTGCGCCAACAACTGTTGCATGTGCCCGGCGTGAAGAAGGTCAACATTATTGGGGAGCAGCCCGAACGTATCTTTGTTTCCTTTTCCCATGATCGGTTGGCCACCTTGGGTGTATCTCCTCAGGACATCTTTGCCGCGCTGAATAATCAAAACGTGCTCACGCCCGCCGGTTCGATCGAAACCAATGGGCCACAGGTTTTCCTTCGGCTGGATGGCGCCTTCGATAAGGTGCAAAAGATTCGTGACACACCCATTGCGGTTCAGGGGCGCACGCTCAAGCTCGCCGACGTGGCGACGATCGAACGCGGGTATGAAGATCCGGCAACCTTTCTTGTTCGCAATAACGGGGAAGAGGCTCTGTTACTGGGAATAGTGATGCGAGAGGGCTGGAACGGTCTAGATCTCGGCAAGGCGTTAGATGCGGAGACAGTCAAGATAAATGAGGGCATGCCATTGGGCATGACACTCTCCAAGGTCACCGACCAATCGGCAAATATCGATTCGGCCGTTGGCGAGTTCATGGTCAAATTTTTTGTCGCGCTGCTCGTGGTGATGCTTGTCTGCTTTCTCAGCATGGGTTGGCGGGTAGGCGTTGTGGTCGCTGCGGCTGTGCCGCTGACGTTGGCCGTGGTGTTTGTGGTGATGGCGGCCACTGGAAAGAACTTTGACCGAATTACCCTCGGCTCGCTGATTCTGGCGCTCGGACTGCTGGTGGACGACGCCATCATCGCTATCGAAATGATGGTGGTGAAAATGGAGGAGGGCTACGACCGCATCAAAGCCTCCGCCTATGCCTGGAGCCATACGGCTGCACCGATGCTTGCCGGTACGCTGGTGACGGCGATTGGCTTTATGCCTAACGGCTTCGCGCAGTCGACTGCTGGCGAGTACACCAGCAACATGTTCTGGATCGTGGGCATTGCCCTGATTGCCTCCTGGGTGGTTGCGGTTGCTTTTACCCCGTACCTGGGGGTGAAGATGTTGCCGAACATCAAGAAGGTAGAGGGTGGTCACGCGGCCATCTACAACACCCCTAACTACAACCGCTTCCGCCAGGTTTTGACGCGAGTCATCGCTCGCAAATGGCTGGTGGCCGGCACTGTCATCGCTTTGTTTGTCGTGGCGATCTTCGGCATGAGCCTGGTCAAGAAGCAGTTCTTCCCGACCTCAGACCGTCCCGAGGTATTGATTGAAGTGCAAATGCCTTATGGGGCCTCCATTGAGCAGACCAACGCGACCACCGCCAAGATAGAGGCCTGGCTGCAAAAGCAGGATGAGGCAAAGAACGTCACGGCCTATATCGGGCAAGGCGCGCCGCGCTTCTATCTGGCAATGGCGCCGGAACTCCCTGATCCGTCGTTCGCGAAGATTGTGGTGCTGACGGACAGCCAGGAGGCGCGCGAGACCCTCAAGTTCCGTATCCGCGAAGCGGCGGCTGAGGGACTTGCCCCAGAAGCGCGTGTCAGGGTGACTCAGCTTGTTTTCGGGCCGTACTCGCCATTCCCTGTTGCCTACCGGGTGATGGGACCTGATCCGTCAAAGTTGCGCGAGATTGCGGGCCAGGTACAGGACGTGTTGCAGTCGAGCCCGATGATGAGAACCGTCAACACCGATTGGGGGCCGCTGACGCCGACGCTGCATTTTGCTCTGGATCAGGATCGCCTGGAGGCGGTGGGGTTGACGTCAAATTCAGTCGCGCAGCAATTACAGTTCCTGCTGGCCGGAGTACCGATCACCGCGGTTCGTGAGGACATTCGTTCGGTGCAGGTGGTTGGCCGCGCAGCGGGTGATATCCGGCTCGATCCCGCTAGGATAGAAGGCTTTACGCTGGTAGGTGCGGCGGGTCAGCGGATTCCGTTGTCTCAGGTGGGAGTGGTCGATGTGCGTATGGAAGATCCGATCCTGCGACGTCGTGACCGCACACCGACCATCACCGTGCGTGGCGACATTGCCGAAGGCTTGCAGCCGCCAGACGTCTCGGGCGTGATCATGAAGGAGCTGCAGCCGGTCATCGACAAGCTGCCTGGCGGATACCGGATCGAGCAGGCGGGTGCAATCGAGGAGTCGGGCAAGGCCGGTAAAGCGATGTTGCCGTTATTCCCGATCATGATTGCCATGACGCTGCTGGTCATCATTCTACAGGTCCGTTCGATCTCGGCGATGATCATGGTGTTCCTCACCTCGCCACTGGGGTTGATTGGCGTGGTGCCGACACTGCTTATCTTCCAGCAGCCGTTTGGTATCAATGCTCTGGTCGGTCTGATCGCCCTTTCGGGCATTTTGATGCGCAATACGCTGATTCTGATTGGGCAAATCCATCACAACGCGCAAGAAGGGCTGGACCCGTTTCACGCAGTGGTCGAAGCCACGGTGCAACGTGCCCGCCCGGTACTGTTGACAGCGCTTGCGGCAATCCTGGCATTCATTCCGCTGACACACTCCGTCTTCTGGGGGACGCTGGCCTACACGCTGATCGGAGGCACGTTCGTCGGAACCATCATGACGCTGGTGTTCCTGCCAGCGATGTACGCCATCTGGTTCAAGATCCGTCCTGACAATACGGGTCAAACTGAAACAGCGAATAAGCAGTCAAGTCTGGTGGATAGGGCGCCACCCCGTCCTCTCGCCGCTCACCAGACCACAAAGCTTTAGCCGTAGGCCATATCTGACGGAACGCCAAAACGAAAAAACCCGCCAGAAGGCGGGTTTTTTCGGTGGTTTCAGAGATTTTGAAAGCCTTCTCTGGAACCTTGTCTGGCTCCACGACCTGGACTCGAACCAGGGACCCAGTGATTAACAGTCACTTGCTCTACCAACTGAGCTATCGCGGAATGGCGCGTATCTTACTGATTCAAAAAGAGAAGTCAAGCATCGAATAACAATTGGAGCGAATCATCGGGACGGGCGGTGGTTTAGCGGCGATTGGCGGTTACCAGGATCGCCCCAGAGGTCTACCATGGCCGCCCGGAAGTGGTGACACGCGCTGCCGGCCATTCGCCGAAAAGGTACGCGCCATGAATCATTTGACCCTCACACCTCTACACCACGGGGTGCACCGATGAGTATCTCTCAGATCAGCCTGCCCAAAGGTGTCGGCCCTCACGCCGAAAAGTTGTTCGACGCCATCACTCAGGCCAGCAATGCTGAAGAGTTGAACCGTGCTGGCGGCAAGGCCGAAGGTTTTGTCCTGGGCCTGGAAAGCACTAAAGCGATCAAGAGTCAGGTCGCTGAATCGCTGTATGTCGCCTATGACGACGCTGCCAGTCAGCGTGCGACCGAACTGGCTTAACCGCCGAAGGTAATCGTGGCAAGCATCAGTTTGGCGTAGAGCGCCGTGGCACCCAATTGCACCAACCACAGGGCCAGGCCGCCGAGAAACACACCGGCGGCCACTTGCATCACCAGGTTGTTGCCACGTTTTGTCGGGGCGCGGGGGATGAAGTGATCCAGGTCATCCAGGTCATCGCGGTCGGCGCGCAGGTCATCGTCTTTCATGTGGGTTCTCGCAGGAATTCCAGGGTGTATACAAGTCTGTGGAGTTTAGAGGGCAGAGCCAGCGCTTTGAGATTAATCTGCAACAAATAAAAAAACGGGAAGCCACATGGCTTCCCGTTTTTCATTTCAAGGCGTAATCAGATGACTTGGACGATAGCGTCCGTCACAACCTTGATGTTGCTCTGGTTCAGCGCAGCCACGCAGATGCGGCCAGTGTCCAGGGCGTAGATGCCGAACTCGTTGCGCAGGCGGTGAACTTGCTCAACCGTCAGGCCAGAGTAGGAGAACATGCCGCACTGACGACCGACGAAGCTGAAATCGCGCTGAGGGGCTTTTTGTGCCAGCAGATCGACCATCTGGGTACGCATGCCACGGATGCGCAGGCGCATTTCGGCCAGTTCGGCCTCCCACTGGGCGCGCAGCTCCGGGCTGTTCAGCACTGCAGCGACAACGCTGGCACCGTGGGTCGGCGGGTTGGAGTAGTTGGTGCGGATCACGCGTTTGACTTGCGACAGCACGCGCGCGCTTTCTTCTTTCGATTCGCTGACGATCGACAGGGCACCTACGCGCTCGCCGTACAGCGAGAACGACTTGGAGAACGAGCTGGAAGCGAAGAAAGTCAGGCCCGATTCGGCAAACAGGCGTACGGCAGCGGCGTCCTCGTCGATGCCATCGCCGAAACCTTGGTACGCCATGTCGAGGAATGGCACGTGGCCTTTGGCTTTAACCACGTCCAGGACGTTTTTCCAGTCGGCCGGGCTCAGGTCCACGCCAGTCGGGTTGTGGCAGCAGGCGTGCAGCACAATGATCGAGCCGTTTGGCAGCGCGTTCAGGTCTTCCAGCATGCCGGTGCGATTCACGTCGTGGGTCGCGGCGTCGTAGTAGCGGTAGTTCTGCACCGGGAAACCAGCGGTTTCGAACAGGGCGCGGTGGTTTTCCCAGCTCGGATCGCTGATTGCCACAACGGCGTTCGGCAGCAGTTGCTTGAGGAAATCGGCACCGATTTTCAGAGCACCCGTACCGCCAACGGCCTGGGTGGTGATCACGCGGCCAGCGGCGATCAGCGGCGAATCATTGCCGAACAGCAGCTTTTGCACGGCCTGGTCGTAGGCGGCGATGCCGTCGATTGGCAGGTAGCCACGGGAAACGTGTTGAGCGGCGCGAATCGTTTCAGCTTCGACAACGGCGCGCAGGAGTGGAATTCGCCCCTCCTCGTTGCAGTAAACACCGACCCCCAAGTTGACTTTGTTGGTCCGGGTATCGGCGTTGAATGCTTCGTTGAGGCCCAGGATTGGATCGCGTGGTGCCATTTCGACAGCGGAGAACAGGCTCATTATTGCGGCGGCTCTGAATGGAGAGTGGAGGGACGTGTCGCGCTCCAGCCGAATGCACTAGAGCGGTGCACAAACGGGGAGCTAGTATAGAGGCCATCCGCGATCAATGGCGACAGGCGATTCGGCTTTTAAGGTAAGTTTTTCCGATTATTTTTCGACCGTTAGTCGATTGGTCGTGTCGGAGACTTTACCGGATGTAGGACGTTTGCCTTGAAAGCGCTGGCAATCGGCTCCACATTGAGCACAATCCAGTTTTTTCCTTGGGCGACATCGGTCGTTTGCGGTCTTTCTCGTTCGTGCCGGTTTTGCCGGCAAGAGTGATCCAGAGGTTTTTCATGTCTGAATTCCAGCTAGTCACCCGTTTCGAGCCCGCCGGCGATCAGCCGGAAGCCATCCGCCTGATGGTCGAGGGCATCGAGGCCGGGCTGGCGCACCAGACGCTGCTCGGTGTGACCGGCTCGGGCAAGACCTTCAGCATCGCCAATGTGATCGCCCAGGTACAGCGCCCAACCCTGGTGCTGGCGCCGAACAAGACCCTGGCGGCGCAGTTGTACGGTGAGTTCAAGGCGTTTTTTCCGAACAACGCGGTGGAATATTTCGTTTCCTACTACGACTACTACCAGCCCGAAGCCTACGTGCCGTCCTCGGACACCTTCATCGAGAAAGACGCCTCGATCAACGACCACATCGAACAGATGCGTCTGTCGGCGACCAAGGCATTGCTTGAGCGCAAGGACGCCATCATCGTCACCACGGTGTCCTGCATCTACGGCCTGGGCAGCCCGGAAACCTATTTGAAAATGGTGTTGCACGTGGACCGCGGCGACCGGCTCGATCAGCGTGAGTTGCTGCGACGCCTGGCCGACCTGCAATACACCCGCAACGACATGGATTTTGCCCGTGCGACCTTCCGTGTGCGTGGCGATGTGATCGATATCCACCCGGCGGAATCCGATTTTGAAGCGATCCGCATCGAGCTCTTCGACGATGAAGTGGAAAGCCTGTCGGCATTCGATCCGCTGACCGGCGAAGTCATTCGCAAACTGCCGCGCTTCACCTTCTACCCGAAGAGCCACTACGTGACACCGCGGGAAACCCTGATGGGCGCGGTCGAAGGCATCAAGGTCGAGTTGCAGGAGCGCCTGGAATATCTGCGCTCCAACAACAAGCTGGTGGAGGCCCAACGCCTGGAGCAGCGCACCCGTTTCGACCTGGAAATGATCCTCGAACTGGGTTACTGCAACGGCATCGAAAACTACTCGCGCTATCTGTCCGGCCGCGAAGCCGGCGCGGCGCCACCAACCCTTTACGATTACCTGCCGGCCGATGCCTTGCTGGTGATCGACGAGTCCCACGTCAGCGTTCCGCAGGTTGGCGCGATGTACAAGGGCGATCGCTCGCGTAAAGAGACGCTGGTGGAATACGGATTCCGCCTGCCTTCGGCCCTGGACAACCGGCCGATGCGTTTCGATGAATGGGAAAGCATCAGCCCGCAGACGATTTTCGTCTCGGCGACACCGGGCAACTATGAAGCCGAGCACGCCGGGCGCGTCATTGACATGGTAGTGCGCCCGACCGGGCTGGTGGACCCACAAATCGAGATCCGCCCGGCACTGACCCAGGTCGACGACTTGCTGTCGGAAATCTCCAAGCGCGTCGCTCTGGAAGAGCGGGTGCTCGTCACCACGCTGACCAAGCGCATGGCCGAGGATTTGACCGATTACCTGGCCGACCACGGCGTGCGTGTGCGTTATCTGCACTCGGACATCGACACCGTGGAGCGGGTCGAGATCATCCGCGATCTGCGCCTGGGCACCTTCGATGTGCTGGTGGGGATCAACCTGTTGCGTGAAGGCCTGGACATGCCGGAAGTCTCATTGGTGGCGATTCTCGATGCCGACAAGGAAGGCTTCCTGCGTTCCGAGCGTTCGCTGATCCAGACCATCGGCCGCGCGGCACGTAACCTCAATGGTCGGGCGATTCTGTATGCCGACCGGATTACCGGTTCCATGGAGAGGGCGATCGGTGAAACCGAGCGTCGTCGTGACAAGCAAATCGCCTTCAACTTGGCCAACGGCATCACACCAAAAGGCGTGTTCAAAGACGTTGCCGACATCATGGAAGGTGCCACCGTGCCCGGTTCGCGCAGCAAGAAGCGCAAAGGCATGGCCAAGGCCGCCGAGGAAAACGCCAGGTACGAAGCGGAATTGCGCTCGCCGGGCGAGATCGCCAAGCGTATCAAAGCCCTGGAAGAGAAAATGTATCAGCTTGCCCGCGACCTGGAGTTCGAAGCGGCGGCGCAGATGCGCGACGAGATTGCCAAGTTGCGCGAAAGACTTCTGACGGTCTGACACAAATTCTGTAGGAGCTGCCGAAGGCTGCGATCTTTTGATCTTGTTTTGAAAGGAACAATCTAAAGATCGCAGCCTTCGGCAGCTCCTACGGTAATTTGCGGTGAGTCAATGAGCCTCACCCGCCTTCAACCCCTCCGGCAATTTCCTGGTCAGCAACACCGCCACCATGCTGATCCCCAGCGCAATCCCGACAAAATGAAACGCATCGTTATAGGCCATGATCGACGCCTGTTGATGCGCGATCTCGCTGAGTTTGCCCAGTGCCGCCGTTTCATTGCCCAGTCGATCGGCCAGCGAGGCAATACGTTCAGCCACCTGTGGATTGCTCGGCACGATCGACTCACGCAGGTAGTCAAAGTAAACCTTGGTTCGCGCATCCAGCAGCGTGGCGAGCAGGGCGATGCCGATGGCGCCGCCGAGGTTGCGCAGGATGTTGAACAGGCTCGAAGCCGATCCCGCATCCTGGGGCAGGATATAGGCGGTAGCGATCAGCGAGATGGTCACCATGATCAGTGGTTGGCCCAGGGCGCGGATGATCTGGATCTGATTGAACTGCGGCCCGGCAAAGTCCGGGTTCAGCACGCCCGAAGAGAAACTCGCCAACCCGAATAGCCCGAATCCCAATGTGCACAGCCATTTCGGCGAGACGAACTTCATCAGCTTGGGTACCAGCGGAATCAGAAACAGCTGCGGCACGCCCATCCACATGATCACTTCGCCAATCTGCAAGGCGTTGTAGTTCTGGATCTGCGCCAGGTAAAGCGGCAGCAGGTAGATCGAGCCGTACAGCCCGACCCCCATTCCGACGCTGGAAATACTGGATAAGCCAAAGTTGCGGTTGCCGAGGATGCCGAGGTTGATCAGCGGATTGGGTTTGGAAAACTGCACGATCACAAAGGTGATCAGGCTGACCAGCGCGATGCTGCCCAGGGTCACGATCAGGTTCGATTCCAGCCAGTCCTTGCGATGGCCTTCCTCCAGAAACACCTGCAAACAACCGAGCCCGACGCCGAGGGTGAGAATGCCGGCGTAGTCGGTGCTTTTCAGCAATTCCCAGTGCGCTTCTTTTTTCTCCAGACCGTACATCAGGCCGGCGATCATGATCAGCCCGGGCGGGATGTTGATGTAGAAGATGTATTCCCAGCCCCAGTTCTCCGTCAACCAGCCGCCGAGGGTCGGGCCGATGGAGGGAGCGAAGGTAGCGGTCATGGCGAACATGGCCATGCCCTTGGCGCGGTGGTGTTCCGGGAGTTTGATCAGGGTCAGGGTGAACGCCAGCGGAATCAGCGCGCCACCGGTAAACCCTTGCAGGGCGCGGAACACGATCATGCTTTCCAGGCTCCACGCCATGGAGCAGAGCAGGGAGGCCGCGAGAAACCCGAGGGACACCCACACCGCCAGGCGCCGGGCTGACAGCAACTGCACGAGCCAGGCGGTGAGCGGGATCATGATGATTTCCGCCACCAGGTACGAGGTGGAGATCCACGAGCCTTCTTCCAGGGTCGCCGACAGCGCGCCCTGGATGTCCTTGAGCGAGGAGTTGGTGATCTGGATGTCCAGCACCGCCATGAACGCACCGAGCATCACGCTCATCACCGCAATCCAGTCCCGCCGGGTCGGTTCGCCGACCGGGCGGATCAGTTGATCACCGGCCATCGTCAGGGGCGTCTTTGTGGCTCACTTTGGGGGTGACATCTTCAGGGGCGTCCTTGATGTTCACCTTGGCGGTGACCGACATGCCCGGGCGGATCTTGCCGCGCAGCGGATTGTCCGCGGCGAAGGTCAGTTTTACCGGAATCCGTTGTACGACTTTGGTGAAGTTGCCCGTGGCATTGTCCGGCGGCAACAGGCTGAACTGTGCGCCCGAGGCGGCGAACAGGCTGTCGACCCGGGCTTTGATTGGGGTGTCGCTATAGGCGTCGAAGGTCAGCTCGGCTTCCTGGCCGGGCTGCATGTGGCCAATCTGGGTTTCCTTGAAATTGGCCTGAATCCAGATGTCTTCGTCCGGCACGATCGACAGCAGGTAGGCGCCGGCCTGCACGTATTGGCCTTCGCGGGCTGCACGCTGGCCGATCAGGCCGCTGATAGGCGCGTGGATTTCGCTGCGGGTCAGGTTCAGTTCGGCCTGGGCCAGGTCGGTTTTTGCGTTGGCGATCTGCGCGTCGAGGCGTTTGATCTCGGCGGTCAGTGCATTGACCTGCTGGCGCTGACTTTGCGCGTCGGCCTGGGCCTTGGCCACTTGCGAGCGGGCGATGTGGGATTCGGCGGAGAGGGTGGTCACCCGTTCTTCCGAGACATAACCGGGTTTGCGCAAGGTCTCGGCGCGGGTCAGGTCGATCTGCGAGCGACCCAGGCTGGCCTGGCTGGACGCGACTTGCGCTTCGCTGGCGGCAATCAGGCTGGCCTGTTGGGTCAGTTTGCTCTGGGCTTGCAGACGCTCGGCCTGGCGGGTGGCCAGGGCGGCATTGGCGCGGTCGACAGCGAGGCGGAAGTCGTCGCCTTCGAGTTTGATCAGCAACTGGCCTTTCTCGACATGCTGGTTGTCCTGCACCAGCACTTGGTCAATGCGCGCGCCCAATTGGCTCGACACACGGGTGATCTCGCCCTGGACATAAGCGTTGTCGGTGCTTTCATAAAAGCGCCCCTTGAAGAGCCAGTGGGCAAACAGCCCCCCCGCAATCAACAGGACCATCAGCAGGAAGGTGAAGAGGCGACGCTTGAGTTGGGCAGGCATGAGGCAAACTGTAGTCGAGAAATTGTAAGAGAAGTTATCAGCAGGCAAATCTGGCATACAGCCGATAAACGGTAAATGCCATCGGCCGATATCCGCGGCATACGGGCGTTACAGCCGCAACCTTGGCTTAAATGCCCTGTTCGCTGGAGCCGGGCGGGTGTCGCCTGTTACCATTCGCGCCTTGTTTGAACTTTGCTTTTTTTCTTTTCGAGACATGCCATGACCACCGTCCGCACTCGCATCGCGCCATCGCCTACCGGGGATCCCCACGTAGGTACCGCTTACATCGCCTTGTTCAACTACTGCTTTGCCAAGCAACACGGCGGTGAGTTCATCCTGCGGATCGAAGACACCGACCAACTGCGTTCGACCCGCGAGTCCGAACAGCAGATTTTCGACGCCTTGCGCTGGCTCGGCATCGACTGGAGCGAAGGCCCGGACGTCGGCGGCCCGCACGGTCCGTACCGTCAAAGCGAGCGCGGCGATATTTATCAGAAGTATTGCCAGCAACTGGTCGAAATGGGCCATGCCTTCCCGTGCTTCTGCACCGCCGAAGAGCTGGACCAGATGCGCGCCGAGCAGATGGCTCGCGGTGAAACCCCGCGTTACGACGGCCGCGCGCTGCTGCTGTCCAAGGAAGAAGTCGCCCGTCGCCTGGCGGCTGGCGAGCCCCACGTTATCCGGATGAAAGTACCGAGCGAAGGCGTCTGCGTGGTGCCGGACATGCTGCGCGGCGACGTTGAAATCCCGTGGGACCGCATGGACATGCAAGTCCTGATGAAGACCGACGGCCTGCCAACCTACTTCCTGGCCAACGTGGTCGACGACCACCTGATGGGCATCACCCACGTATTGCGTGGCGAAGAGTGGCTGCCATCGGCGCCGAAGCTGATCCTGCTCTACGAATATTTCGGCTGGGAACAACCGGAGCTGTGCTACATGCCGCTGCTGCGTAACCCGGACAAGAGCAAGCTGTCCAAGCGCAAGAACCCGACCTCGGTGACGTTCTACGAGCGCATGGGCTTCATGCCGGAAGCGATGCTCAACTACCTGGGCCGCATGGGCTGGTCGATGCCGGACGAGCGCGAGAAGTTCTCGTTGCAGGAAATGGTCGACAACTTCGATCTGAAGCGCGTGTCCCTCGGCGGGCCGATCTTCGACATCGAGAAGCTGTCGTGGCTCAACGGCCAATGGCTGCGTGACCTGCCGGTGGAAGAGTTCGCCGCGCGCGTGCAGAAGTGGGCGTTCAACTCCGAATACATGATGAAGATCGCGCCGCACGTGCAGGGCCGGGTCGAAACCTTCAGCCAGGTGGCACCGCTGGCCGGGTTCTTCTTTGCCGGTGGCGTGAACCCGGACGCGAAACTGTTCGAGTCGAAGAAGCTGTCGGGCGATCAGGTTCGTCAGTTGATGCAGTTGATCCTGTGGAAGCTCGAAAGCCTGCGCCAGTGGGAGAAGGACAGCATCACCGCGACCATTCAGGCGGTGGTCGAGTCCCTGGAGCTGAAGCTGCGTGACGCCATGCCGCTGATGTTCGCCGCGATCACGGGCCAGGCCAGCTCGGTATCGGTGCTCGATGCGATGGAAATCCTCGGGCCGGACCTGACCCGTTTCCGTCTGCGCCAGGCGATCGACCTGCTGGGCGGTGTGTCGAAGAAAGAAAACAAAGAGTGGGAAAAGCTGTTGGGCGCTATCGCCTGACACGCTTGCTGAAGGACTGATGGCCATTGTGTACGCCCGTCGTTGGGCGCGCAGTGGTCCTCAGACCCCGATTTTTCGGGGCGAGGGCGGTAAGTGATTGTTATGTCGGCAAAAAATTTTAATTTTTTTGAAAAATAAGTTTGACAGGCTTTCGATACACCCTTAAGATTCGCCCCGTCCTCAGCGATGACATCAACGATGAGGGGCTATAGCTCAGCTGGGAGAGCGCTTGCATGGCATGCAAGAGGTCGACGGTTCGATCCCGTCTAGCTCCACCAATTTACACTTCAAGGTCTGGCCACACCGGCCTTGAAGCGATCAACACTCAGCGTTGATCTGTTGTATAGAAGGGTTTGCGTCCCCTTCGTCTAGTGGCCTAGGACACCGCCCTTTCACGGCGGTAACAGGGGTTCGAGTCCCCTAGGGGACGCCAGTTTTACAGAAGCGATGTTGCAAGATGTCGCTCCGCCGCGAGGCGAAAAATCCGGGGCTATAGCTCAGCTGGGAGAGCGCCTGCATGGCATGCAGGAGGTCAGCGGTTCGATCCCGCTTAGCTCCACCAATTTTACAGTTCAAGGTCTGGCCACACCGGCCTTGAATCGATCAGCACTCAGCACTGATCAGTTGTATAGAAGGGTTTGTGTCCCCTTCGTCTAGTGGCCTAGGACACCGCCCTTTCACGGCGGTAACAGGGGTTCGAGTCCCCTAGGGGACGCCACGATTACCCGCTCTGCGGGATTTATAAGGGTCATTCAATTATTGAATGGCCCTTTTGTTTGTCTGGCGTTTGGCCAAATTCCTCCATTTCCAAAAAAAACTGCTCTTCAGACCAGCGGTCACACCCATGACTTGCTAAAATTTATTATGAGAATAATATTTCAATCGTAATATTCGGAGGCAACGATGAACGATAAAAAAGCTCAAACCCGCGAACGCATCCTCAAGGCTGCCAGCGCAGCGCTGATTCAGCGCGGCCCGGCCGAGCCAAGCGTGGGCGAAGTGATGGGCGCGGCGGGCCTGACGGTTGGCGGCTTCTACGCACACTTCGAAAGCAAGGACGCGATGATGCTGGAGGCGTTCAGGCAATTGCTCGGTCACCGCCGCGACCTGATTGCCGACATGGATGCCGAATTGACCGGCGAAGAGCGCCGCGCGCTGGTGGCAGCGTTTTACCTGTCGCGCAAGCACCGTGATTCCTCCGAATCGGCCTGTCCGATCCCGGCATCGGTCGGCGAACTGGGGCGGCTGCCGGAAGCGTTTCGTGTCGCCCTGAATGAACATGTGGAATTGATGGTCGCGCAGTTGGCGGCCAGCCCTGAAGAAACCGAAAAAGCCCTGGCCGACATGGCCTTGATGGTGGGTGGGTTGGCTCTGGCGCGGGCGCTGGGGCCAGGAGAATTGTCCGATCGATTACTGCGCGCCGCCAAATCGGCAGTGCGTTGACCTGAAGGCTGCGGCCTGAGGAGAATGCGATGAGCGCGTTAAAGTGGGTTCGTGGCGTTAATGGCACCTTGGGCTGGTTTGCCCCGAAACTGGTCGCTAGCAAAATGCGACTGGCCTTCATGACACCGCGGGATCTGCCGCCCCGTGACTGGGAACTGCCGCTGTTGGCGAGGTCCGAGCGGATCACCTTGCGCTTCGGCCTCTCGGCGTTGCGTTGGGGGCAGGGCCCGGCCGTGTTGCTGATGCACGGTTGGGAAGGGCGGCCAACGCAGTTTGCCAGCCTGATCACGGCGTTGGTCGATGCCGGTTACTCGGTCGTGGCCCTGGATGGTCCGGCCCACGGTCGTTCACCGGGCAGTGAAGCGAATGTGGTGCTGTTCGCCCGCGCCATGCTTGAAGCGGCCGCCGAACTGCCACCCCTGCAAGCGGTCATTGGCCACTCCATGGGCGGCGCCAGTGCGATGCTCGCGGTCCAGATGGGCTTGCGTACCGAAACCCTGGTCACCATTGCCGCTCCGGCGCGAATTCTCGGCGTGTTGCGTGGGTTTGCCCGCTATGTCGGGCTGCCACCGAAGGCCCGCTCGGCGTTCATTCGCCAGGTCGAGAATGACGTCGGCATGCGCGCCTCGACGCTGGATGTCGCTCACTATCAGCTCGATATGCCCGGCCTGATTGTCCATGCCGAAGACGACAACCTTGTCTCTGTGAAGGAATCCCAGCTGATTCACGAAGCCTGGTTCGACAGCCGCTTGCTGCGCCTGCAAGAAGGTGGGCATCAGCGGGTGCTGGCTGACCCTCGGGTGATTGATGGCGTGTTATCACTGCTGGCCGGTCGCCGTCTGCAATCGCGCCAATCCGCCTGAGCTTCCGTTACACTGCCCCGGTCGAAATTATCTGACCAGGGAGTCGGGCATGGGCTGGGATCGGGAAACGCCGTTCATCATTGATCTGCAAGTGAGCGCCGAGGACATTGACGGGTTGGGGCACGCGAACAACGCAGTCTACGTGACCTGGCTCGAACGCTGTGCCTGGCGCCACTCCCAACGCCTTGGCCTGGACCTGGTCGAATATCGGCGGCTGGACCGGGCGATGGCGGTGGTGCGGCACGAGATCGATTACCTGGCGGCTGCCTATGAGGACGATGAGTTGCAATTGGCGACCTGGATCGTCGATTGGGATCAGCGCCTGAAAATGACCCGGCATTTCCAGTTGAAGCGCCCCAGCGACAATGCAACGTTGCTGCGCGCGCAAACCACGTTCGTCTGCATCGAGCTGTCCACCGGCAGGCCCAAGCGCATGCCGGTAGAGTTCATTGAGGGCTATGGCCCGGCGTTGATCCAGTGTGGGAGCGAGCTTGCTCGCGATGAACGATAACGCGGTGTGTCTGATAAACCGCATTGCCTGAATCGCGAGCAAGCTCGCTCCCACAGGTGGTCGCGATGTTCTGCAGATTCTTCGCGCAATCCAGTAAACTGCCGCACGTTTTTCCTCGAGTGTGTTTTTCATGCAAATTGCTTTGGCGCCCATGGAGGGGTTGGTCGACGACATCCTGCGCGATGTGCTGACCCGCGTGGGTGGTATTGACTGGTGTGTGACCGAGTTCATTCGGGTCAACGACCAGTTGCTGACGCCTGCCTATTTCCACAAGTTCGGCCCGGAGTTGCTCAACGGTGCCCGGACGGCCTCCGGCGTGCCGCTGCGTGTGCAACTGCTCGGTTCCGATCCGGTGTGCCTGGCAGAAAATGCCGCGCTGGCCTGCGAGCTGGGTTCCGAAGTGATTGACCTGAACTTTGGCTGTCCGGCCAAGACCGTCAACAAGTCCCGTGGTGGCGCGGTGCTGCTCAAGGAACCCGAGCTGCTCAATCAGATCGTCGAGCATGTCCGTCGTGCCGTCCCCGCACATATTCCAGTCACCGCCAAGATGCGTCTCGGCTTCGACAGCCCGGACGGTTCGCTGGTGTGTGCCACGGCACTGGCCGAAGGCGGCGCCGAACACATCGTGGTGCACGCGCGGACCAAGGTCGACGGCTACAAGCCACCGGCGCACTGGGAGTGGATTCCGCGGGTGCAGGACGTGGTCAAGGTGCCGGTGTTCGCCAATGGCGACATCTGGAGCGTCGAAGACTGGCGTCGCTGCCGCGAGATCAGCGGCGTGGAAGACATCATGCTCGGGCGTGGCCTGGTTTCGCGTCCGGACCTTGCCCGGCAGATCGCTGCGGCGCGGGCCGGTGAAGAGGTGGTCGAGATGACCTGGGCCGAGTTGCTGCCGTTGATTCAGGACTTCTGGCTGCAAGCCAAGGCACAGATGACGCCACGCCAGTCGCCGGGCCGCCTGAAGCAATGGCTGGCGATGCTGACTCGCAATTATCCCGAGGCGGTGGAGCTGTTCACCGTGCTGCGTCGTGAGACCGAGCTGGATAACGTCTCGCGCTTGTTGGGGCTGCCGGTGGCTGAGGCCGCCTGAAACTTTTTATAAAAAAAGCAGAAAATAATCTCTTGAAATGCAATCAGCGGTCCCTATCTAAGGGTTACGCGATGCCGAATTCGGGTCGCGGAGACAAAAAACCTTGCTGATTGTTTTCAGGAGATTTGAAACATGAGTACTGCATTTTCCCTGGCCCCACTGTTCCGTTCCTCGGTAGGTTTCGACCGTTTCAACGACCTGTTCGAAACCGCCCTGCGCAATGAGCCAGGCAGCACCTATCCACCCTACAACGTGGAAAAACACGGTGACGATCAATACCGCATCGTCGTAGCCGCCGCCGGTTTCCAGGAAGATGACCTGGAGCTGCAAGTCGAGAAGGGTGTGCTGACCATCAGTGGTGGCAAACGTGACGCCAACGAGGGCGTGACGTTCCTGCACCAGGGCATTGCCCAGCGTGCGTTCAAGCTGTCCTTCCGTCTGGCGGACCACATCGAGATCAAGGCTGCCGGCCTGAGCAACGGTTTGTTGAGCATCGACCTGCTGCGGGTGATCCCGGAAGAGGCGAAAGCCAAGCGCATCCCGATCAACGGGGCGCAAAAACCGGCTCTGCAACACTAAGTCGGAGCAAGAAGAAGGGCGCCATTGGCGCCCTTTTTTGTGCCCGTCACTTCAGGAGTTTTTGAAACTCTTCGACCGGCAACGGCTGGCTGTGCAAATACCCTTGGTAGAAGTGACACTCCAGCCCCTGCAGGAACTCAAGCTGCTCCGCCGTTTCCACCCCTTCGGCAATCACCTTCAAGTCCAGGCTGTGGGCCATGGCGACGATGGCGCGGATGATCTCGGCGTCGTTCGGGTCGCTGGTGGCGTCGCGGATGAACGACTTGTCGATTTTCAGGGTGTCGACCGGCAAGCGCTTGAGGTAGGTCAGCGAGGAATAGCCGGTGCCGAAGTCGTCCATGGCGAAGCTCACACCGAGTTTTTTCAGGCGGCGCATTTTGTTGATGGTGTCTTCCAGGTTCTGGATGACGATGCCTTCGGTGATTTCCAGCTTCAACAGGGAGCAGGGCAGGCCATGGCTGGTCAGGCTGTTTTCGACGCGCTCGACGAAGTCGTTCTGGCGGAACTGGCGCGGGCTGATGTTCACGCACAAGCTGAATTTGTACGGATTCACCAGACCGTCGTCGATCAATTGCTTGAAGGCCTGGCAGGCTTCGTCGAGGATCCAGGTGCCGACCTCCAGAATCAGTCCGCTGTCTTCCAGCACCTTGATGAACTCGGTGGGTGACTGCCTGCCGAGCTCCGGATGATTCCAGCGCACCAGGGCCTCGGCGCCGACGATGCGGTCGCCCCGGGCGTCGACCTGGGGTTGGTAATGCACGCGAAACTCACCCCGGGAAAGTGCCAGGCGCAAATCGGTTTCCATACGCAGGCGTTCGCTCGCGGCCTTCTGCATGGTGTTGTGGTACATCTGCGCGGTATTGCGGCCCGAGTCCTTGGCGCGATAGAGCGCGATGTCGGCGCGCTTGAGCAGGTCGGTCGGGGTCGAACCGTGATCGGGGATCAGCGCAATGCCGATGCTTGGTGTCACTTGCAGGCGCTGGCCGTCGAGGAACATTGGTTCGGACAGCAGCTCGCGGATGGTGTCGGCCAATTCGCGAACCTGATCGCTGACCTCGCTGCGCGAGCCTTCAAGGCCACTGAGCAGTATCACGAATTCGTCACCGCCCAGGCGTGCGACGGTGTCTTCCATGCGCACGCTGGCCTCCAGGCGCGCGGTAATGATTTTCAGCACGGTATCGCCCACCGGGTGCCCGAGGGAGTCGTTGATGTGCTTGAAGTGGTCCAGGTCGAGGAACATCAGCGCGCCGCGCAGGTTGTGGCGCTTGAGCAGGGCGATCTGCTGGCTCAGTCGGTCCATCAACAATGCGCGGTTGGGCAGGTTGGTCAGTGGGTCGTGGTAGGCCAGGTGGCGAATCTGCGCTTCGGCGTTTTTCAGCAGGCTGACGTCTCGCGCGGTCAACAGCAGGCAGGCGGTTTCGTTGAGGGTAATCGGTTCCACCGAGACTTCGACGGTGAGCAGTTCGCCGCGCTTGTTGCGCCCGAGCATTTCCTGGTGATGAACCCGACCCTTGATCTGCAATTCGGCGAGCAGCGCCGAGCGTTGTTTTTCTTCGGCCCAAATTCCGACCTGATACACCGTGCGGCCCACCACTTCCTCGGCGCGGTAGCCGGTCAGGCGGCAGAAGCCGTCGTTGACCTCCAGATAGCGCCCAGTGTCGCGCTCGGTGATGGTGATGGCGTCGGGGCTTGAGTGGAAGGCCTTGGCGAATTTCTCTTCACTGGCCTTGAGCGCCGCTTCCGAGCGCTGTTGCTGGGTGATATCGCGCAGCGTGGTGACGATGCAGGGCTGGTCGCCGACGCTGATCTGGCGGCTGGAAATCACGCAGGTCAGAGCCTGTCCGTCCTTGTGCTGGACCAGAATGGCGACGTTGTTCAGGCCTTGTTCGCGGATCACTTGTTCGATCCGTCGCAGGCTTTTCGCCGAAGCGTCCCACAGGCCTATTTCGTCGGCGCTGCGGCCGATCACATCGGCGGTGCTCCAGCCGAAGGTCTGGGTGAAGCTGGAGTTGATTTCAATGAACTGGCCGCTGTCCTGGTGGGTGACGCAGATCGGATCGGGGCTGACCTGGAACAGCGTGGCGAATTTCTCTTCGGAGGCCACCAGCCGTTGTTCGCGCTCCACCTGGTCGGTGATGTCGAGCAATGTGCCGGCCATGCGCACCGGCACGCCGTTTTCATCGCGGTAGAGGCGGGCGCGGCTTTCCAGGTAGCGCGAGCTGCCGTCGGGCAATTGCACGCGGTAGGTCAATTGATAGTTGCCGGCCGGGCCTTCACGCAGGCTGCGGTAAGCATCACGCATGGTGTCGCGTTCTTCGCCGGGCACGCCTTCGAAGAACTCGTCGAAGGACTCGTGAAAGGGTTTGGCGTCCAGGCCGTGCAGTTGGGCGGCCCGTGCCGATCCGTAGAGCATGCCGCTGGGAATGTGCCAGTCCCAGGTGCCGAGCTGCGCCGAGTCCAGGGCCAGGTCAAGGCGTTCCTGGCTGTCCTTGAGGGCATGTTCGGCGACTTTGCGTTCGGTGGTGTCAAGGAACGTGCTCAGTAGATAGGGCTGGCCTTCGAGCTCGACTTTTTGCGCGCTGAGGATGCCGTCGTGGATCTGGCCGTTGCTGGCGCGAAACTGCACTTCCATGCTGACCAGGTCGCCTTTGGCTTTAGTGGCCTTGACCAGTTCGTCCCGTTGCTCGGGGTGTACCCACAGGCCCAGCTCCAGGGTGGTGCGGCCAATCGCGTTTTGCACCGGCCAGCCGAACAGGCTTTCGAAATACTGGTTGGCTTCGGAGATCAGGCCGTCTTCCTGGCGGGTCAGCAGGACCATGTTCGGGCACAGGTGAAACAGGGTGGCGAAGCGTTTTTCCGAGCTGCTCAACGCCTGTTCGCGCTGGCGCTGGTGGGTAATCTCGCGGATTACGCCGATCATCCGTGGCCTGCCGTGCTTGTCCGGCAACAGGCTGCCGTTGATTTCCAGCCAGTGCAGGCTGCCATCGGGCCAGCGGATACGGTGATGCATCGCTTGCTCCAGTGGCGCGCCAGCGATGACCGCGTGGAAGGCGCGAAGGGTTTTCGCGCGATCTTCCGGGGGCAGCAGGTCAAGGTATTCCAGATCCCGTGGCAGCGGTTGCCGGGGATCGAAGCCGAACAACGCCTGCGTGCCCCGGGACCAGCTGATCTGCCCGCGCTCGATGTCCCAATACCAGGCGCCCAGGCGCGCGCCGTTGAGCGCGGCCAGTAATTGCGAGGCACTTTCCCAGCTCTGTTCGGAGCTTTTCGGGTCAATTGCCTGAATACGCGGCATTGGCGGAATTCGGTCAACAGATTTCGGCATTGGCAAGCCTTGGGCTGAGTTTGAGCGTTTGTTGCAGGAATTCGCGGCTCTATAGGAGTAGCACAAGTCAGCCTTGAGTCCCTGGCAGATCGAGTTGAGCGTCCAGCAAGGCCATGAAGGCCCGCGCAGCATTCGACAGCGTCCTTTCCGTGTGCAGGATATAGCCTAGCTGGCGTGTGAGCTGTATGCCCGGCAAAGGTATGCGCGCCACCTGATCATCGAGCATGGTGCGCGGCAAAACGCTCCAGGCCAGGCCGATCGAGACCATCATCTTGATGGTTTCCAGGTAGTTGGTGCTCATGGCGATGTTTGGCGTCAGGCCCTGGGCTTCAAACAGCCGCTGCACAATGTGATGGGTAAAGGTATTACCGCCGGGGAATACCGCCGGGTGTCGGGCGATGTCCGCCAGGCTGACCTTGCCGTTGTTGAGCAGAGAATGCTCCGGAGCGACCACGAAATCCAGCGGGTCGTCCCACACCGGCGTGGCCTTGACCAGTGCATGAGGTTCCGGTGCCAGGGTAATGACCGCCAGTTCGGCGCGGCCATGGAGAATTTCCTCGTAGGCCACTTCCGAATCGAGGAACTGAATATCCAGCGCCACTTGTGGGTAGCGTCGGGTGAACTCCCTTAACAAGGGCGGCAAACGGTGCAGGCCGATATGGTGACTGGTGGCCAGGGTCAGACGGCCGGTCACTTCGCCGGTGAGGTTGGTCAGGGCGCGGCGCGTATCATCGAGGACATTGAGAATCTGGTAGGCCCGCGGCAGCAGGGCGCGCCCGGCCTCGGTCAGGCCCACCTCACGACCCAGGCGATCGAACAACCGCACCTTCAATTGCTGCTCCAGCCCGGCGATTCGTTTGCTGATCGCAGGCTGGGTCAGGTGCAGCCTTTCGCCGGCGCCGGAGAAGCTTCCGGTCTCGGCGATGGCAATAAAAGCATTGAGGTTGGCCAGGTCCATGGTTGTATTCCAGTTGGTTATCCAAAGCATAAAAAATATGAATTTGAGTTATTTAATGTAACCCCATAGGATCAGCCTCACAAGCCAAAGGGTTATTGAGACTTTCAAAACCCGGGGCATAGAAACAAGCTGATGAGGAACCGTCTGATGGCCGGCAAAACGCTCTACGACAAGCTCTGGGATTCGCATTTGGTCAAGCAGCGCGACGATGGCTCTGCGTTGATCTACATCGATCGTCACATCATCCACGAAGTGACCTCGCCGCAAGCCTTCGAAGGCCTGCGTCTGGCCGGGCGCAAGCCATGGCGCATTGATGCCAATATCGCGACCCCGGACCACAACGTACCGACCACGCCGGAGCGCAAGGGCGGCATCGACGCCATCGTTGACCAGGTCTCGCGTCTGCAAGTGCAGACCCTCGATGACAACTGCGATGAATACGGCATCGTCGAGTTCAAGATGAACGACGTTCGCCAGGGCATCGTCCACGTCATCGGCCCGGAGCAGGGCGCAACCTTGCCGGGCATGACCGTGGTCTGCGGCGACTCCCACACCTCGACCCACGGCGCATTCGGCGCATTGGCTCACGGTATCGGCACTTCCGAGGTCGAGCATGTGCTCGCCACCCAGTGCCTGGTCGCCAAGAAAATGAAAAACATGCTGGTGCGCGTCGAAGGCCAGTTGCCGTTCGGCGTGACCGCCAAGGACATCGTGCTCGCCGTGATCGGCAAGATCGGCACCGCCGGCGGTAACGGCCACGCCATCGAATTCGCCGGC
The DNA here is from genome assembly GCF_056405655.1 of Pseudomonas sp. P1_F7. Lineage (NCBI taxonomy): Bacteria > Pseudomonadati > Pseudomonadota > Gammaproteobacteria > Pseudomonadales > Pseudomonadaceae > Pseudomonas > Pseudomonas sp. P1_F7. Next base: position 282,380 of record NZ_JBFUBR010000003.1, read on the forward strand.
AGCGCGATTCGCGACCTGTCCGTCGAAGGCCGCATGACCATCTGCAACATGTCCATCGAAGCCGGCGCTCGCGTAGGCCTGGTGGCCGCGGACGAAAAAACCGTGGCATACGTCAAGGGTCGTCCTTTCGCACCGAAAGGCGCGGAATGGGACCTGGCCGTCGAAGCCTGGAAAGACCTGGTGACTGACGCTGATGCCACGTTTGATACCGTGGTCGAGCTCGACGCCGCGCAAATCAAGCCGCAAGTCAGCTGGGGCACCTCGCCGGAAATGGTCTTGGCGGTGGATCAGAACGTTCCGGATCCTGCCAAGGAAATGGACCTGGTCAAGCGCGACTCCATCGTCCGCGCCTTGAAATACATGGGTTTGACCGCCAACCAGGCGATCACCGACATTCAGCTCGACCGCGTGTTCATCGGTTCCTGCACCAACTCGCGGATCGAAGACCTGCGCGCTGCGGCGGTGATCGCCAAGGGCCGCAAAGTGGCCTCGACCATCAAGCAGGCCATCGTTGTGCCGGGCTCGGGTCTGGTCAAAGCCCAGGCTGAATCGGAAGGCCTGGACAAGATTTTCCTCGAAGCCGGTTTCGAATGGCGTGAGCCGGGTTGCTCAATGTGCCTGGCGATGAACCCGGACCGTTTGGAGTCCGGCGAGCATTGCGCTTCGACCTCCAACCGCAACTTCGAAGGCCGTCAGGGCGCCGGTGGTCGTACCCACCTCGTCAGCCCGGCCATGGCCGCGGCCGCCGCTGTGAACGGTCGTTTCATCGACGTCCGTGAATTGATTCAGGGAGCGCAGTAAGCATGAGAGCATTTACCCAACATACTGGTCTTGTCGCGCCTTTGGATCGTGCCAACGTCGATACCGACCAGATCATTCCGAAACAATTTCTGAAGTCGATCAAGCGCACGGGTTTTGGCCCGAACCTGTTCGATGAATGGCGTTACCTGGATGTGGGCCAGCCCTATCAGGACAACTCCAAGCGCCCGCTGAACAAGGACTTCGTCCTCAACGCCGAACGTTACCAGGGCGCCAGCGTGTTGCTGGCTCGCGAAAACTTTGGTTGCGGCTCCAGCCGTGAACACGCGCCGTGGGCACTCGAAGAGTACGGTTTCCGCAGCATCATCGCGCCGAGCTATGCCGACATCTTCTTCAACAACAGCTTCAAGAATGGCTTGCTGCCGATCATCTTGAGCGATGCGGAAGTCGATGAACTGTTCCAACAGGTCGAGGCCAATCCGGGCTACCAGTTGCAGGTCGATCTGCAAGCCCAGACCGTGACCCGTCCTGACGGCAAGGTGTTGAGCTTTGAAATCGATGCCTTCCGTAAGCACTGCCTGCTCAATGGCCTGGACGACATCGGCCTGACCTTGCAGGACCATGAGGCGATTGCGACGTTTGAGGCCAAGCATCGTGCGAGCCAGCCTTGGTTGTTTCGCGACGCTTGATTTTGCGTAAGGCGTAATGACGCCATCGCGAGCAAGCTCGCTCCCACACTGGATTTGCGGCGTTCACAAAACCTGTGGGAGCGAGCTTGCTCGCGATGAGGCCAGAACAGACACCCCAAGACTCACCCCCAAAAGGAAGTCCCCATGACCAGCAACGCCCAGCACACCCAGGTAGTCCAAAAGCAATTCGGTGAACAGGCTTCGGCCTACCTGAGCAGCGCCGTACACGCTCAAGGCACTGAATTCGCGCTGCTACAGGCCGAACTGGCCGGGCAGGGCGAGGCGCGGGTTCTGGACCTGGGCTGCGGCGCTGGTCATGTGAGTTTTCACGTGGCTTCGCTGGTGAAAGAGGTAGTGGCCTACGACCTGTCGCAGCAGATGCTCGATGTGGTGGCCGCTGCCGCTGTCGATCGTGGTTTTAGCAACATTTCCACGGTCAACGGTGCCGCCGAGCGCCTGCCGTTCGCCGATGGCGAATTCGATTTCGTCTTCAGCCGTTATTCGGCGCACCATTGGAGCGATCTCGGCGTGGCCCTGCGTGAGGTGCGTCGAGTCCTGAAGCCGGGCGGTGTGGCGGCGTTCGTCGACGTGTTGTCACCGGGTAGCCCGCTGTTCGACACTTACCTGCAAAGCGTCGAAGTGCTGCGCGACACCAGCCATGTGCGCGATTATTCCGCCGGCGAGTGGTTGCGCCAGGTCAGCGAGGCGGGGCTGCACACCCGCAGTACCACTCGTCAGCGCTTGCGCCTGGAGTACAACAGCTGGGTCGAGCGCATGCGCACACCAGAGGTGATGCGCGCGGCGATCCGCGAGTTGCAGCAGTCGATGGGCAATGAAGTGCGCGAATATTTTGAGATTGAAGCCGATGGTTCGTTCAGTACCGATGTACTGGTGCTGATGGCTGTGCGATAGAATTTTTCCGGGTGCGTCCATGGGCGCACCGACTGATGACATGAGGAAAGCATGAGCAAGCAGATTCTGATTCTCCCAGGTGACGGTATTGGCCCGGAAATCATGGCCGAAGCGGTCAAGGTGCTGGAATTGGCCAGTGACAAGTTCTCCCTGGGTTTCGAGCTGAGCCACGACGTGATCGGTGGCGCGGCCATCGACAAGCACGGCGTGCCGTTGGCCGACGAAACCCTGGAACGTGCCCGCGCGGCCGATGCCGTGCTGCTGGGTGCCGTTGGCGGCCCGAAATGGGATGCGATCGAGCGTGACATCCGTCCTGAGCGCGGTTTACTGAAAATCCGTGCGCAACTGGGCCTGTTCGGCAACCTGCGTCCGGCGATCCTGTACCCGCAACTGGCCGAGGCTTCCAGCCTGAAGCCGGAAATCGTTTCCGGGCTGGACATCCTGATCGTTCGCGAACTGACCGGCGGCATCTACTTCGGTGCACCACGCGGCACTCGTACCCTGGAAAACGGCGAGCGTCAGTCCTACGACACCCTGCCGTACAGCGAAAGCGAAATCCGTCGTATTGCCCGTGTCGGCTTCGACATGGCCATGGTGCGCGGCAAGAAGCTGTGCTCGGTGGACAAGGCCAACGTACTGGCGTCCAGCCAGCTGTGGCGTGAAGTGGTCGAGCAAGTGGCCAAGGATTACCCTGAAGTCGAACTGAGCCACATGTACGTCGACAACGCCGCCATGCAGCTGGTGCGCGCACCGAAGCAGTTCGACGTGATCGTCACCGACAACATGTTCGGCGATATCCTGTCCGACCAGGCCTCGATGCTCACCGGTTCCATCGGCATGCTGCCGTCGGCGTCCCTGGACACCAACAACAAAGGCATGTACGAGCCGTGCCACGGTTCGGCGCCGGACATCGCGGGCAAGGGCATTGCCAACCCGTTGGCGACCATTTTGTCGGTGTCGATGATGCTGCGTTACAGCTTCAACCAGCAGGCCGCAGCCGATGCCATCGAGAAAGCCGTCAGCCTGGTGCTGGATCAGGGCTTGCGCACGGGCGACATCTGGTCGGCCGGTTGTACTAAAGTCGGTACGCAGGAAATGGGTGACGCAGTAGTCGCCGCGCTGCGGAATCTGTAATCTCTCGGGCCCGCTACCAAATTCAAGACAAGGTAGCGGTCCACATTTCAAGAAGGTGTAGTTGCGATGAAACGTGTAGGTCTGATCGGTTGGCGCGGTATGGTCGGTTCCGTGCTCATGCAGCGGATGCTGGAAGAGCAGGATTTCGATCTTATCGAGCCGGTGTTTTTCACCACTTCCAATGTCGGTGGCCAAGGCCCGTCCGTGGGCAAGGACATTGCTCCGCTCAAGGACGCTTACAGCATTGAAGAGCTGAAAACCCTCGACGTGATTCTGACCTGCCAGGGTGGCGACTACACCAGCGAAGTCTTCCCCAAGCTGCGCGAAGCCGGCTGGCAGGGTTACTGGATCGACGCCGCGTCCAGCCTGCGCATGCAGGATGACGCGGTGATCGTTCTGGATCCGGTCAACCGCAAGGTGATCGACCAGCAGCTGGATGCAGGCACCAAGAACTACATCGGCGGCAACTGCACCGTCAGCCTGATGCTGATGGGCCTTGGTGGTCTGTTCGAAGCTGGCCTGGTGGAGTGGATGAGCGCCATGACTTATCAGGCGGCCTCCGGTGCCGGCGCGCAGAACATGCGTGAACTGATCAAGCAGATGGGCGCGACCCACGCCGCTGTTGCCGATCAACTGGCCGATCCGGCCAGCGCGATCCTCGACATCGACCGCCGTGTTGCCGAAGCCATGCGCAGCGACGCGTACCCGACCGAAAACTTCGGCGTACCGCTGGCCGGCAGCCTGATCCCGTGGATCGACAAGGAACTGCCGAACGGCCAGAGCCGCGAAGAGTGGAAAGCCCAGGCCGAGACCAACAAGATTCTCGGTCGCTTCAAGAGCCCGATCCCGGTCGATGGCATCTGCGTGCGCATCGGCGCCATGCGCTGCCACAGCCAGGCGCTGACCATCAAGCTGAACAAAGACGTACCGATCGCTGATATCGAAGGGTTGATCAGCCAGCACAACCCTTGGGTCAAGCTGGTGCCGAACAGCCGTGAGACCAGCATTCAGGAGCTGAGCCCGAACAAGGTCACCGGCACCCTGAACATCCCGGTTGGCCGTCTGCGCAAGCTGAACATGGGTTCGCAATTTGTCGGCGCGTTCACCGTCGGCGACCAGTTGCTGTGGGGCGCGGCCGAACCGCTGCGTCGCATGCTGCGGATCCTGCTTGAGCGTTGATCGACTGAAGTAATGAAAGAACCCGCGCCTTGAAAGAGGTGCGGGTTTTTTTATTGGCCGTTAAAAGATCGCAGCCTTCGGCAGCTCCTACAGGTGCTCGCATTCCTTTGTAGGAGCTGCCGAAGGCTGCGATCTTTTGTTCTAAATTGCCGAACCGCCAACCACCCGGTAAAGTGCCGCTCCCCCCGTTTCGCCAGAGGTAAAACCCATGAGCCAGACCATTGATATTGCCGTGATCGGCGCCACCGGTACTGTCGGCGAAACACTCGTGCAGATTCTCGAAGAGCGCGATTTTCCGATCGGCACCCTTCACCTGTTGGCCAGCAGCGAATCGGCCGGCAGTTCCGTACCGTTTCGCGGCAAGAACGTGCGGGTGCGGGAAGTCGATGAGTTCGACTTCAGCAAGGTGCAGTTGGCATTCTTTGCCGCCGGCCCGGCGGTTTCCTTGAGTTTTGCTTCCCGCGCGACCGATGCCGGTTGCTCGGTGATCGATCTCTCCGGTGCCTTGCCGGCCGAAAAGGCGCCGCAGGTCGTGCCAGAGGCCAACGCCCAAGTGTTGGCCGGCTTGAAAAAGCCGTTTCAGGTCAGCAGTCCAAGCCCGTCGGCCACCACGCTGGCGGTGGTGCTTGCGCCGCTGATGGATTTGCTCGATTTGCAGCGCATCAGTCTGACCGCCAGCCTCGCGGTATCGGCCCAGGGTCGCGAAGCCGTGAGCGAGCTGGCGCGGCAGACCGCCGAACTGCTGAATGTGCGGCCGCTGGAACCGAAATTCTTTGACCGGCAGATGGCCTTCAACCTGTTGGCCCAGGTCGGCAAACCGGATGAGCAAGGTCATACGCTGCTGGAAAAACGCCTGGTGCGTGAGCTGCGTCAGGTCATGGCGATGCCTGCATTGAAGATTTCCGTCACTTGCATTCAAGCCCCGGTGTTTTTTGGCGATAGCTATAGCGTGACCCTGCAGTCCGCGAGTGAAATCGACCTGGCGAAAATCAATGCGGCCCTGGAAGACGCACCCGGCATCGAGCTGGTGGAGGCCGGCGATTACCCGACGCCAGTGGGCGACGCGGTAGGGCAGGATGTGGTCTACGTCGGTCGGGTTCGCCAGGGTATCGACGACCTGTCGGAACTTAATCTGTGGCTGACGTCAGATAACGTACGCAAAGGCGCCGCGCTCAACGCTGTGCAGCTGGCCGAATTGTTGCTTAAAGGCCTGCTGTAAAAGATACTTTGCAACAATTTGTCGAATGATTCCGCGCGAGCCTATGCTTGCCGGAGTGCTGAAGGCGAGCCGCTCTGCGGGGCTTTCCGGGGCATCAATGAAATGACCGCGCGCGACGACCCTCGCCGTTGCGCGCAATGCCTTACGGCAGCGACTATCAATACCTTCTCGCTGGCCGAGGAATGTTCAAACTAAGGATGAGCTAATGGTTCAAGTTCGCAAACTGGTGTTAGCAATAGCGGCCGCCTCGGCGCTGTCCTCCGGTATGGCGCATGCCCTCGGGCTCGGGGAGTTGACCCTGAAATCGACGCTTAACCAGCCGTTGGTAGCGGAAATCGAGCTGCTCGATGTCAAGGATCTCACCGCCGCCGAAGTGGTGCCGAGCCTGGCCTCACCAGACGATTTCGCCAAGGCCGGTGTCGACCGCCAGGCGTTTCTCAACGACTTGACCTTCACCCCGGTGCTAAACGCCAGTGGCAAAAGCATCCTGCGCGTGACCTCCAGCAAGCCACTTTCCGAACCCATGGTGAAGTTCCTGGTTCAGGTCATGTGGCCGAACGGCCGTTTGCTGCGCGACTACAGTGTGCTGCTCGACCCGTCCAAATTCTCGCCGCAAACCGCTGAAGCGGCTGCGCAACCGACGTCAACGGTTGCCGCGCCCGTCACCGGTGCGACCAAACCGTCCCAATACACCACCACACCGCGCGATACCCTGTGGGAAATCGCCGCGAAGGCGCGTAACGGCGGTTCGATCCAGCAAACAATGCTGGCCATCCAGGCGCTGAACCCGGATGCCTTCATTGACGGCAACATCAACCGCTTGAAAACCGGCCAGGTGTTGCGCCTGCCGGACCAGGCGCAGAGCACGGGCCTGCCGCAACCCAAGGCTATTGCCGAAGTAGCCGCGCAAAACAAGGCCTGGCGTCAGGGTCGTCGATATGTGGCGAAACCCGGGTCAGGCCAGCAACAGCTCGATGCCACCCATCGTGCCCGCACCGATGGTGCTCCGGCGCAAGCGGCCACCGACAAGCTGAGCCTGGTGTCTGCCGAGTCCGGCAAGAACCGTGGCAAAGGGGCTGCCGGAGATGCGAAGGCCCTCAGCAACAAGCTGGCGGTGACCCAGGAAAGTCTCGATACCAGCCGTCGTGATAACGCCGAACTGCAAAGCCGCATGGCCGACCTGCAAAGCCAGGTGGACAAACTGCAGCGCCTGATCGAGTTGAAGAACAACCAACTGGCCAAGTTGCAGGCCGAGGGCGCTGCGGGTGCACCAGCGGCTGCGACAGCGCCGGCGATGTCGGCCGAGCTGGCTGCCAACCCGGCGGCAGCGCCTGCTCCGGCTGAAACTGCGCCAGTGGTCACAGCGCCCGAGGCAACTCCGGCACCGGCCGAGAAGCCCGTAGAGGCGACACCGGCCGCATCCGACGATCAGAAATTCAATGAGTTGTTGAGCAATCCGGTGCTGCTGGGCCTGGTGGGTGGCGGTGCGGGGATTCTGCTGCTCTTGCTGCTGTTGCTGGCGCGCCGCCGCAAAGCCCAGCAAGCAGCCGAAAAGCATTTGCGCATGGCCCGTGCCCTGGCCGAAGAACAGCCGTTCTCGGCCGATTTCGACTTGCCGCAAAGCAGCTTCGAAGGCCTGGAAGTTCCGCCGCCGAGCGTGAAGCTGGCGACTGCCCCGACACCTGCTCCCGCGCCAGCACCGGTGGTTGCTCCGGTGGTGATGACCACGCCGATCGCCGCGCCTTTGGTGGCGCCGGCTGCCGAGCGTTCCGACGACGTGCTGGGCCAGGCTCAGTCACACATCAATGCCGGTCGCCTGAACCAGGCTGCCGCGTTGCTGGAGGACGGCGTCAAGCAGGAGCCGAAACGCAGCGACTTGCGCTTGAAACTGATGGAAGTCTACGGCCAGCAAGGCGATCGCGATGCGTTCGTTGGCCAGGAGCGTCAGTTGGTGGCCAATGGCGATAACTTCGCCCAGGTTGAGAAGCTCAAAAGCCGCTTCCCGGCCATGGCGCTGGTCGCTGCCGGTGGCATCGCCGCGGCCGCCGTTGCTGCCGAGCTGGATGCGCAATACGTCAAGGATCTGTTGCTCGATGAGCCGCAAGCAGCGGCGCCAGAGCCAGAGCCTGCGCCGTTCGAGGATGACCTCGACAGCGCCTTCGACCTGAGTCTGGATGATCTGGACGCAATTACACCTGTGGCACCTGTACCTGCACCTGCACCTGCACCTGCGCCGGAGCCTGAAGTGGCGGCGTTGGCAGATCTGGACGAATTCCCGCTGGACGACGATCTGAGTTTTGAGTCGGTGTTGCAGCAACAGACTGAAATCAAGGAAAGCCTCGACGATCTGTCGGACTTCGACCTCGACCTGGATCTCGGTGCGCAACCGTCGCCGGCGATGCTGGCTGAAGACGATTTCCTGCTGGATCTGGGCGAAGGCGTGAAGGATTTTCCGGTCGCCGAAACCTCGGCTGTTCCTGAGGTCGCGCTGGATGACCTGGAATTGCCGGCCGATTTCGATCTGTCACTGGCCGACGAACTGGACGCACCGGATGCGTTCGCGGCAGAGCTGGATGATGTCAGCGCCGAACTGGAGAGCCTGTCCAACAGCATCGGCGAACCGACCTTTACCGAAGCAGATGCCGCACTGGGCGACGATGATGACTTCGACTTCCTCTCGGGTACTGACGAAGCCGCTACCAAGCTCGACCTGGCTCAGGCCTATATCGACATGGGCGACAGCGACGGTGCTCGCGACATCCTCAAAGAGGTGGTGAGCGAAGGCAGTGCCGAGCAGAAGAGCGAAGCCGAGGAAATGCTTTCGCGCCTGGCTTGAGTGATCGGTAGGTTGTAAACAGAACGGCAGCCCATTGAGGCTGCCGTTTTTGTTTTGTCGGTGATGCGTTGGTGTTTTCGAAATTGCTATCGCGGGCTTGGTCCGGGCGGCGATCCGACGATGAGGCCGGAACAGTCAAAGGAGATCCCTCTGGCATCCCCGCCCGGCGGCCTTATAATGCCCGCCTTTGGTACATCATCAGGCTGTCCTTCCTTGGCAAATATAGATAACCCGGCCGCCGAAATGGCAGCCGACGGCTTTTTCCGGATCGCGCTGGGCGTTGAATACAAAGGCTCGCGCTATCGCGGCTGGCAGCGCCAGGCGTCCGGGGTGCTCACTGTGCAGGAAACCCTCGAAAACGCCTTGTCCAAAGTCGCTGACTCGCCCGTTTCGCTGATGTGCGCCGGGCGTACCGACGCCGGGGTGCATGCCTGCGGACAGGTGGTGCATTTCGACACCCAGGTCGAGCGTTCGATGAAGGCCTGGACCATGGGCGCCAACATCAACTTGCCCCACGACGTCAGTGTCAGCTGGGCCAAGGTCATGCCGGCGCACTTCCATGCGCGGTTCAAGGCCATCGCCCGGCGTTATCGCTATGTGATCTACAACGACCAGATCCGCCCGGCGCACCTGAACGAAGAAGTGACCTGGAACCACCGTCCGCTGGACGTCGAGCGCATGGCCGAGGCCGCTCAACACCTGCTCGGCACCCATGATTTCAGTGCTTTTCGCGCCGGTCAGTGCCAGGCCAAGTCGCCGATCAAGGAGCTGCATCACCTGCGCGTCACTCGTCACGGCAAGATGATCGTGCTGGATATTCGCGCCAGCGCCTTCCTGCATCACATGGTGCGCAACATTGCCGGCGTGCTGATGACCATTGGCGCTGGTGAGCGTCCGGTGGAGTGGATGAAAGAGGTGCTGGAGAGCCGTATTCGACGGACCGGTGGTGTGACCGCGCATCCATTCGGCTTGTATCTGGTGCAGGTCGAGTACCGTGACGAGTTCGAGTTGCCGGAGCGCTACATCGGTCCGCACTTCCTGACCGGATTCTCGGAACTTGGCGGCTGACGCCCTCGAACGCTTTTGTTACCATCCGGGACTTTCCCGGATTTGTCTTGGAGTTGTATCGACATGTCAGCCGTTCGCAGCAAGATCTGTGGGATTACCCGCATAGAGGATGCGTTGGCAGCCGTCGAGGCCGGGGCGGATGCCATCGGATTCGTGTTCTACGCCAAAAGCCCCCGTGCGGTGACGTTCCAGCAGGCGCGCTCGATCATCCAGGCGCTGCCGCCATTCGTGACCACCGTGGGCTTGTTCGTCAATGTGAGCCGTTGCGAATTGGGTGAAATCCTCGACGCGGTGCCCCTGGACTTGCTGCAATTTCACGGCGATGAAAGCGCAGAGGATTGCGAAGGTTGGCACCGCCCGTACATCAAGGCGCTGCGGGTCAAGGCGGGCGATGACATCGCCGCTGCCTGTGATGCCTATGCCAGTGCCAGCGGAATTTTGCTCGATACCTATGTCGAAGGTGTTCCCGGAGGAACCGGTGAGGCATTTGACTGGTCACTGATACCGCAAGGCTTGAGCAAGCCGATCATTCTGGCGGGCGGTCTGACGCCGGATAACGTCGCTGAAGCGATTGCGCGTGTTCGACCTTACGCCGTGGATGTCAGCGGCGGGGTAGAGGCGAGCAAGGGCATCAAGGATCACGCAAAGATTCAGGCATTTATCAAAGCGGTACGCGGTAGCACCTGTTGATGTGACGGCTGGCAGACTGCCGCCGTCCACTGCACTGTACAAAGCGGATGCACTGCACACAGCAGGCAGATCCGAGGGTTTTTGGTTGCACGCAGGTCATGTTTCGCGCTGACCGTGGCAGTCCATCGACCCTCTTCGCACACATGAATTTAGCGCTAGGGCATACACGGGGCTGCGAACCAGAGCGTTCGGGCCGCCGGTACTGGAGAAAGAAAGCATGAGCAACTGGTTAGTAGACAAACTGATCCCTTCGATCATGCGTTCCGAGGTCAAGAAGAGCTCGGTGCCTGAAGGTCTTTGGCACAAATGCCCGTCTTGCGAGGCTGTGCTGTATCGTCCGGAGTTGGAAAAGACCCTGGACGTTTGCCCCAAGTGCAACCATCACATGCGTATCGGCGCCCGCGCCCGTATCGACATCTTCCTCGACGTTGAAGGCCGTACCGAGCTGGGTGCAGACCTGGAGCCGGTTGACCGTCTGAAATTTCGCGACGGCAAGAAGTACAAGGACCGCCTGACCGCAGCACAAAAGCAGACCGGCGAAAAAGACGCGCTGGTTTCCATGAGCGGTACTTTGCTGGGCATGCCGGTTGTGGTTTCGGCGTTCGAGTTTTCCTTCATGGGTGGTTCGATGGGCGCCATCGTCGGTGAGCGTTTCGTTCGCGCCGCCAACTACGCCCTGGAAAAACGTTGCCCGATGATCTGCTTCGCGGCTTCCGGCGGTGCACGGATGCAGGAAGCGCTGATTTCCCTGATGCAAATGGCCAAGACCTCTGCGGTGCTGGCGCGTCTGCGTGAAGAAGGCATTCCGTTCATCTCCGTATTGACCGATCCGGTCTACGGCGGCGTTTCCGCCAGTCTGGCAATGTTGGGCGACGTGATTGTCGGCGAACCGAAGGCGTTGATCGGTTTTGCCGGTCCGCGTGTGATCGAGCAAACCGTGCGTGAAAAACTGCCGGAAGGCTTCCAGCGCAGCGAGTTCCTGCTGGAGCACGGTGCCATCGACATGATCATCGACCGTCAGGAACTGCGTCCGCGTCTGGGCAACCTGCTGGCGCAAATGATGGGCCTGCCGACGCCGAAGTTCGTGGCTGCACCCATCGAACCGATCGTGGTTCCACCGGTACCTGCCAGCCTATGACCCAACGTACCCTTGGCGAATGGCTCGCCTACCTTGAGCAGTTGCACCCTTCGGCCATCGACATGGGCCTGGAGCGGTCGCAGCAGGTAGCGTCCCGCATGGGACTGGGCAAGCCGGCGCCTCGGGTGATCACGGTCACCGGGACCAACGGCAAGGGTTCCACCTGCGCGTTCGTGGCATCCTTGCTGCGCGCCCAGGGCTTGAAAGTGGGGGTTTACAACTCCCCACACCTGCTGCGCTACAACGAGCGGGTAACGGTCAATGGCGTCGAAGCCACTGACGCCGAGCTGTGCGAGGCCTTTGCTGCGGTAGAGGCCGGGCGCGGCGATACTTCCCTGACTTACTTCGAAATGGGCACCCTGGCGGCATTCTGGCTGTTCCAGCGCTCGGGACTCGATGCCGTGGTGCTGGAAGTCGGTCTGGGCGGTCGCCTGGATACGGTCAATGTGGTGGACGCCGACATGGCGCTGGTCACCAGTATTGGCGTCGATCATGCGGATTACCTCGGTGATACCCGAGAGTCCGTGGCCTTCGAAAAGGCCGGCATCTTCCGTCAGGGTGCGCCCGCGCTCTGTGGCGATCTGAATCCTCCACAACCTCTGCTGGACAAGGCGCGCGAGCTCAAATGCCCGTTTTTCCTGCGTGGGCGCGATTTTGATCTCGGCATGACCGATCACAACTGGCAGTGGCGCGGTGTCGATGCGCAAGGGCGTGCGGTTGAACTGCGCGACCTGCCACTGCTCGATCTGCCGATGGAAAACGCTGCGTTGGCGTTGCAGGCTTACTTGCTGCTCGGTTTGCCTTGGGTGGATGCGCAGATTATCGAGGCGCTGCAGGCAACGAAGGTGGTCGGTCGTCTGGATCGCCGCGAGTTCGAGTGGCAAGGCAAGCGCTTGAATCTATTGCTGGATGTGGGGCATAACCCCCATGCGGCGGAGTATCTGGCTCGTCGCCTGGCCAGTCGTCCGCCGGTCGGCAAGCGTCTGGCGGTGTTCGGGCTGTTGGCGGACAAGGATCTGGGTGGTGTTGTCGGCGAATTGAATGCTAGTGTCCAGCACTGGGCTGTCGCACCGCTGGATTCGCCTCGGGCGCGTCCGGTTGCGGATCTGCACGACGCGTTGCAAGGTCTTGGTGCTTCGGTCACGCCATACGACAGTGTGGCGGCCGCCCTGGAAGGGCAGTGCGCGCTGGCCTCGAGCGACGACGAAATCCTGTTGTTCGGATCATTTTATTGTGTCGCCGAGGCCCTTGAGTGGCTGGCCCGGCGCTCCACGGAGGACGCGGCAAATGGCATTGCTGGATAAGGCATACAAGCAGCGCATGGTTGGCGCCCTGGTGTTGGTCGCACTGGCGGTGATTTTTCTGCCGATGCTGTTTTCCCGCCAGGACGAACAGCGCCAGGTGACGGTCGAAGCGCCTGCGGCTCCGCAGGCGCCTGCGATGCCCCAGGTACAGGTCGAGCCCGTGGTGGTGCCTGAGCCGCAAGCCTTGCCTCAGGAACCGGTGCCGAGCGATGACGAAATCGCCCAGCAGGAAGCGCCAGCGGTGCCGAGTGCGCCGGTGGCTCCAGCGCCAGTAGCCAAACCGGCTGCACCAGCGCCGGTCCCGGCTCTGGCCGCTAAACCTGCGACAGCGCCTGCCCAGCCCATCACCGCGGCACCGGGCAAGCCGGACACCACGCAAAGCCGTGTCGATGCCAATGGTTTGTCTGTCAGCTGGTCGGTGCAACTGGCCAGCCTGTCGAATCGTGAAAGCGCGGAAAAGCTTCAGAAAACCCTGCGCAGCCAGGGTTACAACGCCTACATCCGTACCGCCGACGGCAAAAACCGGGTGTTTGTCGGGCCGTTGATCGAGCGCGCTGAGGCCGACCGGCTGCGTGACTTGCTGAACCGCCAGCAGAACCTCAAGGGGTTTGTCGTGCGCTTTCAACCGGAACGTGGCTAAAACTATCGCCCCGATATGAAATGCACTGACAATCGCAGCTTACCGATAAGCATGGGCTCTGCTAAAATGCGCCGCCTTATCCGTCTGTAGGCTGCACTGTGCCATTTACCTGGGTTGACTGGGCGATCGTAGCAATCGTCGCCATCTCCGCATTGATCAGTCTGAGCCGCGGCTTCGTCACAGAAGCACTGTCGCTGTTGACCTGGATCATCGCAGGAGTCGTAGCCTGGATGTTCGGTGGCTCACTGTCCGAGTACCTCGGCGGGTACATTCAAACGCCATCGGCACGTATAATCACGGGCTGTGCCATCATGTTTGTCGCCACTTTAATCGTAGGCGCAATGATCAATTATCTTATCGGCGAACTGGTTCGCGTCACCGGGCTCTCCGGGACCGACCGATTCCTCGGCATGGCCTTCGGCGCCGCGCGTGGCGGGTTGCTGGTGGTCATCGCCGTCGGGCTGTTGAGCCTGGGGCCGGTACAGCAGGACGGGTGGTGGAAAGAGTCACAGCTCGTGCCAAAATTTCTATTGGTCGCTGACTGGTCCAAAAACCTGATCCTCGGGTGGAGCAGTCAGTGGCTTGCCAGCGGAATCAGCGTACCCGCTGATATTCCGTTCAAGGAGCAACTCTTGCCGATGGCCAAAACGCCTCAGTGAGTAGTGCTCAGTTCAGATCCATTAAGTAGGGGTTGCGTCGCATGTGTGGCATCGTCGGTATCGTCGGTAAGTCGAACGTCAATCAGGCGCTGTATGACGCGCTAACCGTCCTCCAGCACCGCGGCCAGGACGCTGCCGGTATCGTGACCAGCCATGATGGCCGGTTATTCCTGCGCAAGGACAACGGCCTGGTGCGTGACGTGTTCCAGCAGCGTCACATGCAGCGCCTGGTCGGTCACATGGGCATTGGCCATGTGCGTTATCCGACCGCGGGCAGCTCGACGTCGGCCGAAGCTCAACCGTTTTACGTCAACTCGCCTTACGGCATCACCCTGGCGCACAACGGTAACCTGACCAACGTTGAACAACTGGCCAAGGAGATTTACGAATCTGACTTGCGCCACGTCAACACCAGCTCCGATTCGGAAGTGCTGCTCAACGTGTTTGCACACGAACTGGCCCAGCGCGGCAAGTTGCAGCCGACCGAAGAAGACGTGTTCGCGGCTGTAACCGACGTGCATAACCGTTGCGTCGGTGGTTATGCCGTCGTGGCGATGATCACCGGCTACGGCATCGTCGGCTTCCGCGACCCGCACGGCATCCGTCCGATCGTTTTCGGCCAGCGTCACACCGACGAAGGCGTCGAGTACATGATCGCCTCGGAAAGCGTTTCCCTGGACGTGCTCGGCTTCACCCTGATTCGCGACCTGGCACCTGGTGAAGCGGTCTACATCACTGAAGAGGGCAAGCTCTACACCCGTCAGTGCGCGACCAACCCGTCCCTGACGCCGTGCATCTTCGAACACGTCTACCTGGCGCGTCCGGATTCGATCATCGACGGCGTGTCGGTCTACAAGGCCCGTCTGCGCATGGGTGAGAAACTGGCCGAGAAGATCCTGCGTGAGCGTCCGGATCACGACATCGACGTGGTCATCCCGATTCCTGATACCAGCCGCACCGCGGCGCTGGAGCTGGCGAACCACCTGGGCGTGAAGTTCCGCGAAGGCTTCGTGAAGAACCGCTACATCGGCCGGACCTTCATCATGCCGGGTCAGGCTGCACGGAAAAAATCCGTGCGCCAGAAGCTCAACGCCATCGAACTGGAATTCCGCGGCAAGAACGTGATGCTGGTGGATGACTCCATCGTTCGCGGTACCACATGCAAGCAGATCATCCAGATGGCCCGCGAGGCCGGCGCCAAGAACGTTTACTTCTGCTCTGCGGCTCCAGCCGTTCGCTACCCGAACGTCTATGGTATCGACATGCCAAGCGCTCACGAGCTGATCGCCCACAACCGTTCGACCCAGGACGTGGCTGACCTGATCGGCGCCGACTGGCTGATCTATCAGGACCTGCCTGACTTGATCGAAGCGGTCGGTGGCGGCAAGATCAAGATCGACAAGTTCGATTGCGCGGTGTTCGACGGCCAGTACGTCACCGGCGACGTCGACGAGGCTTACCTGAACAAGATCGAGCAGGCACGCAACGATGCCTCCAAGGTCAAGACGCAGGCAGTCAGTGCGATCATCGATCTGTACAACAACTGAGTTTCTACCGGCCCTGAGGGGCCGGTTTTGTATCTGGCAAAAAGACTTTTATCTATCAAGAGCAGGGCAAGGAGTGACAGCATGAGTCAGGAATGGGATGCCGGTCGGCTGGACAGCGACCTCGAAGGTGTAGCGTTCGATACCCTGGCCGTACGCGCCGGTCAGCACCGCACGCCGGAAGGCGAACACGGTGATCCGATGTTCTTCACCTCCAGCTACGTGTTCCGTACCGCCGCCGACGCCGCTGCGCGCTTCGCTGGCGAAGTGCCGGGCAACGTTTATTCGCGCTACACCAACCCGACCGTGCGCGCTTTCGAAGAGCGCATCGCCGCGCTGGAAAGCGCCGAGCAGGCCGTGGCCACGGCCACCGGCATGGCGGCCATCATGGCCGTGGTGATGAGCCTGTGCAGCGCTGGTGATCACGTGCTGGTGTCGCGCAGCGTATTCGGCTCGACCATCAGCCTGTTCGAAAAGTACTTCAAGCGCTTCGGCATCGAAGTCGACTACGTTGCCCTGGCCGATTTGTCCGGTTGGGAGGCGGCGATCAAGGCCAATACCAAGTTGTTGTTCGTTGAATCGCCGTCCAATCCGTTGGCCGAGTTGGTGGACATTGCGGCGCTGTCGGAAATCGCCCACGCCAAAGGCGCGATGCTGGTGGTCGACAACTGCTTCTGCACCCCGGCCTTGCAACAGCCGCTGAAAATGGGCGCGGACATTGTCGTGCACTCGGCCACCAAGTTCATCGACGGCCAGGGCCGTTGCATGGGTGGCGTGGTCGCCGGTCGTAGCGAGCAGATGAAAGAAGTGGTTGGCTTCCTGCGTACCGCCGGCCCGACCCTGAGCCCGTTCAACGCCTGGATCTTCCTCAAGGGCCTGGAAACCCTGAACCTGCGGATGAAGGCGCATTGTGCCAACGCCCAGCAACTGGCCGAGTGGCTGGAGCAGCAGGAAGGCATCGAGAAAGTCCACTACGCCGGCCTCAAGAGCCATCCGCAGCACGAGCTCGCGCTGCGCCAGCAGAAGGGTTTCGGTGCGGTCGTCAGTTTTGAGGTGAAGGGCGGCAAAGAGGGCGCCTGGCGCTTTATCGATGCCACGCGTCTGATTTCGATCACCGCCAACCTGGGCGACAGCAAAACCACCATCACCCATCCGAGCACCACGTCCCATGGTCGCCTGGCGCCGCAAGAGCGTGAAGCGGCGGGCATTCGTGACAGTCTGATCCGCGTTGCGGTCGGCCTGGAAGACGTGGCGGACCTGCAAGCCGATCTGGCGCGCGGTCTGGCTGCGTTGTGATCGATTTGTCTGTGCCGACCACTGGCTCAAATGGCCGCGTAGCGCTGGTGACCGGTGCTGCGCGGGGCATTGGCCTGGGGATCTCGGCCTGGCTGATCAGCGAAGGCTGGCAAGTCGTGCTGACGGATCTGGACCGGGAGCGCGGTTCGAAAGTGGCGAAAGTGTTGGGCGACAACGCCTGGTTCATCGCCATGGATGTCTCGAATGAAGGGCAGGTCGCGCTGGGCGTGGCCGAGGTGCTCGGCCAGTTCGGGCGCCTGGATGCGCTGGTCTGCAATGCGGCGGTTGCCGATCCGCATAACATCACCCTGGAAAGCCTCGACCTGGCTCACTGGAATCGGGTGTTGGCGGTGAACCTCAGTGGGCCGATGTTGCTGGCCAAACACTGTGCACCGTACCTGCGCGCTCACAGCGGTGCCATCGTCAATCTGGCCTCGACCCGCGCCGGGCAGTCGGAACCCGACACAGAGGCCTATGCGGCGAGCAAGGGCGGCTTGTTGGCCCTGACTCACGCGTTGGCCATCAGTCTTGGTCCGGAGATCCGGGTCAATGCCGTCAGCCCTGGCTGGATCGATGCGCGCGACCCCTGGGTGCGGCGTGCCGAACCATTGACCGAGGCCGATCATGTCCAGCATCCGGCGGGCAGGGTAGGGACGGTCGAGGACGTAGCGGCGATGGTGGCCTGGCTGCTGTCGAGGAACGCCGGGTTTGTCACCGGCCAGGAATTCGTGGTCGATGGCGGCATGACCAAGAAGATGATCTACAGCGAGTGATACTGGTGTTGAATGTATCGCCGTCTTCGAGAGCAGGCTCGCGATGGCGGACTGATGGTTGCCGACACTGGCCGGAATGAAATGTTTTTGTCTTTTTTAGAAAAACTTCAATCCTGCTATTGACTTAGGTTCGCTACCTGCGTAAATTTCGCGGCCTCGGAGATGCAAACGGGTGATTAGCTCAGCTGGGAGAGCGTCTGCCTTACAAGCAGAATGTCGGCGGTTCGATCCCGTCATCACCCACCACTCCCGAGATACTTGCGAAAGCAAGAGGTAGGCTGAAATGCCTCCACCGACGCGCAGCGGTAGTTCAGTCGGTTAGAATACCGGCCTGTCACGCCGGGGGTCGCGGGTTCGAGTCCCGTCCGCTGCGCCATATTTTCCGAGTCAGGCGTGCCTGGTTCGAGGTTGAAAAGCTACTGAGTTTTCAATCAGACGAGTTACTTGAGCATCTGCTCAAAGCGATACGCAGCGGTAGTTCAGTCGGTTAGAATACCGGCCTGTCACGCCGGGGGTCGCGGGTTCGAGTCCCGTCCGCTGCGCCATATCTGCCCCGAGGCCTGCTGAACGCCTTGGAGCTACGAAGAAACCACTGGTTACTTCGAGTCGATAGCAAAGACCCTGGTCGAAAGACCGGGGTTTTTTGTGTCTGTAATTTGGCTTTTTCTCCCTCCTCCCGACCCTCACCGTTTCGCATCTGCCAACCAAGCGCGGATGGCCAGTGAATTCCGATGTCTCTTGAAAATTCCCCTCGGTAACCCGCAGCCTTGATAAACCGGCGCCTGCGCAGCCGAAATTCCTGCCTGTCATTAAATAATTCAAACATTTACCGGGTGCAATTCGCACAAAGGACTTGGTTTGACCTCTCAACACTAATTAGAATGAGTCGCATTTATAATATTTCTTCGCGCAGGGTTTCTTTAGATGAGTGATGCAGCGTTGCCGCCGGAGCAAACCTTCCACGACCTGTACCGCGACCATCGGGGCTGGCTCGAAGGATGGTTGAGACGACGCATGAGCAATGGCAGCGACGCAGCGGATCTGAGCCAGGATACCTTCGTTCGTTTGCTCGCCAGCTCTCAGCGCATCGCCGACCTGCAAGAGCCTCGCGCCTACCTGGCGACAGTCGGCAAGCGGCTGCTGGCCAACTTCTACAAGCGCCGCAGCCTGGAGCAAGCGTATCTCGATGCATTGGCGTTGCTGCCCGAGGACTGCGTGCCGTCCCCCGAGCAACGCTGGATCCTGCTGGAAACCCTGCAAGCCCTGGACGAGTTGCTCGATGGATTGCCGAACTTGGTGCGACGAGCGTTTCTCTGGAGTCAGCTGGAAGGCCTGGGCTATCAAGAGATTGCCGAGCGTCTGCAAGTGTCGGAACGCACGATCAAGCGCTACATGGCTCAAGCCTACGAACATTGCCTGTTGGTGGACATGTGAACGGTTCGGCACCTTCGGCCCAGGCCCGGCAAGTCGTGCGGGCCGCCGCGCAGTGGCTGGCCCTCATGGAATCCGGCTGCGCTAATGAGCAGGACCGGGCGCAGTTGCAAAACTGGCGCGATAGTCATTCCAGTCACGAGCAGGCCTGGCAGAAAGCGCAACTTTTGCGCCAACGCTTTGCCGACCTGCCATCGTCCCTTGCCATGGCCAGTCTGGACCGGCCACAAGCCAGTCGACGTACGGTGCTCAAACGCGCCGTCGGGGCGGTGGCTTTGCTGCCGACCGCCTGGCTGGTCAGTCGACAGTTGCCTCTGGATGTCTGGAGTGCCGACCTGCGGACCGCCACTGGGGAAAACAAAAAAGACCGGTTGGCCGATGGCAGCTCTCTGCAACTGAATACGGCCAGTGCCGTCGACATCGATTTGAAGAGCCGGCGTCTGACACTCGTGGAAGGCGAAATGGCACTGAATGTGCCCGGGGTCTCGCCGCTGACGATTGTCACGCGTTTCGGGCAAGTGGTCTTCAGTCAGGGTGAAGTGTGTGTTCGTCAGGGGCAGGCGGGTTGCAAGGTGTCAGTGCTTAAAGGCGCGGTGCAGTTGCAGCCTCTGCGCGGGCCGGTCATTTCGCTGCGCGGCGGCCAGCAGGTCAGTCTTCAAGCGACGGGTGCCGGTGCCGTGGAGCCATTCGACGTGCTGGCCCCGGGCTGGCGTGACGGTGTGCTGATGGCGCAGAACCAGCCCTTGGGGGATTTTCTGCGCGAACTCAGCACCTATCGTCCGGGCGTTTTGCGATGGGACCCCGAGCTGGAATCGCTGCGCATCACCGGCAGTTTCCGCCTTGAAGACACCGATCGCGTTCTGGCCCTGTTGGCGGCCAGCCTGCCACTGGAAGTGCATTCGCGTACGCGTTACTGGGTAACGCTGGTACCGCGCAAAAATAGTGTTTAAAGCGTGTCCCCTTTTTTCGCCTCGCTGGTCATTCAAGGCAAGTGAAACGAAATCAGAGAGATTCACAATGCCTGCAGTGATGTCTAGCAGTATGCGTCCAGCTCCATCCAGGTTGCGCCCGTTGTTGCACTTGAGTCTGTTGTTGAGCCTGAGTGCCTGTCCGTTGTTCATCACTGCCAGTTGGGCCGAAGACGCGCCGCGCCGCAGCTATCAGGTGCCAGCCGGTAGCCTCGACGCTGCGCTGACCCGTTTCGCCGGGCTGGCCGGGGTCAATCTGTCAGTGGACCCGGCACTGGTGAGCGGGCGCACCAGCCCCGGTCTTTCCGGCGACTTCGCGGTGGAGGAGGGCTTCGCCCTGCTGCTACAGGGTTCCGGTCTGCAACTGCAGCCGGTGGGCGAACAGGCGTACATGCTGACCCCGGTGCCAACAGGCAGCGGCCTGCAATTGGGGGCTACCTCTATTTACGCGACGGCGGACACGGCGCACGGTGATCCGTATGCCGGCGGGCAGGTCGCACGCCGTGGGTCTCAAGGCTTGCTGGGCTCGAAAGACTTCATGGAGACGCCGTTCAGCGAGACCACCTACACCAGTGAGTTGGTGAAAAACCTGCAGGCTCGTACCTTGGGCGACCTCGTCGCCAGCGATCCTTCGGTTCGCGCCACCAACCCGGCGGGTGGGCGGTATGAGCAGTTCACCATTCGCGGACTCAGCCTGTTCAACAGTGATGTCTCCTACAACGGTCTCTACGGCATCCTGCCGACCTACACGATTGACATGGAGATGGCCGACCGCGTCGACATCCTCAAAGGCCCGAGCCAGCTCATCAATGGCATCTCGCCACGGGGCAGCGTGGGTGGCGGGATCAACGTGGTGCCCAAGCGCGCCACCGACGTGCCGATTACTTCGTTTACCGGCAACTATGCTTCCGACAGCCAGGTCGGCGGGGCCGTGGACATCGGTCGGCGCTTTGGTGAGGGGGACATGTTCGGTGTTCGTTTCAACGGCGTGAAGCAGTCCGGCGACACCGAATGGGATCACCAGAGTGTTGACCGCGAGATGGCTGTGCTGGGCCTGGATTTTAGCGGTGAACGTCTGCGGCTCTCGACCGACGTCGGACATAACGAGCGTGACACCGACGCCCCGCAGGAGCGCGTGCAGGTGGGCGCCAACGCTCAGGTTCCGCACGCCAGCGATGTTCGCCACAACTATGCGCAGCCGTGGAGCAAGGCGCGGACCAAGGACACCTTCGGTACGGTGACCGGTGAGTACGATGTCAGCGATTCCGTCATGGTGTACGCCGGTGCGGGCGCGCGTAAAAGTAATCATGACTTCCTCCGGCACGCCGTAGCGGTCACCAACGACGCGGGTAACTTCAGCGTTCTGCCACGTGACTTCACCCGTGACGAAAATGTCCGCACGGCCAATGCCGGGGTGCGCAACTGGTTTCATACCGGTTCGGTAAGCCATGAGGTCAACCTGGCTGCCAGCTATTTCTACATGGACTTCGAAAATGGCGGCGCCCGTTATGCCTCCGCCCCGAGCAACATCTACAACCCCGTGGAAACACCGACACCCAGCAATCCCACGCGACTCGATTCGAAGGTGTATACCGAGAACCGCTTCAGCAGCGTGGCGTTGTCCGACACATTGGGTTTCTTCGATGACCGGGTGCTGCTGACCCTCGGCGCTCGCTGGCAGCGAGTGCAGGTTGACGACTGGACGGATAATGTCAAAGGCGACACGGCCTACGATGAGGAAAAGGTTTCGCCGTCGGGCGGCATCCTGTTCAAGGCCACCGATAAGCTCTCGTTGTATGCCAACTACATGGAGGGCCTGAGCCAGGGCAAGATCGCGCCGTCGACCTCGGTGAACGAGGACGAAATCTTCCCTCCGTTCATCAGTCGGCAGGTCGAGGTCGGTGCCAAATATGATGCGGGTGCGTTCGCCATCACCACCGCAGTGTTCCGGATCAAGCAGCCTGCCTATGAAACCAACGCCACGACGCGGGTTTTCGGCCCGAACGGCAAACGCGAAAACAAGGGTGTGGAAGTCAGTGTGTTCGGTGAGCCGCTCAAAGGTTTCCGCCTGCTCGGCGGCGTCATGTATATCGACAGCGAGTTGACCAACACCACCAACGGCACCTTTGACGGCAACCGCGCGCCTGCCACGCCGGAATACAACGTCAACCTGGGCGCCGAGTGGGACGTGCCGAGCGTGCAAGGCCTGACCCTGACCAGCCGCGGCATCTATTCCAGCTCGCAGTATCTGGACCAGTCCAATAACAAGGAAATCGATGCCTGGACGCGTGTCGACGTGGGCGCGCGCTACGCCTTCAAGGTCGAAGAAAAGAACATCACCCTGCGGGCCAATGTCGAGAACGTGGCCGATAAGCGCTACTGGAGTTCTGCCGGGGCCTCGGATGACAGCGAGCCAGGATTGACGCTTGCGACTCCACGAACCTACCTCCTTTCGGCGACCGTCGACTTCTGAATCGATTCAACCGTGCGTTGCGCCACAGGGAAGGGCGCTGCCGAGTTGTGTCATGCATCGATTGCAGAGGACAAGAGCATGCCCAGTCTCACTAACCCGCTCAAGAACGAACAGGTCAACACGCCCTCCAGGCGCACGCTGCTGCGCCTGTCCCTGGGCATGCTTGCACTCAGGTTTACTCCGTCGGCCTGGGCTCAGGCCGACGCCGCGCCGCTGCGGGTGATCACTCTGTTTCAGGGCGCCACGGACAGCGCCGTGGCGTTGGGCATCACACCCTGCGGCATCGTCGATTCCTGGAGTGAAAAACCCACCTATCGTTATCTGCGCTCGACGCTGGAGGCGGTGCCCCATGTCGGTCTGGAAACCCAGCCGAGCCTTGAGGACATCGCGCTGCTCAAGCCGGACGTGATCATCGCCTCGCGCTTTCGCCATGAGCGCATCGCACCCTTGCTCAAGCAGATCGCCCCAGTGCTGATGCTGGAGGAGGTGTTCGAATTCAAAAAGACCCTGGCGTTGATGGGCCTGGCCTTGTACCGCCAGCAGCGGGCCGACGAAGTGTTGGCCCGCTGGCAACTGCGCACGGCACAACTGCGCCAGCAACTGCAGCACAGGTTTGCCGGGCGCTGGCCACCCACGGTGTCGATTCTGGATGTCCGTGAAGACCATATCCGCAGTTACTTGCCGGCCAGTTTTCCAGGTTCGGTGATCAGCGAACTGGGGTTCGGCTGGAGTGAGGCCAGTCGGGCGGCGAGCGGGGTATCGATCAAACTCACCAGCAAGGAGAGTCTGGCGGTGGTCAATGCCGACATTTTCTTTGTCTTCTTGCGCGCGGAGAAACCGGCGGTGCAGCGAAATTATGAAAGCCTGGTGCGGCATCCGCTGTGGCAGCAAATGCGTGCGCCGCAACAGGGGCAGGTGTGGCGGGTCGACGGGGTGGCCTGGAGCCTGTCGGGCGGGATGCTCGGGGCGAACCTGATGCTCGATGACATTGCGCGGTTGGTCACGGCGGATGCGACCTGATGAGCAATGGTTTGAAAGTGTGCTGTGCCGGGGTCGTGTTGCTGCTCAGCGGCGTGCTGAGCCTGGCGGTCGGAGCGACCTGGATTCCCTTGTCGCAAATTGCTGCAGCGTTCGTGCATCCCGACCCGCTGAGCGTCAGTCATGTGCTGGTGACCACCACACGCCTGTCGCGCACCTTGATGGCTATGGCCGTGGGCGCGAGCCTGGCAGTGGCGGGGGCCTTGATGCAGGCGCTGACGCGCAATCCGCTGGCGTCCCCCGGTTTGTTCGGGATCAATGCCGGTGCGACTTTTTTTATCATCCTGTGTTCCTCATTGTTTTCCCTGTCATCCCCGGATGCCTGGTTGTGGTGCGCGTTCATAGGCGCGGCCGTGGCTGGCAGCCTGGTGTGGCTGATCGGCAACATGGGACAGGGCAGTCTCAGCCCGTTGCGCATTGTGCTCGCGGGTGCGGCGATGGCGGCGTTGTTCTCCGCGTTCAGCCAGGCGTTGCTGGTGGTCAATCAGGATGGGCTGGACACGGTGTTGTTCTGGCTGGCGGGCTCGTTGACCGAGCGCAGCCTGTCGGTCGCCGCGCCACTGCTGATGTGTGGCTTACTCGGGCTGTTCGGCGCGATGTTGCTGGCAGGACAGGTCAACGTGCTCAACGCCGGCGAGGAGATTGCCACCGGCCTGGGTCAGCGCACCGGTTTGATCCGGCTGCTGATGAGCGTGCTGGTGGTCTGTCTGGCGGGCAGTGCCGTGGCATTGGCCGGCAGCATCGGGTTTATCGGTTTGCTGGTGCCGCACATGGTGCGCAAGGGCTTGTCCATCGATCATCGCTGGTTGCTGCCGGGGAGTGCGCTGCTCGGCGCGATTGTCCTGCTGCTGGCCGATACCTTGTCGCGGGTGTTGATCCTGCCGCAGGAGATACCGGTGGGCGTGATGACGGCGTTGTTCGGCGCACCGTTTTTTATTCTGTTGGCCCGGCGCGGAGGCCGTTATGGATAAGGTCCTGACCTGGCGCCGTAGCGGGTTTTCCCGGCGGATCAATGTCGCCACGTTGTGGCGGTTGCTGGCGGCGTTGATGGTCACGGCGCTGATCATGCTCGGCTCACTGTCATTGGGCAAAGTCATGCTGTCGCCGCTGCAGGTGCTGCGCATTTTGCTGTCTAGCCAGGACGCCAGCCTGACGTTCATCGTCGAGCAACTGCGCTTTCCGCGCATGCTGCTGGCGGCGCTGGTGGGGGCGGCGTTGTCGGTGTCGGGGCTGATTCTGCAAAGCATCATCCGCAACCCGCTGGCGTCACCTGACTTGCTGGGTATCACCAGCGGCGCCAGTGCGGCGGCGGTGCTGTATTTGTCGTTTTTCTCCGTCGCTCTGGGCCAACAGTATCTGCCGCTGGCGGCGATGTCCGGCGCGGGGCTGGCGGCATTGGCGATCTATCTGCTGGCCTGGAAACAGGGGGCCTCACCGCTGCGCCTGGTGTTGATCGGGGTCGGCATCAGCGCGATGTTGACCGCCGCGACCACCTTTATTCTGGTCTTCAGTCCGCTGACCACGACCCTGTCGGCTTATGTCTGGCTGACCGGCAGCGTGTACGGCGCCAGTTGGCCGGAACCGCTGGCGCTGGGTGGCTGGTTGTTGGGTATTTGCCCGTTGCTGGTGCTGCTGGCCCGGCAGGTGATGGTGCAACAGCTGGATGACTCTCTGGCCCAGGGCATCGGCGTTCGCGTGCAGTGGCTGCGCGCCGGTTTGTTGTTGGTGAGCGTGGCATTGGCCGGTGCGGCGATTGCCTGGGGTGGGGCGATAGCGTTTGTCGGGCTGATTGCGCCGCACATTGCCAAGCGTCTGGTGGCCCCGGGTTTCGCTGGTCAGGCGCTGATGGCGACGTTGGTCGGGGCGAATCTCGTGGTGCTGGCCGACCTCGCCGGGCGTGTCCTGTTTTTGCCGCTTGATCTGCCGGCCGGGATTTTTGTCGCCGTGCTGGGCACACCCTTTTTTCTCTATTTGTTGATCAAACAGCGTCATTGAGGAATTCAACGTATGACGTCGATTGCAAGTCGCGGCCTGACCCTGAGTTATCAGCGCCAGGTGATTATTGACGCGCTGGACATGCAACTGCCCCAGGGCAAGATTTCGGTACTGATTGGCAGCAACGGCTGCGGCAAAAGCACCTTGCTCAAATCCTTCGCCCGACTGCTCAAACCGCAGCAGGGCTCGGTGATTCTCAACGGTGTGGATATCCAGCAAAAGTCCACGGCCGCCGTGGCCCGGGAGTTGGCCATTTTGCCTCAGACCCCCAGCGCGCCGGAGGGCATCACCGTCAGGCAGTTGGTGGCGCTGGGGCGTTATCCGTATCAGAGCTGGATGCAACAGTGGTCGGCGCAAGACGAAGCCATGGTCAACCGCGCGCTGGCGCAAACCAGTCTGCAGGCCCTGGCGGACCGACCGGTGGACGCGTTGTCCGGCGGGCAACGCCAGCGTGCGTGGATCGCCATGACCCTGGCCCAGGACACCGGTATCGTGCTGTTTGATGAACCCACCACCTTTCTCGATCTGGCGCACCAGATCGAGGTGCTGGACCTGCTGCGCGACCTCAACCGGCTCGAGAACAAGACCATCATCATGGTGCTGCACGACCTCAACCTGGCCTGTCGTTACGCCGACCACATGGTTGCGGTGCACAACCGGACGGCCTTTGCCCAGGGGCGGCCCGACGAGGTGTTGACCGAGACCCTGGTCAAGACCGTGTTCGACCTCAATTGCCGGATCATTCCCGATCCGTTCTTCGCAACGCCACTGTGCATTCCGTTCGGCCGGGAGTTGCCGCAATGAATCTGGCCTGTCATTTCACGACAACGGAGTGGGCGGTACTCTCGGGTGGCTTGCGGCTCAGGGACGGCACCGAACGCGACCCGTTGCGTTCACTGATGGCCCGGGACTTGTTGCAGGAGGACGTGTGCGAGCAACTGCTGGACACCCTGGGCCCGGTGATCGGCTCGCCGACCCGGGCGATCACGGCCTCGCTGCTGGGCAAGCGCTTGTCGTTTCTGGCGACCGGCGCCTGTTTGTATGCGATGTCGGTGTATGACAAAGGGCTATTGCTGACGCTCGACAACACGGTGATTGAATACGGACACGATGACGGGTTGTGGACGTCTTCGATGCCGCTGCATCACGGTCAGCCGCTGACCTATGGCCGCAATGAGCGCGAGGCCTGGAGGGAAGCCCTGGTGCAGGGACTGTTCGCTGGATTACTGAAACCGTTATGGCAAACCTTCAACCGGGTCAGCGGTGTTTCCCGGCGCATTCTCTGGGAAAACACCGCCGTGCGCGTGTATTCGCTGTATGAAAAACGTATGGCGAAAATCGAAGATCCGTCAGTGCGCGAGCGCTGTGAAGCGGATTTCAATTGGCTGCTGACACAAGCCGAGCCTGCGCTGTTCGGTCTCGATTACAACCCGCTGAGTCATTTCCGCCGACCGCCGACGCTGGTGGACGAAGGTCAGCGCAGCATTCGCTTTCGCCGAACTTGCTGCTTCTACTACCTGGCCACCGAGCCTGCTGAATACTGTTCGACTTGCCCGTTGCTACGCCCGGGGAAATGCCGATGAGATGTGCATTTCAGGGGGGGGGGCAGGCGCCTGAGCGATGGCATAGGCGCGTGCCCTTCACAGAAAGGGCGTGGCTCAGCCTTGCAGATAGACCGCGTGGGTATGGGTGTATTCGTACAGCCCATGCTTGCCATCCGCGCCACCGATGCCGGACTTGCGCACGCCAGCGTGGAAACCCTGCATCGCTTCGAAGTTCTCGCGATTGACGTAGGTTTCGCCAAAATCCAGCTCGCGCATCGCCTGCAGGGTTTTGCTCAGGTCGCGGGTGTAGATCGACGATGTCAGGCCATAGTCGCAGTCGTTGGCCAGGGCGATGGCTTCGTCCAGGTCATCGATTATCTGGATCGGCAGCACCGGCCCGAAAATCTCTTCGCGCATGATCTCCATGTCCGCGCGGCATCCGGCCAAAACGGTGGGCTGGAAGTGGAAGCCATTCGGCAGGTCGGCCATCTGCCCGCCACTGATCAGGCTTGCACCCTGGCTCAATGCGGTGCGGACTTTGCGGTTGACGCTGTCCAGCCCCTGGCGGTTGATCAGCGGACCCATCTCCACGTCGGGCTGGGCAATCGGGTCGCCATAGCGGGTCGCGCTCATTGCTGCCGCGATGCGTTCGATGAACTGATCCGCCACCTTGCGCTCGACATACACCCGCTCGGCACAGTTGCACACCTGCCCGCTGTTGATGATGCGCGAATCGCGGATCGCCCTCACGGCCAGGTCGAGGTCTGCATCCGCCAGCACAATGGCCGGCGCCTTGCCGCCCAGTTCCAGATTGAGCTTGGTGATGTTTGGCGCGGCGGCGGCCATGATCCGCGAGCCGGTGTCGACGCTGCCGGTGAAACTGATCATGTCCACGCCCTTGTGCGAGCTCAGGACAGCGCCGACCTTCCCATCGCCACAGACCACGTTGAACACGCCGGGCGGCAGGTCGGTTTCGGCCACAAGTCGGGCGAATTCGAAGCAGTTGTTCGGGGTTTCTTCGCTGGGCTTGATGACGATGCTGTTGCCGGTCAGCAGGGCCGGGGCCATCTTGCGGGCGATCAGGAAGAACGGGAAATTCCATGGCAGGATCCCGGCCACCACGCCCAACGGTTTGCGGAACAGGAAGATGTTTTCGTTCCGGCGGTCACTGGTGATGATCTCGCCTTCGATGCGCCGGGCCCATTCGGCCATGTAATCAAGGTAGTCGGCGGTGAAATTGACTTCGACTTCCGCCAGAGCGCTGATCTTGCCTTGTTCCAGGGTGATGGTGCGCGCCAGGTGCGCGACGTTTTCCCGCAGTTTGGCGGCGATCCGGCGCAAGTAGCCGGCGCGGTCATTCGCCGGTTTGCGCGCCCAGTCTTTCTGCGCTGCACGGGCGGCAGCGAGGGCGCGCTCGACGTCCTCGGCGGTCGAGGCCGGGACTTTCGACAGCACGGCGCCGGTGGCCGGGTTGATCACATCGAGGTGGGCAGCGCTGGGCACGAACTGGCCGTCGATGAAGTTTTCGTAAACAGGCACGGATGACATGGTGCGACTCCTTGGCAGATCAGTAAGTGCGTGACGGCGCTTGAGTGGTAGCGGGTTCGCGGTAGCGGGCGAGGGTGGCCATGGCGCCTTGGCGCAGCAGGCTGATGTCGATGGCCACGGCAATGAACTGGCAGCCCCAGCGCTGGTAGCGGCGGGCGTCTTCTTCGTTGGGGGCGAGGATGCCGCAGGCCTTGCCGGCCACCAGCGTGGCGTTCACGGCGTGTTGAATCCGCTCCTGGACTTCCGGATGGCCGGGGTTGCCGGCATGACCCAGGCCGATCGACAAATCCGCCGGCCCGATAAACACCGCATCCACGCCCTCGACGGCGGCAATCGCTGCGACGTTTTCCACGCCGGTGCGCGATTCCACCTGCACGATCAGGCACAGTTGTTCATGGGCGGTATTCAGGTAATCGGGCACGCCGTCCCAGCGGGTGGCACGGGTCAGGCCGCCGCCGACCCCGCGAATGCCGTGGGGCGGGTAGCGCATGGCGCGCACCAGTGCCTGTGCCTGCTCGGCGGTTTCGACCATCGGGATCATCAGCGTCTGTGCACCGATATCCAGCAGTTGCTTGATCAGGTTGGCATCACCATTCACCGCGCGCACCACTGGCGCAGTCAAATAAGGCGCCACGGCCTGCAACTGAGCAAGTACGCCGGGCACGGTGTTGGGCGCGTGCTCGCCATCGATCAGCATCCAGTCGTAACCGGTGGTGGCGACGATCTCGGCGGCGTAGCCGGTGGCGAACCCGGCCCAGATGCCATATTGGGGCGCTAAGCTGTTCAGCGCGGCCTTGAACGCGTTGTGCGGCATGTTCATGTCGAACTCCTTTCTCAGCGGTTATACGGCCGATGCAGTTGGCATTCCGGGTTGAGGGTCACGCCAAAACCTGGCTGGTCGAGCGCGGACAGGCGCATGCGGCCATTGACCGGCACCGGTTCGCCGAGTAATTGCGGGTGGAACATCGGCACTACTTCGTCAGCCTTCGGCGCCATCATCAGGAACTCGGCGAAGGGGCTGTTATGCCGGGTAGCGACGAAGTGGTAGCTGTAAACCGAAGAGCCGTGGGGGATGACCAGCGCGTTGTGGGCGTCGGCCAGGGCCGAGATCTTCACCAGTTCAGTGATCCCGCCGCACCAGCCGACATCCGGCTGGATGATGTCGCAGCAACCCATTTCCAGGAGCATGCGGAAGCCCCAGCGCGTGGCTTCATGTTCGCCGGTGGTCACCAGCATGCCCTTGGGCACGTTGTTGCGTAGGGCCGCGTAACCCCAGTAATCGTCCGGCGGCAGGGCTTCTTCGATCCATTTCAAGCCGTATTCGTGGGCGCCAACCGCCAGTTTGGTGGCGTAGTTGAGGTCCAGACTCATCCAGCAATCGAGCATCAGCCAGAAGTCCGGGCCGACGCGTTCGCGCATGGTCGCCAGTTCTTCGAGGTTCTTGCGCAGACCTTCCTCGCCTTCGGCCGGACCGTGGTGCAGCGGCATCTTGCCGCCGATGAAGCCCATTTTCTGCGCCAGGTCCGGACGGGCGCCAGTGGCGTAGAACTGCAATTCGTCGCGCACCGCACCGCCGAGGAGCTGATGTACGGGCTCCTGGCGGATCTTGCCGAGCAAGTCCCACAATGCCAGGTCGACGCCGGAGATGGTGTTGATGACGATGCCCTTGCGCCCGTAATACAGGGTCGACTGGTACATCTGGTCCCAGATTTTTTCGATGTCGGTGACTTTCGCCCCTTCAAGGAAGCGCGCCAGGTGCTTCTCGACAATGTAGGCGGCCGGCTCGCCGCCAGTGGTCACGGCAAAGCCGATGGTGCCGTCGCTGGCTTCGATTTCCACCACCAGGGTGCCGAGTACGTTGATGCCGAAGGTGCGGCGGCTCTGGCGGTACTCGGGGTATTTGCTCATCGGCGTGGCAATGTGATCGTCGATCCAGTGGCCGTCGGCCTGGTCGTGATAATCCGCGCCGCCGCCTCGCAGAGTGAAAGCGCGGACGTGTTTGATGGTTGGAATGCCCATGGTGTGACTCCTCAGGTTAAACGGTGGCCGGTTTGTTCGAGGCTTTATGGCCGGGCGCGCGTATGCCCAGCACCAACAACGCGGCGATGACGGTGGTAGCGGCCAGCACGTACAAGCCTGCTGCCGGTGAATGGAAGGCGCCTTCGGCCCAGTTCTTCAGCACCGGGGCGATGAAGCCGCCGAGGGCGCCGAACGAGTTGATCAGGGCGATCCCGGCCGCGGCGGCGCTGCCGGCGAGGTAGCTGGAGGGGAAGGTCCAGAACACCGGTTGCACGGCGATGAAGCCGGAGGCGGCAAAGCACAGGGCTATGATCCCCAGCAGCGGGTTGCTGAAGGTCACCGAGCAGGCGATGCCGGCAGCAGCCATCAACAGGGTCAGGCACGCGGTGCGGCGGCGTTCGCCGGTGCGGTCGCTGTAGCCGGGAATCAGGTAGGCGGCGATCAATGCGCAGATCCACGGGATCGCCGTCACCAGGCCGACCATCAGCCCGACCTTGGTGCCCAGCAGTCCGCCAACCTGGCTCGGCAGATAAAACACCACGCCGTAGACGCTGGCCTGGATCAGCAGGTAGATCAGGCACAGGTACAGCACCGAGGGTTGGCAGATCACGTTGAGCAGGCTGCGGCCGTGGTTCTGTTTATGGCTGTCTTCCTGATCGAGCAGGCTCTGCACTTGCTGGCGTTCCTCGACGGTCAGCCACTTGGCGTCGGCCGGCCGGTTGTCCAGGTACCAGTAGGCCCAGATGCCCACCGCCGTCGCCATCAGGCCTTCAACGGCAAACAGCCACTGCCAGCCGTGGAAACCGGCAAAGCCGTCCAGCTCCAGCAACAAGCCAGACAACGGGCTGCCGAAGATGAACGCCAGCGGCGCACCGAAGTAGAAGAAACCCATGGCCTTGCCGCGCACGGCGCTGGGGAACCAGTAGGTGAGGTAAAGGATCACGCCGGGGAAGAACCCGGCTTCGGCCACGCCCAGCAGAAAGCGCAGGATGTAGAAGCTGGTTTCAGTGTGGGCGAAGACCATGGCGGCGGAGACCAGACCCCAGGTGACCATGATCCGGCACATCCACAGGCGGGCGCCGACGCGATGCAGGATCAGATTGCTTGGCACTTCGAGCAGTGCGTAACCAGCGAAGAACACGCCGGCACCGAAGGCGAAGGCGGCATCACTGATGTTGGTGTCGGCCTGGAAAGCTTGCTTGGCGAACCCGACGTTGGCGCGGTCGAGGAAGGCCATGATGTACATCAGCAGGAGAAACGGCAGTAGCCGCCAGGAAATTTTGGCGAGCAGAGGCGCGGGTAGAGTCTTCATCGCAGTTTTCCTTTGGTAGGGCATTTGTTCTTATGGGGAAGACTGTACGGCTGCAGATCGATGCGTTACAAATCGAATCTAGCTCACAACTGATACCTTTAGGGTATCGATAAAAAAGGCCCGCCATGACCACGCCGACCATCTCCCGCAGCCTGCTCAATCGCCTGCGCTACAAGCATCTGCACATGCTGGTGACGCTCAGCAGCAGCCAGAACCTGCACCGCGCTTCGCAAAGCCTGAACATGTCGCAACCGGCGGCAACCCGCATGCTCCATGAGATTGAAGACATGTTCGGCTGCGATCTGTTCGAGCGCCTGCCGCGGGGGATGCGCCCGACAGCGCTGGGTCAGGAGCTGATTCGCTTTGCCGAGTCGGCCATCAGTGGCCTCGACCGTTGTGCCGAGGACCTGATGGCGCGGCAGCAGGGCGGCTACGGCTATCTGTCGATCGGTACCATCATGGGCGCGGCGCCGGGTCTGGTCATGGATTCGATTGCCGAAATCAAGTCGCTCAATCCGCAGCTGCGGATTCGCATCATGGGCGACACCAGCGACCAGGTGATCCAGTTGCTGGAGCAGGGCCGTATTGACCTCGCCATCGCCCGGCGCAATGCCGCCACCGACAGTGAGCATTACGTCTTCGAGCAATTGGGTAACGAACGCTTGCTGGTGGTGGTGCACGCCGGCCACCCGCTGGCCCGGCGCAAAAAACTGGACATGGCAGAGTTGGTCAACGGGTGGCCGTGGATCCTGCAACCGGAAACCAGTCCGGCGCGCATCGGTCTGGATCAGGCTTTGCAGCGCCTGGCGTTGCCGTTGCCGGCAGACATCATCGAATGCAGTTCGGTGTACTCCATGCAGCAACTGATTCAGCTGACCGACGCGATCATGGTGCTGTCGGAAACCGCATTGCGTGACTATCTTAAAATGGGACTGGTGGTGGCGCTGCCGGTGGAACTGGATGTGCAAATGGCACCCTTCGGGCTGTTGTTGCGCAAGGGCGAGCACATCAGTCGGGAGTTGGGGTTGTTCATCGATCTGCTGCGTCGAAAAGTCGCGGTTTTTTGATTTCTTGGTCAGTTTTTGGTTTTCCGCGAAGGCATAAGCCTATAAACTTAACCTTTCGGTCAGCTTTGCACTGTCAACAACAGCCCTTTGCATCGTCGAAAAGGGCTTCTGCAAGACTCGAGATTTCCAGAACATAACCAGAAGGGCGGACCCCATAACCGCCCAGAGGATGATCCATGTCCAACCGTGATATATCCCGGCGCTCGTTCCTTCAGGGCGGGCTGGTAGCGGGTGTGAGCGTGACGCTCACGCCATTGAGCAGCCAGGCGCTGGCCGCCTTGATGGAAAACAGCGTGACCGTGCCGTCCGAGCAGTGGCTCGGCAACAATGGCAAGGCGCGCGCCCGTAACGATGCCTTGTCCAAAGTCTGCGGCAGCAAGGTCTTTGCCCGCGACATCCGCGCCAAGGACATGCCGGGCTGGCCGCAGCAGCAAGGCCACGCCATGCTGCTGAAAACCATCAAGGCCGACCACATCTTTGCAGGCATCGACCTGTCGTGGCTCGGTGCCGAGTTGCAACCGGACCGCATCGTCACTGCCGAAGACCTGGTCAAGGACGGTATCGTGTTCCCTGAGGAGCACGCCCCGGATCCGCTGTTGCCGGCCGGCAAGGTGCCGATGTTCATCGGGCACCCGGTGGCGATCCTGATCTGGAACGATTTCGAGCGCTTCCGTCAGGCCAAGAACCAACTCAAATTCAATGACAAGGCGATTCGTTACGGTGCCCAGGTGCCGTTCTACGAAGGCGATCCTTATGGCAGCTTCCGCTACGTGCGAGTCGGCGGCGCGACCTCGGCGGACGAAGACGAGTTCGCCAGCCTCAAGGATTCGATCCTGTTCCCGATGCTGCGCAACCGCCGTCCGGTGTGGAATGCCCAGCCGAACCTGCACGGCAACCTGACCGAGCGCGGGTTGTTCTACGCCGAGCGCATGAAGCAGCAGATCGATACGCCGCCAGACAACTGGCTGGTGTTCGACGAGCGCTACAAGACCCCGTCGATCGAACCGGCCGCCCTGGAGCCGGACAACGGCAACGGCTGGTACGACCCGGCCACCAAGACCCTGCATTTCGTGGTGGCGACACAGTGTCCGCTGGAAGCGGCGACCGAAACCGCGAAGATGATCGCACCGTCGCGTTTCGGCCTGGCGAACCTGAACATGCACCCGGGTTACACCGTCGGTTATGGCTCGAAAGACCACAACATTTTCGTCTACTACGCAGCGCTGGCGGCGTTGTACGGCGCCGGTGTGCCGGTGCGCCTGGCCAACGACCGCTACGAGCAGTTCCAGAGCGGCATCAAGCGTCACCCGTTCGACATTCGCTACCAATTGGCGGTGGACAAGAACGACCACAGCTTCAAGATTTTCCGCTCCGAGATGAGCGTCGACGGTGGCGGGCGAATCAACTACAGCCCGTCGGTGGCTGCGGTGGGCGCCACGGCAGCGCAATCGATCTACTACATGCCGCAGAACGATCTGCAGGTCACGGCCTATCACTCCCGCGCCGTTGAAGCCGGGTCGATGCGCGGCTACGGCACCCTGCAGAGCATGGCGGCGACCGAGATGATGGTCGACGAAATCGCAGGTCGCCTCGGTGTCGATGCCATTGAGCTGCGCCGCAAGAACGCACTGCGCTCGGGCATGAAAAACACCCAGGGCGCGATCCCGGCCGGTGCCTTGCGCCTGCACGAGATTCTCGACAAGGCGGCGGTCCACGACACCTGGAAAAACCGCGAAGCGATCAAGAAACAACGCGAAGCCGCCGATCCGGACAGCTGGTACGGCGTCGGTTTCGCCATCTGCCAGAAAGACTTCGGTACCGGTTCCGAAGCGCCGATGGCCAGCATTGAATTCACCGCCGAAGGTCGCATCAGCCTGCGCCACATCGGTATCGAAATCGGCACCGGCATGTCCACCTCGCAGGCCATGGTCGTGGCAGATTTCCTCGGTATCCCGGCGCACGAAGTGAAGACCGGCGAAACCGAATGGAAAGAGTTGCAGCTGATCAGTGGCGGCAACCCGTACATCATGAGCCAGGCCGAGCAGGACAATTTCCTGCGCAATCCACGCTGGGTCGGCAAGGTCGCTTCGGCTTCGTCGGCCACCAACTCGGCGTACTACTTCAGTCACGCCACCCGTGAAGCGGCGCGCGTACTGTTCAACCACGGCCTGTGGCCGGCGGCGCTGGAGATCTGGCGACAAGGCCCATACGGCGGTCAGGCCAACCCTTACGTGGTGCGCCGCGAAGACGCCCATTGGGTCGACGGCAAACTCACCGCCAACGGTATGGAGCCACTGCCATTCGCCATGCTCGCCAAGCGCGTTCACGAGCGTGGCCTGGTGAGCGGCGCCACCGTGCACGGTTTCAACCGCTGGAGCTGGGCCGAGGCCGAGTTCAGCATCGACGGCGTGCGTGAGCGTTTGCCGCTCGATGGACTGGCGGTCAAGTACGGCGACGGTGCACCGAAGGCGAAGAAGGCGCAGATGAACAGCGCCGGATTCCATCTGCTGGATCGGCAGGGTATCGCCTACCCGGCGACCCAGCTGAACAACGCGGCGGTGACTTACTACAGCCCGGTCGCGACGCTGGTGGAAGTGAAGGTCAACAAGGGTTCGAACGAAGTGTCGGTACTCAACCATCACTCGTGGGTCGAGTGCGGTCGGGTGCTGGTGGAAGAACTGGTCAGGGGCCAGCTCGAAGGCGGGATCGCCATGGGTATCGGCCATGCGCTGATGGAAGAGATGCCGCTGTACGAAGGCGGGCCGGGGGAGGGTGACTGGAACTTCAACCGTTACCGCCTGCCGATGGCGCGTCACGTCGCGGTGTGGAAACAGACGGCGGACATCCTGCCGCCACTGTCGCCAAGCGACCCGTCCAAGGGCATCGCCGAAGTGGTGATGATCCCGGTGGTCGGCGCCATCGGCAACGCCGTGGCCCATGCCATCGGTAAACGTGTCCGCGACCTGCCTATCACTTCTGCACGCATCAAGGAGGCCCTCAATGGCTAACCGTCCGCTTCAACTGACCCTCAACGGTCAATCCGTCGGCCCGGTGGACATCCCTGATGACCTGCCGATGATCGACTACCTGCACGAATACAAGAACCTCACCGGTTCGCGCCTGGGCTGCGGCCAGGGCATCTGCCACGCCTGTGTGGTGATCGTCGACAACCCGGACGGCACCAGCGAAGAAGTGCGCACCTGCATCACCGGCGCACACTATTTCGAAGGCAAGAAGGTCCGTACCATCGAAGGCCATGCGACCCGCGACGAGCAGGGCAAGGTCACCGAGCTGAACCCGATCCAGCAGCGTTTCGTTGATGAATTCGCCTTCCAGTGCAGCTACTGCGCGCCGGGCTTCGTCAATGCCGCGACCGTGCTGGTGGAGAAGCTGCAGCGTCAGCCCATCGTCAAAAGCCAACTGGAAAAAGTCATCGAGGACAGCCTCGGTCATCACATCTGCCGTTGCACCGGGTACGTGCGCTACTACAGCGCCACCCGCAACGTGCTGACCGATCTCGGCCTGGTCAAGGAGGGTTAAGCATGAAGCTTCTACTTAGCCGCCTGGCGTTGGCGGTTGGTCTGGCTGCGCCTGTGGTGGCAGCTCACGCGGATGATGCGCAGGTCAAGCAAGGCGAGTACCTCGCCCGCGCCGCCGACTGCATGGCGTGCCACACCGCACCGGGTGGTGCGCCCTATGCGGGCGGCCTGCCGATCGTGTCGCCGTTCGGCACGATCTACGGCACCAACATCACCCCGAGCAAAGAGCACGGCATTGGCTTGTACAGCGATGACGAGTTCTTCGCCGCGCTGACCGAAGGCAAGCGCCGCGATGGCGCGAACCTGTATCCGGCGATGCCCTACACCTCGTATCACCTGATGCCCCGTGCAGATTCCGACGCGATTCATGCCTACCTGAAAACCGTCGAGCCGATCGAGCGTGCCGCGCCGGTCACCAGCCTGAGCTTCCCGTTCAACGTGCGCCTGGGCCTGATGGGCTGGAACATGATGTACGGCAAGGACGTGAAGCTGGAGCCTGCCGAAGGCAAGAGCGAAGCCTGGAAGCGCGGCCAGTACATGGTCGACGTTCTGGGTCACTGTGGCGAATGCCACACCCCACGCGGCTTGCCGGGTGCGATGCAGCAGGACAAACGCATGACCGGCGGCATTCTCAATGGCTATCTGGCGCCGAGCCTGCTGGCAACAGATCTGGCGGCCCGTGGCTGGAATCACCAAGACCTGAGCTCGTTCCTCAAGCACGGCATGAGCGCCCAGGGCACGATGTTCAACGAGATGTTCCCGGTGTTCCACAACAGCACCCAGGGCCTCAGCGATCCGGATCTGGCGGCGATGGCGACTTTCCTGCTCGGCGATCAGCCGCCAGCGGCGAAGGTGCTCACCGAAGTGCCTTTGGACAAGCTGAGCCCGAGCGCCCAGCGCGGCCGTCAGGAATATTTGAATGTCTGCGCCGGTTGCCATGCGCCGGGCGGTGAGGGCAAACCGCACATCGCCGTGGCCATGCGTGGCAACACCACGTTGCGCCTGGAAGACCCGCGCAACCTGGTGCGGGTGATCGACGACGGTATCGGTGAGCAGAAGTTCTCCGGGTTCGAGCACATGCAACCGATGCCAGGATTCGCCAAGAAATTGAGCGACGGGCAACTCACGGATCTGCTGAACTACCTGCGTCAGGGGTGGGGCGGTCAGCCGAATGATCTGGCTGTGAATGACGTGCAGAAGTTGCGTGCCGATGCGCCGCCGCTCGAGCACAAGGCGCACTGATATGCAGCATCTCGATCTGCAAGTGGTACGCCGGGCGCTGGAATGGTCGACGGCCGGTCAGCGCATCTGGCTGTGTACGGTGCTGGCCACTTATGGCTCGGCACCGCGCGCACCGGGTTCGCTGCTGGCGGTGAACACGCAGGGGCACTGGATTGGCTCGTTGTCCGGTGGCTGTGTCGAGGAGGACTTTCTCGAGCGAGTCGCCGAGGGCGCATTTCTGGAGCCGGTCGGCGTTGTTCGTTACGGCGAAGGCGACGATCCGCGCTCCCGCGTGAGCCTGCCGTGCGGCGGGGTGCTCGACGTGCTGGTCGAGAAGCTGGATGCCGAATGTGACGTGCAAGCGCATCTGCGCGAGCTGGAGTCGGCACTGTTGGGCCGACGTCGGTTGATCCGCGAGGTTGATCTGCTCAGCGGTGCGCGCAGTCTGTTCGATGATCGTGAGCAGGGTGTGCGTATCGAGCGTGAAATCGACCGGGTGCGTGTGCGCGTCGGCGCGGCCCAGCGCTTGCTGCTGGCGGGGTATTCCAGTGTTGCACAGGCCTGTGCGGAGTTTGCCGTGGGGCTTGGGTTCGAGGTGATTCTGTGTGACCCGCGGGACGAAGTGCTGGAAGGCGTCGTGCTGGAAAACGTGGAGATTCGTCGTCAGTTGCCATCGGTGTTTATCGCCGATGGCGGTTGCCACAGCGACACCGCGGTAGTTGCGTTGACCCACGATCCACGTATCGATGACCTGGCGATGATGGAGGCTGTTCGCACCGAGGCGTTCTACATCGGTGTGATGGGCTCCATGCAGACCTCGCAAAAGCGCTTCGAGCGCTTGCGGCGTATTGGTGGGCTGGGGGATGTCGAGTTGGGGCGGATTCATGCGCCAATCGGGCTGAATCTGGGCAGCAAGACACCAGCAGAAATCGCCCTGGCGGTGCTGGCGGACATCCTGCGGATTCGTAGCGGTATCCCACGAGATCGTCTCTAACCCAAAAAACCTGTGGGAGCGAGCTTGCTCGCGATGAGGTCGTAACATCCAACATATTCGTTGGCTGCTAGACCGATATCGCGAGCAGGCTCGCTCCTGCAATGTATTGCGTGCCGCTTAGTACCCGAACCTGTCCCGCAATCCGTAATACCAAGCGCCCAGCGCCGCGAACGGGGTACGCAGCATTTGTCCGCCGGGGAACGGGTAGTGGGGCAGGTCGGCAAAGGCGTCAAAACGCTCGGCCTGGCCGCGCAGCGCTTCGGCCAGGACCTTGCCCGCCAGATGCGTGTAAGTCACGCCGTGGCCGCTGCAACCCTGGGAGTAGTAGATGTTGTCACCCAGTCGACCGACTTGCGGCAGGCGCGACAACGTCAGCAGGAAATTACCGGTCCACGCGTAATCGATCTTCACGTCCTTGAGTTGCGGGAATGCCTTGAGCATCTTCGGCCGGATGATCGCTTCGATATTCGCCGGATCCCGCGCGCCATACACCACGCCACCACCGAAAATCAGGCGCTTGTCGCCGCTGAGGCGGTAGTAGTCGAGTAAGTAATTGCAGTCTTCGACACAGTAATCCTGAGGCAGGAGGGTCTTGGCCAGTTCTTCACCCAGTGGCTCGGTGGTAATTACCTGTGTACCGCAAGGCATCGACTTGGCGGCCAGTTCCGGCACCAGGTTGCCCAGATAAGCGTTGCCGGCGACGATGATGAATTTGGCCCGGACCTTACCCTGCGGCGTGTGCACCACCGGATTCGCGCCGCGCACGATGCGCACAGCGGGCGACTGCTCGTAAATCGTGCCACCCAGGGACTCGACCGCCGCCGCTTCACCCAGTGTCAGGTTAAGCGGATGGATGTGGCCGCCACTCATGTCGAGCATCCCGCCGACGTACTGATCGCAAGCCACTACTTCGCGGATGCGGCGTTGATCCATCAACTCAAGCTGGGTGTGACCGAAACGCTCCCACAGGCGCTTCTGGGATTCGAGATGACCCATCTGCTTGGCGGTCATCGCGGCGAACACACCACCGTCTTTCAAATCGCACTGAATGTTGTACCTGGCGACGCGCTCACGAATGATCCGACCACCTTCAAAGGCCATCTGCCCCAGCAATTGAGCCTGCTTGGGGCCGACAGTGCGCTCGATGACATCGATATCGCGGCTATAACTGTTAACGATCTGGCCGCCATTACGCCCGGACGCCCCGAAACCCACCTTGGCGGCTTCGAGCACCGTGACCTTGAAGCCGCTCTCCAGCAGAAACAGGGCAGAGGACAGCCCCGTATAACCGGCGCCAATCACACAGACATCGGTCTCGACGTCATCCTGCAGCGCCGGGCGCGTCGGAACCGCATTGGCCGATGCGGCGTAGTAGGACTCGGGGTAGGGAGTGTTAGCCATCCGGCAGCCTCTGTTTAATATATTTTACGAGTGCGTTGATCCTACCCGAGTTGAAAATCGCCCGCCAGCCACCCGGAAAATCTTCTTTGCACGCGAAAAATTAAATATTTTGCATATTCATAGGGTTAGCTCGAAAAAAGGTGTTGACACCCCTCGGGAATTCCGTAGAATGCCGCCTCACAGCAGGCACGTAGCTCAGTTGGTTAGAGCACCACCTTGACATGGTGGGGGTCGTTGGTTCGAGTCCAATCGCGCCTACCAAACAAAATCCGCTCTGCTGGGCGGTCTAGAAGGGCTCACCGAAAGGTGGGCCCTTTTTTGTTGTTTGTGTCCCGTCCTGAATAAGGTTTACACCTTCTGATCTGCTTTTCAGGAGGACGTAATGGAATCAGCAAAAAGGCGGAGCCAGCGAGACTACACGCTGACCTTTAAATTGTCGGTCGTCGATCAGGTCGAAAAAGGCGAGCTGAGTTATAAAGAGGCCCAGGAGCGCTACGGGATTCAAGGCAAAACGACCGTTCTGACGTGGTTACGCAAGCACGGTCGGCAGGATTGGAGCCCAGGCACATACATTGGCTCGCCGAGGATGGGGTCTATGCCCGACAAAAACCGACCATTAACGCCAGAGCAACGCATCAAAGAGCTTGAAGAACAGTTGGCGCTGTCCAATCAGAAAGCGCAGTTTTTCGAGGCGGTCGTGGATGTCTTGAAAAATGACTACGGTCTCTCTGTCGTAAAAAAGCGTCCCGGCAAGTCCTCGCGCAAAAACGAATCCAAAACCTGAGCATCAGCAGGGCTTGCCAGTTCATGGGGATAAGCCGCCAGGCTTACTACAAACGTAATCGTGCCGATGCTGCTCGTCTGGTTCTGGATCAGAATATTGCCGATTTCGTTCAGCAAAAACGTCAGCGGCAGCCGCGCTTGGGCACCCGAAAGCTGCATTACCTGCTGCATTGTCAGCCGCAGCTTGAGCTGCAAGTGGGTCGAGACCGTCTGTTTTCAATTCTGCGCGAGAGGCGTTTATTGGTGGCCCGCAAGCGGGCGTATCACAAGACGACTGACAGCCATCATCGCTTTCGGCGCCATCCGAACCTGCTCAAACCGGGTCCTGATCAAGTTGTTCCCAGCGCCCCGGAACAAGTCTGGGTGGCCGACATCACCTATCTGCCCACTCAGGAAGGTGTGGCCTATCTGAGCCTGGTGACGGATGCCTTTTCGCGAAAGATCGTGGGCTATCACGTCCATGAAAGCCTGCACACCGAGTCGGTAGCGCATGCACTGCGTCGAGCAGTGAGTCAGCGTCAAACCGTGCAGCAGTTGATCCATCACTCGGACAGAGGTAGCCAGTACTGCTCGGGAATGTACCAGGCGCTGCACGCGAAACACGGCATCCGGTGTTCGATGACGGACGGCTATGACTGTTATCAAAACGCCCTGGCAGAGCGGGTCAATGGGATATTGAAAACAGAGCTTTTGCTCCAGCGACCACAGGATTTAACGCAGGCGAAGAAGATGGTGAGTGAGTCGGTCTCGATCTACAACCGCGAGCGCCCGCACCTGTCTTTGAAATACAAAACGCCCGATGCGGTGCATCGGGCGTTGGGGTGAAACAGGTGTAAACCTATTTCAGGACTAGACATTGAAATTCTATGAGACTTTTCTTGGTCTACTTAAAGCGAGAGGCCTAAGCCTCTTGCGCCGCGTTACTGCGCCGTCGTTTGTACGGCGATACTCATGATCCCCCTATAGCCGGTGTTACCGCCCGATATTCAATAGTGATGTTCGTAGTGTCCACTACATAACAGCGCATGAAGCCAAGCTCCAATGTCTTTACCGTTAACCCTGTCAGTGACGGCTTAATATCTTGGCGCCTGGATGTATAAATAAAGCCGTGAGGAATAATCATGCCTTTAACTCTGGCAGTGTCTAGTTTGCCGGCTATGGATGACTGTTCTTTAGAAAGGTTAGTTTACTTGGTACTACCGCTCAAACCCGTTACTTCGATATTGAAACGGTCCGAGTTTTCTATTGGCGAATTGCCTGTTGTATAGGCGTCCGATGTAAATGTTCTTGCGCTTGCGCTTGCGCTTGCGACTGCTTGCGACTGCTTGCACTTGTCGCTCTTGTAGGTGACGGGCATAGCGATTGATTCAGGTAGGCGCCACTCTCCATGACTGTTGGTGCCATTAACGAAAAAGTCTATAGAAACTCTTGTTTTTCTTCCTCGTTTTTAACACTTTTCAGGCGCCAAATATTTGAACTTTTGAGTTGATCGAAAAGCGATTGGCCTTAGCGCGATTTATTCATACGCGTCATTACAATCTCAGCCATAAGTAAGAAAACGTCCAGCTAGAACAAGCGGCGAGGAGTACTACAACCCGACAAAAGCCAAAATACTGACAACAAAAAACAGTCACATTCTCCCAATTAAGTCGGTGATATATCATGATCAAGATCATGGCCTACTTTTTAATTGGAGCTTTAACTGCAGGATGCAACGGCATCGTAAAACCCGACTTTTCGGGTCCTGCCAATGATTCATACTTTTTAGTCCACTCGGGGTTTCCCGCACCGTATCTATACATGGCCTCGGCCGTGCAATGGAACGATGACTATGCGGTAACCACCCGCCACACTCCGTTCATCCCCAACGTGAAGTACAGTTGCAGCACAGGCTGCGATCTCGTCTTCATCCTGCACAAGGCCAACGGCCGCTACCCATCATGGCGCGCACCGCGTGTGGGCGAAAGCATAACTGCCGTTGGGACGAGTCCTTACCTCCTGACCACTACCGGGAAAGGCAAGGTGTATCAAACGCCGTTCGTCAATGTCGATGAACACAGCGGTGATCTCTATGCCATCCATGATGCCCCGCTGATCAAGGGTATGTCGGGTGGGCCGGTCCTCACCAGTGACGGCTGTATTGTCGGCATCAATATCGGTTTCTACTCAACCACTCTTAACGATGTGAGCAGTCACGCCGGCGTAAAGGGGGCTGAGAGGATCAGCATCTTTATTCCTTACTCGATCATTCAGCGCGAGTGGGGGATATTGCAGGCAAAACTTAACGATCCACACGGCGCGAGGTATGTCGTAAAGTAACTTTTAGCTATCAACCAATTGGCCATCGTGTCTAACAAACAAAATTTGCTCTACCGGGCGGCCAGGAAGGGCTCTCGGTAGTGGGTTTTTCATGAACATGCATCTCCATTCGTCAAGCCGGATAAGTGAGTAGGTCAACTGACTGCCAATCAGGCGCTAGCGTTTGCTCAAGGCATGAGCTCGCATAACGCACTTTGTTTTATCCAAGGATGCTCACTGCTACAGACAGCGCCTGCTGTAGTGCCAGGCTTAACAATTTCGATGCGCTGAAGGACCTCGTTTTTTGCTCGTAGGCAAGGAGCATAAAACCCTTTTTAGTACCAAGAATCATTATCGATCTTCAGGGAAGCTGACTGTGGAGTTATGTTTAGTTCATGGATTTTCAATCCACAAGTCATTGCGTGTTATTTGCTGAATCTTGCATCCAGCTGGTAATCACTTCGCTGTATTTGAAAGATGGGATGCCCGGATCAGAAAAGCAGTGTCGGGTCATCAAGGCGCGACGATTGCTGAACAGATACCGGATGATTACCGAGTAAATCGTTCAGATCGTCGCCTGCCTGCGTAGACGTCAGAGGGCAAAGGTCGCTGCAAGGCCATGCTGGCCTTCCTGTGCTCCAGCGA
This sequence comes from Pseudomonas sp. P1_F7, assembly GCF_056405655.1. Lineage (NCBI taxonomy): Bacteria > Pseudomonadati > Pseudomonadota > Gammaproteobacteria > Pseudomonadales > Pseudomonadaceae > Pseudomonas > Pseudomonas sp. P1_F7. Next base: position 326,496 of record NZ_JBFUBR010000003.1, read on the forward strand.
TCAGGTGCAGTGGAATGTTCTGCTGTTCTTCAATGGACGGTACTTCGAAGCTTCCTACAATCTGGAAGTGTCGCTCGCTCAGTTCGGTCGACTTTTCTGCTTTTTCCTTGGCCATTCTCGCGTGGTTCATTGCGATTTCGTTGAGCGTTGACACGTTGCATCTCCCGGTGACTGACCAAGCGTATCGCTGGAGTCCTTAAGCATTAGTTGAATGGCTACAGCGTCAGAGTTATGTCGTTCCGGCCGCTGCTACGCGCGATCTTAGCAATCCTCGAGCCACGGATGCGGGTGAATTCTTCGTTGTGTTTTCGTAGGCGACGAATGGCGGGTCACGGTGGATGATAGTCCGGATTCTTTGCCATTCAGGCGTAAACTAGTGGGGCTGCCTCATTGAAAGGAGCCGCCTATGAACGTCGATCAAATCAGCAAGCAGGCATCTGTGGACAAGGCTGTTTGGGATCAATACTTCTGCGCTGCATTGATTGCCGAAAGCAATTTGACTGCCCCGGTTGTGGGCGGTGCTACGCACGAAGACAGGCAGAACCTGCTGATCGAGAGAGCTAAAACCCTCGCCGACAAAATGATGGAAAACCGAAAATAACCGGAGCCCAGCCATCGCGCTGGGCTCTTTGCATGCGGGGTCATGCACCGATGCTGGCGATGTGCGCGTTGCGGGTCAGGCGATCAACTCTACCTTGCCGCTTGCCAGGCGATAAATGCCTCCCACGATCTTCAACATGCCCTTGCTCTGCGCGTCGGTCAGCAATGGCGAGGCCTGTTTCAGGCTGTTGACAGAATTTTTGACGTTCTGCGCGGTGGCGTTTTCCATCAAGCTCCCGGGTTGCTTCAGTACTGTCTCGATTGCCGACTTGAGTGCGTCAGTCAGTTTCGGGATATGACCGGGGAAAACCGTCTGATCCTTGACGGCCTTGATGCCTGCCTCAATGGCGCCACAGCTCTCATGACCGAGTACGAGAATCAGCGGTGCGCCCAGTACGGCAACCCCGTATTCAAGACTGGCCAAGCCTTCCGGGGTCACGAAGTTGCCCGCGACGCGGATGGAGAACAGATCGCCTCGCGCGGTATCAAACGCATATTCCGGGGCGATCCGCGAGTCAGAGCAGCTCAGCACGGCCACGAACGGATTCTGACCGGACACCAGGGCCTCTCGCTCCGCCTTGAAATCATGAGTCTTGGAAGTACCGCTTACATATCGTTCATTGCCCTCCATCAGTCTTTTCAACGCCATATCGGGACTGATTACGTTTTGAGGTTTTGGTGGGGCTGACGCTTTTTCGGCTGCCTGGATGATCTTGCCGGGCAGTGTGCCGGTCAGCAGCAGTGCGCCTGCGCTCAATCCGGCAAATTGAAGAAAACGACGACGGCCTGTTGTGTTTGAAGCAGAGCTTGAATCACATGATTCACACATGATTTTGTTTACTCAGTTCAATGCGGTGAGAGTGAGTTGCTGTTGGGGCTGGTACTGTCACGGACGTTCAATACCAGCGCAGTGGAGTCTAGTTGGTCTGTCATATTGTGTTCCGCGCATTGTCCGCAGATGCCGTGCAAGCAGCCATTTCATGGGCTACTACTGACAGGCTCATACAACTTCGACCTGGCAGGAGTTTCTCGATGCTGACTCACTGGTTTCTAGCGGCGGTTCATCTTTTGGCATTTGCCTTGGGATTTTGGGCGGTGTTGGTTCGAGGCACAGCTTTTCGGCGTTTGGCCGATGGGGCCGCAGAAGTGCGCAGTGTTCTGATGGCGGACAATATCTGGGGTATTTCAGCTGTCGTTTTACTGATCAGCGGGGGGATGCGAGCCTTTGGCGGGTACGAGAAAGGTACGGACTATTACCTGCATCAGCCGCTGTTTCATCTGAAGATGACGCTGTTCGTCCTGATCTTGCTGCTGGAGATTGCGCCAATGGTGACGCTGATCAAATGGCGGATAGCGCTTGCCCGTAAAGAGGCGATCGATACAGGCCGTGCGAAGCTGTTTGCACGGATCAGTCATGTCGAGGCGCTGCTGGTGCTGCTGATGGTGGTGGCGGCGACTGGTATGGCGCGTGGCGTGATGTTTGGTTGAACACGCAGCTAACGCGTACTTCCATGGGGTGAACCAGAAAAGTCTGACAGCCAGAGCGTTGAGCTTGTCGCTAGTATCAGCCCCTGGAGGCTTGTGTGGGAAAGCAGGCGGAAGCGATGCGATGCTGAATCTTTAGCCAGCCGTGATTCCGGACTGAACGGGCTGGCTACTGACTGCAACAGGATTCAGGGTTGCGGCTTTTCCGGGGCGGTCAGGCCAGCCTGAATGCGCTGATAAATTTCTTCACGATGCACTGCAACGTCCTTCGGGGCGTTGATGCCGATCCTGACTTGCTGGCCGCTTACGCCCAGGATGGTGATCGTAATGTCATCACCAATGTTTATGCTTTCACCGACTTTGCGGGTGAGTATCAGCATGGTCTTCTCCTTGATTGCTTTGTGGGGCACCTGATTCGGACAGTGCAGAGGTCGGTGGTATGTATAGATTAGTGCGAAGTCTCGCGGTTTGGGTGCCTCTTTCTGACGCGCAGATGCGGCATTAATTCCCAAGGCGTAACTATACAGAGGCCGCAACCATCATTCTCGTTGTTTTGAGCCCATTTTACGGCACTCGCGAAGTATTCATGGATGTTAAAATCGCAGCTTTATGCATTTAGAGGGAAACGCCGTGCGCAAAATGGTTTTGGTAATCGCGATATTGGCGCTGGCGGGGTGTGGCGAGGGCAGTAGTGTGGATGTGCCGAAGCCTAAACCGGCCATGGCTGCCGTACCCGCGCCAGTGTCCGGTCCGCAATGGGATCTTGAAGTGCGAGGTGAAACCCCTCAGGCCGTCAGCGATTTGAGTGGCTGGCTGATCGAGCACAGTTTCATGTCCAGCGTCGTCAAGGAAAATGGCAATACGCGAATTCTGATGGGGCCGTTCAATTCGAAAGCCGAGGCCGAAGCCAGGCAGGATGAAGTCCGTGCCGCGCTGACGCGCGCGAAGAAGCAGAATATCGAATTGCTGGTGCTTGAGCGTCCGGCCGCTCAATAACGTTCTGTAGCGCAGACATTGAAGAAACAAAAAAGGCCTCGGGTGTTTAGTCCCGAGGCCTTTTTTGTTTCAGTGTCTGGATTCAGCCGCAGGCCTTCATGTCTACCGGGCCGACGAACTCGTTGCCGCGCCCCATGACGCACCCCACGCTCTGGTTGCGTTGGCGCTCCCACGCCTGTACCGGATAGGTCTTATCCCAGGCTTCATACAGTTGCCGATCCTGTTTCGACAGGCGCAAGCCATATTGCTTGCTCATGTAGAAGTAGGTCCTGGCGATCATGCCGCGAATGGAAGGGCGGGGCATGACTTTCTTGGCCTTGAAGTCGACCTGGGTCAGGCAGGAACCATATTGTCCCGACTGCTCGGGCAACCAGCCGAAGCTGAAGTTGCTGCGATCGCCATTGACCTCGCCAATGCTGGGCACCAGGTTGTGCAAATCAGCTTCGGCCTTCTGGTAAACCGGGTCGTAGCGGGTGCAGTTCTTGCGACCCCCTTCTTGCCAGCACTGGCGTTGATGACCGATTTGCCAGGCCGGAACAATATGCTCCCACTCGATGCGGGCTGCGCGTTTGGCATTTTTACGTGGCACATAACCGCAGGCGGTAAGGTTCACCCGGTTGCCGGTGTACTTGCAGCCACAGTAAAACTCGGTGGATTGGGGAGCGTAGAGCTTCCACGCCACCTTTTTCGCTTCGGTGAAGGTACGCGGGGCGTCGGCTTGCGCGCCCATGACAAAAAACAGAAACAACAAAGCAGACCAGCGGACACTCATCGGCTCAATCTTCCTTCGGCACAACCCAGAAAATCTGCACGCCGCCATCGTCGCGATAGGCGAGGGTGACGTTGTCGTTCTCGTCGATTTCTTCCAGCAAGCGTTCCCATTCATCCATCGGCTCGTCAGGAAGGCGGAAGATCAGTGCTGCCCTGGCCTTTTGTGCGGTGGGAGAGTTGATGATTTTCTGAACGCGCAGGCCCATGCGTACATAGGTGTCAGGAGAGGCAGAGGTGGTGTCCACGGGATTATCCTTATTAAGCTGTACGTGCATACAGTATTTAACTGTAGGACATTTCGCAACTGCTTAAAAATCAAGAAAATCCTCTGACAGCGGTTTGTTCCATTTGGCGTAAGACGAAGGGAGTTTTTTTGTAAGATCCAACGGCCGCCACTCGCCAAGGCTGGCGAATGGCGTACGGGGTGCCCGACCGGATCCGGTCGGGCGAGGGCGAATCAATATTCCCAGAACATCCGTTGCAGCTCTTTGCTGTCGTTGGTCTTGGTCAGTGCGACCATCGCCAGGATCCGGGCCTTCTGCGGGTTCAGGTCGTGAGCCACGACCCAGTCGTATTTATCGTCAGGCTGCTCGGCGTTGCGCAGTACAAAACCGCCAGCGTTGACATGGGAGGAGCGAATGATCTGCACGCCGTCCTTGCGCAAGGCTTGCAGGGTTGGGACTACCCGCGAGGATACCGAGCCATTGCCGGTGCCGGCGTGGATGATGGCTTTGGCACCCGATTGAGCCAGGGCCTTGTAGGCGGTATCGCTGACGTTGCCGTAGGAATAGGCGATCTCGACGTCAGGCAGGCTCTTGATGGCCTTGATGTCGAACTCGGAATCCATGGTGTGACGCTTGGCTGGCAAGCGGAACCAGTAGGATTTGCCTTCTACCACCATGCCCAGCGGACCCCAGGCGCTTTTAAACGCTTCGGTCTTGATGTTGATCATTTTGCTGACGTCGCGACCCGACTGGATTTCATCGTTCATGGTCACCAGCACACCTTTGCCCCGTGCGTCTTTGCTGCTGGCCACGGCCACCGCGTTGTACAGGTTCAACATGCCATCGGCGGACATCGCGGTGCCTGGGCGCATGGAGCCCACAACGATGATCGGCTTCTCGGTTTTTTCCACCAGGTTCAGGAAGTACGCGGTTTCTTCCAGGGTGTCGGTGCCGTGGGTGATCACGATGCCATCGACGTCTTTGCTGTCGGCCAGCTCGGCGACACGGCGACCCAGTTGCAGCAGGTTTTCGTTGGTGATGCTTTCGGAGGCGATCTGCATGACTTGTTCGCCGCGAACGTTAGCCAATTGGCTCAGCTCAGGAACGCCAGCGATCAACTGTTCAATGCCGACTTTCGCCGCTTGATAGGTTGCGCTGTTGGCAGCGCTGGCCCCCGCGCCGGCAATGGTGCCACCGGTGGCAAGGATCACCACGTTGGCCAGTTTCTGTTGGGTTTCGGCTTCTTTGGCCTGAAGGGCGGTGGGCAGAAGCAGCAGGAGGGCCAAGGCGCCCGGAACAAAGGTCTTGAGTGCAGATGTCATTATTTTTCTCTTCTAGTTGTGAGACGGTGCAGATGCAAGTTCATCTAGATACGCCCCAGGCGAATCTGAACGCTGGGGTGCTCGGGGAAGAGCAGGATCTGTACCAGTAACACTCTGAATCGAAAAAACACGCTTAACTTAATGATTTGTAACGGTATTGCTGTTTGTGTCCGGAGGCGGTTTCGGGGCTTGGCGTCCGGATTACCGAACATGTTTAACTTTCGCGTTCGGCTCTCCGAAACGGATGGCAGCCCTGTTTAAGATTTCAACGCGTCAAATCGTCGTTAACGACTAAAGAAACGCGTGCGTCGGTCGATGCTCCTTCAAGGGATCTTTTTCTGCCGGAGTTCACATGTCGTTATCTATTGGCTTCCCAAATGCCGTGGGCATCACCATTGGGGGAAAGTCTGCGACGACCATTCGTGCTTTAGGCGATGCGACAGAGGATGCGGCTGCTCAAGCGCTGGGTGCAAAGGAAGGCGACGCTACCCAGGTTAAAACGGGCCCGGTAGGTCTGGGAGAAAGTGCCGGCACACAGGCCGAATCGGAAACCGGCGATAACACCAGCGTTGCGGTGAAGGTCCTGCTCAAGCGTCTGAAGGAGTTGCAGCAGCAATTGCGCGAGCAACAGCAGCAATTGGCGCAAGCCCAGGCGGCGTCCTATCCGACTCTGGAAGCCAAGACCACAGCAGTAGCCGCCATTCAGGGGCAGGTGGCCGAAACCAACGGCGCCATCCTGCAAGTGAGCGCGAGTCTGATCAAAGAGCTGACCAAGGGTTCTGGCACGGGATCGGTGGTCAACACCACGGCATAGCAGAGTGCCGTTTTTCGCCAAACATCGCTGAAAGCGCTTTTCAGGCCGTTGACAAATACCGGCAGGGTTCGCATAGTTTGGTTCGCGCAAACGTTTGCGCGGCTCCAGTGATGGCTTTTTTATCGCGGTGGGCCGTGAAACTTACGCCAGCGCAAGCGTTGCTCACAATAATCATAAGATCGGAGTGAACCCATGAAGCTGCCATTCGCTGGACGTCTTCTCGCTGTCGCTATGTTGGCTGCCGCATCCGCTGCACTGCCTGTCTCTTCGGCCTTTGCTGAAACCACGGAAACACCGAAAGTCGCACTGGTCATGAAATCCCTGGCCAATGAGTTCTTCCTGACCATGGAAGACGGCGCCAAGGCCTACCAGAAAGATCACTCCGGCGAATTCGAGCTCATCTCCAACGGCATCAAGGATGAAACCGACACCGCGGGCCAGACGCGCATCGTCGAGCAAATGATCCTGGCCAAGGTCAATGCACTGGTGATTGCGCCGGCAGACTCCAAAGCCATGGTTCCGGTGATCAAGAAAGCCATCGATGCCGGTATCACCGTGATCAACATCGATAACCAGCTGGACCCCGCTGTCGTCAAAAGCAAAAACATCAATGTTCCGTTCGTAGGCCCGGACAACCGCAAGGGCGCGCGGTTGGTGGGCGATTACCTGGCCAGGCAGCTGAAGGCCGGTGACGAAGTCGGCATCATCGAAGGTGTGTCCACCACCACCAATGCCCAGCAGCGGACCGCAGGTTTCAAGGATGCGATGGAGGCGGCGCAGATCAAGGTCGTGTCCCTGCAATCCGGTGACTGGGAGATCGACAAGGGCAACAAGGTCGCCGCGTCGATTCTCAGTGAATACCCGCAAACCAAGGCCCTGTTGGCCGGCAACGACAGCATGGCGGTCGGTGCGGTGTCTGCGGTGCGCGCCGCAGGCAAGGCCGGCAAGGTGCAAGTGGTCGGCTACGACAACATCAATGCCATCCAGCCAATGCTCAAGGATGGTCGCGTGTTGGCCACTGCTGACCAGTTTGCGGCCAAACAGGCGGTGTTCGGCATCGAGACTGCATTGAAGATTCTCAAGGGCGATAAGGTCGACAGCGGCGCCAATGGCGTGATCGAAACGCCGGTAGAGCTGGTCACCAAGTAACCCTCTGGCGACGCAACAGCGCTCGTCCAGTCGGGCGAGCGCATGGAGAGTTTTTATGTCAGTTTGCGCTCCGGACGCTGTCCTTTCGGTCAGCGGTATCGGCAAGACCTACGCCCAACCGGTTCTGGCCGGCATCGACCTGACGCTCATGCGCGGGGAAGTGCTGGCGTTGACCGGCGAGAACGGTGCAGGCAAAAGCACGCTTTCGAAGATTATTGGCGGGCTGGTCACGCCGACCACCGGCCAGATGCAGTTTCAGGGGCAGGACTTTCGTCCGGGTAGCCGGGCTCAGGCTGAAGCGCTGGGTATTCGCATGGTCATGCAGGAGCTCAATCTGCTGCCGACCTTGTCGGTGGCGGAAAACCTGTTTCTCGACAACTTGCCCAGCAAGGGCGGGTGGATCAGTCGCAAACAGTTGCGCAAGGCTGCTATCGAGGCCATGGCTCATGTCGGGCTCGACGCCATTGACCCGGACACCCTGGTCGGCGAACTGGGGATCGGCCACCAGCAAATGGTCGAGATCGCCCGCAACCTGATTGGTGATTGTCATGTGCTGATTCTCGACGAGCCGACCGCGATGCTCACTGCCCGCGAAGTCGAAATGCTGTTCGAGCAGATCACCCGCCTGCAGGCTCGCGGCGTATCGATCATCTACATCTCCCATCGCCTCGAAGAGCTGGCGCGGGTCGCGCAGCGCATTGCCGTGCTGCGCGATGGCAACCTGGTGTGTGTCGAGCCGATGGCCAACTACAACAGCGAGCAACTGGTCACCTTGATGGTCGGTCGCGAGCTCGGCGAACACATCGATATGGGGGCGCGCAAAATCGGCGCGCCGGTGTTGACGGTCAATGGCCTGACCCGTTCCGACAAGGTTCGCGACGTGTCGTTCGAAGTCCGGGCCGGTGAGATTTTCGGGATTTCCGGTTTGATCGGCGCGGGGCGCACCGAATTGCTGCGCCTGATCTTCGGTGCCGATATCGCTGACAGCGGCACGATTGCCCTGGGGGCGCCGGCACAGGTCGTCAGTATCCGTTCGCCGGTGGATGCGGTTGGGCAAGGTATCGCGTTGATCACCGAAGATCGCAAGGGCGAAGGCCTTTTATTGACCCAATCGATCGGCGCCAATATCGCCTTGGGCAACATGCCCGGCATCTCCAGCGCAGGTTTTGTCGACAACGATGGCGAAAACGCCCTGGCCCAGCGTCAGATCGACGCCATGCGCATTCGCAGTTCCGGTCCGGCACAGTTGGTGTCCGAGTTGTCCGGCGGCAATCAGCAGAAGGTCGTCATCGGCCGTTGGCTGGAGCGCGATTGCTCGGTGCTGCTGTTCGACGAGCCGACCCGCGGCATCGACGTCGGCGCCAAGTTCGATATCTTCAACCTGCTCGGTGAATTGACCCGCAAGGGTAAGGCGCTGGTGGTGGTCTCCAGCGACTTGCGCGAGCTGATGCTGATCTGCGACCGGATCGGTGTGCTGTCGGCGGGGCGCCTGATCGATACATTCGATCGCGACAGCTGGACCCAGGATGAGTTGCTCGCGGCTGCTTTCGCCGGCTACCAAAAACGTGATGCGCAGCTCTTTGAAGCCGCGCCTAGGGATCTTCGATGAAAACCGCTTCTTTCGCCGGCACACGCAGTGGCAACTTCTACGGCCTGGGCACCTATCTGGGCCTGGCGGGTGCCTTGTTGGCGATGATCGTGCTGTTCTCGGTGCTGAGCAGTCACTTTCTGTCCTACGATACTTTCAGCACCCTGGCCAACCAGATTCCGGACCTGATGGTGCTGGCGGTCGGCATGACCTTTGTGTTGATCATCGGTGGCATCGACCTGTCGGTAGGCTCGGTGCTGGCACTGGCGGCTTCGACCGTGAGCGTGGCGATTCTTGGCTGGGGCTGGGGCGTGCTGCCGGCGGCGCTGCTGGGCATGGCCGTCGCGGCGCTCGCCGGTACCATCACCGGCTCGATCACGGTGGCGTGGCGGATACCGTCGTTCATCGTGTCCCTGGGCGTGCTGGAAATGGCTCGCGGGGTGGCGTACCAGATGACCGGTTCGCGTACGGCCTACATTGGCGATGCGTTCGGATGGTTGTCCAACCCGATTGCCTTCGGCATTTCACCGTCGTTCATCATTGCGTTGCTGATCATTTTCATCGCCCAGGCCGTGTTGACCCGCACGGTGTTCGGTCGCTACCTGATCGGTATCGGCACCAACGAAGAGGCCGTGCGGCTGGCGGGGATCAATCCCAAACCCTACAAAATCCTGGTCTTCAGCCTGATGGGGTTGCTGGCCGGAATTGCCGCGTTGTTCCAGATTTCTCGCCTGGAAGCCGCGGACCCGAATGCCGGCTCCGGACTTGAGTTGCAGGTCATCGCGGCCGTCGTGATCGGCGGAACCAGCCTGATGGGCGGGCGCGGCTCGGTGATCAGCACGTTTTTTGGCGTCCTGATCATTTCCGTACTGGCCGCGGGGCTGGCGCAGATCGGCGCAACCGAGCCGACCAAGCGCATCATCACCGGCGCGGTGATCGTGGTGGCGGTGGTGCTGGACACTTATCGCAGTCAACGCGCAAGCCGGCGGACCTGAGTCATGGCGACTATCAAAGATGTGGCAGCCCTTGCCGGCATTTCCTACACCACGGTTTCCCATGTGGTGAACAGGACCCGCCCGGTCAGTGAGGAAGTCCGGATCAAGGTCGAAGCGGCGATCAAGACCCTCGACTACGTTCCCAGCGCCGTGGCCCGTTCGCTCAAGGCCAAGACCACGGCGACCATCGGCCTGTTGGTGCCCAATAGCCTCAACCCGTATTTCGCCGAGCTGGCCCGGGGTATCGAGGATTACTGCGAGCGCAACGGTTACTGCGTCATCCTGTGCAACTCCGACGACAATCCGGACAAGCAGCGCAGCTACCTGCGTGTGCTGCTGGAAAAACGCATCGACGGCCTGATTGTCGCCTCGGCCGGCGGCGACAGTCGCTTGGTACAAGGCCTGAAAGGCGTCCGCACACCCATGGTGATCGTTGACCGCGGCCTGGACGGTGTCGATGCGGACCTGGTGCGCATCGACCATGAATACGGCGCGTATCTGGCGACCCGGCATTTGCTGGAATTGGGGCACCGGGATATCGCCACGATCAGCGGGCCGGAAAACACCAGTGTGGCGCAGATGCGTCTGGCGGGTTATCGCCGGGCCTTGAAGGAGGCGGGCGTCGAAGTCTCTCCCGAGCGCATGCTGGAAAGCGATTTCACCAGCACCGGCGGTTATAGCGCTGCCACGGTTCTGCTGGAAAGCAACCCGCCTAGCGCCATCTTTGCGGCCAACGACATGATCGGCATCGGTGTGCTCCGGGCCGCCGCCGAGCACAATATTCGCGTACCGAGCGAGTTGTCGGTGATCGGCTTCGACGATATCCAGATGAGTCGGTATGTCTACCCGTCGTTGACCACGGTCGGGCAATCGATCCTGCAACTCGGCGAAATGGCCGCCGAAGTGCTTTTACGGCGAATCGCCACGCCGGGCCTGGCGACCGATCAGCGGATCGTGACGCCGAGTATCGTCATACGTGAATCGACGGCGCCGCTGGCCGGCGTGTTTGCCCAGTTCCGTTGAAAACAGAAAGCCGTTGAAAACAGAAAGCCGCTGGACCCACAGCGCCGCCGAAACAGAATTGATGAGTAGCAATGTATGTCAGCAAAAGTAGTGGTGATAGGCAGTTTGAACATGGACCTGGTGACCCGGGCGCCACGCTTGCCCAAGGGCGGTGAAACGCTGATCGGTCAGTCGTTTGCCACCGTCTCCGGCGGCAAGGGCGCCAATCAGGCCGTGGCTGCGGCGCGGCTGGGAGCCCAGGTGTCGATGATCGGCTGCGTGGGCAATGACGCCTATGGTGAGGCACTGCGCGGGGCGCTGTTGGCCGAGCAGATCGATTGCCAGGCGGTCAGCACCGTTGGGGGTTCCAGCGGCGTGGCGTTGATTGTGGTCGACGACAGCAGTCAGAACAGCATCGTGATCGTCCCCGGCGCCAACGGGGCGTTGACCGCTGAAGCCATTGACCGTTTTGATTCGGTGATACGCGCGGCTGACGTGCTCATCTGTCAGCTGGAAGTGCCCGATGCCTCTGTTGGCCATGCGCTCAAGCGCGGCCGTGAACTGGGCAAGACGGTCATCCTCAATCCGGCACCAGTCAGCCGTCCGCTGCCATCGGATTGGTACGCGTCTATCGATTACCTGATTCCCAATGAGAGCGAAGCGTCAGCCCTGAGCGGTCTGTCGGTGGACTCCCTGGAATCCGCACAAGCCGCGGCGACCCGGCTGATGGCCATGGGGGCCGGAAAAGTGATCATCACCCTCGGTGCGCAAGGTTCGCTGTTTGCCGATGGCCAACGCTTCGAACATTTCCCCGCGCTCGTGGTAAATGCTGTCGATACCACGGCGGCTGGCGATACGTTCGTGGGCGGTTTCGCTGCGGCACTGGCCGCGGGTAAAGATGAGGCGCAGGCGATCCGCTTCGGACAGGTGGCCGCGGCGCTGTCGGTGACCCGGGCCGGCGCGCAACCTTCGATTCCCGCCTTGAGCGAAGTACAGGCGTTTAAAACCCCATGAAAAAAACACCCCTGCTCAACATTGCACTGTCGCGACTGATTGCTTCATTGGGGCATGGCGACATGGTCGTCATCGGGGACGCCGGTTTGCCGGTTCCTCCAGGCGTTGAATTGATCGACCTGGCCTTGACCCATGGCATTCCGGAGTTTGTCAGCACCTTGAAGGTCGTGCTCAGTGAGATGCAGGTCGAAAGCCATGTGCTGGCTCAGGAAATCTTCGATAAAAAGCCGTCGGCCCTGGTCGCGCTGGAAGCGCTGAACGGCGAAGGCGCATTGGGGCGGCGTGAGGTGCTCACCCATGAACAATTCAAGGTCCTGAGCCGACAGGCGAGGGCGATTGTTCGTACAGGCGAATGCCAGCCGTACTGCAACATTGTGCTGGTTGCAGGGGTAACGTTTTGACTGGCTGTCCGCGTTTTGATTTCCCCGGCGCAAGGAGTGCGCCCCGTATCGCTATGCTCAGAAACTGCACCCACTGCTCCGGAGTCTGCTGCTTTTGTCCCTGATTACCGCAACGAACGCCCAGGCGGCACCAAAGATCGACTTGATCATCGACACCGACCCGGGGGCTGACGACGTTGTTGCCCTGTTGTTCGCCCTGGCATCGCCGGACGAGCTGAATGTTCGGGCATTGACCACCGTTGCTGGCAACGTTCGCCTGGACAAGACCTCGCGCAATGCGCGATTGGCCCGGGAGTGGGCGGGACGCGAAGAGGTCCCGGTCTATGCGGGGGCGCCCAAACCCCTGATGCGCACACCCATCTACGCCGAGGACATTCATGGCAAGGAAGGGTTGTCGGGCATTGCCGTGCATGAACCCAGGAAAGGCCTGGCCAAGGGCAGCGCCATCACCTACCTGATCGATACCCTGAAATCTGCCGAGCCCCACAGCATTACCATCGCCATGCTTGGCCCGCAGACCAACCTGGCCCTGGCGCTGATCCAGGAGCCGGGTATCGTTCAGGGCATCAAGGAAGTGGTGGTCATGGGCGGTGCGCACTTTAACGGCGGCAACATCACGCCGGTGGCCGAGTTCAACCTGTTCGCCGACCCGCAAGCGGCCGAAGTGGTGCTCAAGAGTGGCGTGAAGCTGACCTACTTGCCGCTGGATGTGACCCACAAGATCCTTACCAGCGAGGCGCGCCTGAAACAGATTGCCGCGCTGAATAACAACGCCAGCCGGCTGGTGAGCGACATTCTCAATGAGTACATCAAAGGCGACATGGAACACTACGGCATTGCGGGCGGCCCGGTGCATGACGCCACGGTTGTCGCTTACCTGCTCAAGCCGCAATTGTTCAGCGGTCGCTTGGTCAACGTGGTGGTCGACAGCCGCGAAGGGCCGACCTTTGGACAAACCATCGTCGACTGGTATGACGGCTTGAAAGCGCCAAAGAACGCCTACTGGGTTGAAAGCGGCGACGCCCAGGGCTTCTTCGATCTGCTGACCGAGCGCCTGGCCCGCCTGAAGTAAGCGTCATCTCCCGCAGGTGCTTGCCTGCGGGTTTCACTCCCTCGCGCTAACCGCTTCGGTCTTTTGGTCCGATAGATGTTTCTCGAAAATCTGCTCGATGAATGACTGGGCGGCTTCGGTTCCAAGGTCCCTGACCAGAAGGTCGATACCGATAATGGCGAGCTCTTCCGTGCTGCCTGGGCTGTAGGAGCTGTGGCCGTCTTGCCACTTGGCCTTGATGTCAGCGTCGATGCTTACGGTGGTCATGATGGCGCTCGTGAGGTCGGGGAAGTCTGAGTGCCGAGTTAACCATTTTGCGGGGCTTTTGACACGTCGACTTAGGCATGAAAGGAGGGCTGTGCGACACTTGGCCCCTGACGAATATTCAAGGAATGCGCTGTGCAGATCGATTTGAACTCCCCGGATGGCCTGACCCTCGAGGCGGTGCGTCAGTTGCTGGCCAGCGCCAGTGACGATGAGCACACCCAGTTGCGGGTCACCAAAGGAGGCATTGCCTACATCTCCTCGGGTGTCGTGGGCGGCACCGATATCGACGGGTTGTTGTTTCGTCTCGAAACCTGGGCCAAGGGCTCCGGTTATGTCGGGCGGGTTGCGGCCAGCGATGAGGTCTGGGTCATGCAGATATTCAATGCCTTGAAAGAGAACTGGCCCAATCCGCCTTACGACTACATCGACGTTTATTGAGCGTCGTTCATATTCAGTCACGATTCAGTGATTAAGGGCAGGGCGCCGCTCAGGCAGAATCGCGGCTCGTCCGGATCATGGGCAGGGTGCCAGTGTTCCCTGTGAAACCAAACGCCAGTCTGGTTGTCGCACGATCTCAGCTTAATCATTGAATAAGGAGGCTTCATGCCTTGGAAGCTCGCGTCATTGGGTACTTTGTTGGCCGTTGCCACGCTGGCCGGTTGCAGCACTCCCTCTACGGAGTCGGCAACAACGGATGTTGCGACGACTGACACGGGTCACAGTCGCTGTGAGGCAAAGGCTGCCGAGTTCACCATCGGCAAACAGGCATCGCCGCAACTGCTTGAGCAGGCGCGTACTCGCGCAGGGGCGCAAAGCGCACGGTTCCTGCTGCCAACCGATATGGTGACGCTGGAGTACCGTTCCGATCGCCTGAACCTGAACACCGATGCCAATAAGGTGGTTACCCGCGTCAACTGCGGCTGATCGTTCGGCTTTTGATTCACCCATAAAAAACCCCGTCACATGGACGGGGTTTTTTTAGTGCGCCTGGAAATTACTCTGGGCGAACTTGAGCAGCTTGCATACCCTTTTGGCCTTTCTCAGCCACGAAGGAAACAGTCTGGCCTTCTTTCAGGCTTTTGAAACCGTCGCTTTCGATAGCTTTGAAGTGTACGAACAGGTCGTCACCGCCACCTTGAGGAGTGATGAAGCCGAAGCCTTTTTCATCGTTGAACCATTTAACGGTGCCGGTTTGGCGATTAGACATGGTGTATCTCCAAGAAACATATATTTTCAGTAGTACTGTGCTGCTCAGGCCAACTGGGCACACCCGGGTATCATAGTCGAAATGTTCGCTTTGGGAGCCCCCCGGGCGAGCTGTTTGCTCTGCTATCGCACGATTTTCGTTGCGTCGAATGGCTGAAGGCCCCGGTTTAAGCGGCTTTGCGCCTGAAAAAGGGCGATTAAAAAAAGCCATAAAAGCTGCATAAATTATGTGAATCAGCGGTTTTTGGGCTGATTTTGGCCTTCGAAGCCTTCAAAATCTCTACTTGAACGCGTTATTTCTTGGCTTTGCACACGGAGATTTCGGTCAGTGCGCGCTGCGCCAATTCGTTTGATGGCGGTGTTTTCGGGTCCATCAGTTGCGCGATCTCTTGCGTGGTGAATTTTTTCTCCAGGACGTCGGCGCCGCACGCGCAGTGCTTCTGTGCTTCGGACGGGTTTATGCTTTTGCTGGCAGCCGCTGAGCAATCTGTCATGTATTTGGCTTTCAGGCCCGCTGGCCAGGCAGCGTGGGCGCTCAGTGGCAGCAGCAGGGCTAGTGGGGCAGCGATAGCAAAAAGACGGATAAGGCGCATGACAGGAACTCCTTGGGGTCGATATCTGTGGCGATTCTCAGTCAATTTGAGGTGGCTCGTATATCTCAAGTTCACTCTGTGCCTGAAAAGTGAGGAAATCTTCACGGCCTGAATGCGTGCAAGTCGACAACCGTTCATCTGTGCTAGCATGCCCCGCTCGGGCGTTTGCAAGCTCCGGATGACCTTCAGTCCCGGTGGCGGCAACTGCGCGAATAACCCTGATTTGAATCCCAGTCACTCTGGTTCGGTTTTCCGGTTGGCCGCAAGGCTCCTGCCGCTGTAAGGCAGGCGTTCGTCATTGAATGGCCTGGACCGGATCTTGTACTGGCTCATCCCAACCCACGTGACCTTTGGTAGGGGTCACCACTAGGAGAGGAGGCGCCATGCCAACTATTACTCTTCCCGACGGCAGTCAACGTTCATTCGATCACCCGGTTTCCGTAGCCGAGGTCGCCGCATCCATCGGTGCTGGCCTGGCCAAGGCCACCGTTGCCGGCAAGGTCGATGGCAAGCTGGTCGACGCCAGCGACATCATCGACAGCGACGCGTCGCTGCAAATCATCACGCCAAAGGATGAAGAGGGGCTGGAGATCATTCGCCACTCTTGCGCCCACCTGGTTGGCCACGCGGTCAAGCAGTTGTACCCGACCGCCAGGATGGTCATCGGTCCGGTCATCGACGAAGGTTTCTATTACGACATCGCCTTCGAACGTCCTTTCACCCCGGACGACCTGGCCGCCATCGAGCAGCGCATGCAGCAGCTGATCGAGAAAGATTACGACGTGATCAAGAAAGTCACTCCGCGCGCCGAAGTGATCGAAGTGTTCAAGGCCCGTGGCGAAGACTACAAGTTGCGCCTGGTCGAAGACATGCCGAACGAGCAGGCCATGGGCCTGTACTATCACGAAGAATACGTCGACATGTGCCGCGGTCCGCACGTGCCGAACACGCGCTTCCTGAAATCCTTCAAGCTGACCAAGCTGTCCGGCGCCTACTGGCGCGGCGATGCCAAGAACGAGCAATTGCAGCGTGTCTACGGCACCGCATGGGCGGACAAGAAGCAACTGGCTGCTTACATCCAGCGCATTGAAGAAGCCGAAAAACGCGACCACCGCAAGATCGGCAAGCGCCTGGGCCTGTTCCACACCCAGGAAGAGTCGCCAGGCATGGTGTTCTGGCACCCGAATGGCTGGACTTTGTACCAGGTGCTCGAGCAGTACATGCGCAAGGTTCAGCGCGACAACGGTTACCTGGAGATCAAGACGCCGCAAGTCGTTGACCGCAGCCTGTGGGAGAAATCCGGGCACTGGGCCAACTACGCCGACAACATGTTCACCACGCAGTCGGAAAACCGCGACTACGCGATCAAGCCAATGAACTGCCCTTGCCACGTGCAGGTGTTCAACCAGGGCTTGAAAAGCTACCGCGAGTTGCCGATGCGCCTGGCCGAGTTTGGTGCGTGCCACCGTAACGAGCCATCGGGTGCCTTGCACGGCATCATGCGCGTGCGCGCATTCACTCAGGACGACGCCCACATCTTCTGCACCGAAGAACAGATGCAGGCCGAGTCCGCTGCGTTTATCAAGCTGACCATGGACGTCTACGCCGATTTCGGCTTTAAAGATGTCGAGATGAAGCTGTCCACTCGTCCGGAAAAACGCGTCGGTTCCGACGAACTTTGGGATCGCGCCGAAGCTGCGCTGGCTGCAGCCCTTGATAGCGCGGGCCTGCCGTACGATCTGCAGCCGGGCGAGGGTGCGTTCTACGGTCCGAAGATCGAGTTCTCGCTGAAAGATTGCCTTGGCCGTGTCTGGCAGTGTGGTACCCTGCAGCTCGATTTTAACCTGCCTGTCCGTCTGGGAGCCGAATACGTCTCCGAAGACAACAGCCGCAAGCACCCGGTCATGTTGCACCGGGCGATCCTGGGGTCTTTCGAACGTTTCGTCGGAATTCTGATCGAGCACTACGAGGGAGCATTCCCGGCGTGGCTGGCTCCGACCCAGGCAGTGGTGATGAATATCACTGATAAACAGGCTGATTTTGCCGCCGAAGTCGAAAAAACTCTCAACGAAAGCGGGTTTCGTGCCAAGTCTGACTTGAGAAATGAAAAGATCGGCTTTAAAATCCGCGAGCATACTTTGCTCAAGGTTCCTTATCTCTTGGTTATCGGAGATCGGGAGGTCGAGATGCAGACTGTCGCTGTGCGTACTCGTGAAGGTGCTGACCTGGGCTCGATGCCCGTCGCCCAGTTCGCTGAGTTCCTCGCCCAAGCGGTTTCCCGGCGTGGTCGCCAAGATTCGGAGTAATTATTATTAAGCGTGAAATGAGACAAGATAAACGAACTGCACCGAAGGCCCCGATCAACGAGAATATCTCGGCACGCGAGGTTCGGTTAATTGGGGCTGAAGGTGAACAGCTCGGGATTGTGTCAATCGAAGACGCGCTTCTTAAGGCTGAAGAGGCCAAGCTGGATCTGGTGGAGATTTCCGCCGATGCAGTACCACCTGTTTGCAAACTGATGGACTACGGCAAATCGATCTTCGAAAAGAAGAAGCAGATTGCTGCGGCCAAGAAAAACCAGAAGCAGATTCAGGTTAAAGAAATCAAGTTTCGTCCAGGGACGGAGGAAGGGGATTACCAGGTAAAACTGCGCAACCTGGTACGTTTCCTGAGTGATGGGGACAGGGCCAAGGTATCCTTGCGATTCCGCGGCCGTGAGATGGCCCACCAGGAGCTGGGGATGGAACTCCTCAAGCGAGTTGAAGGTGACTTGCTCGAGTACGGTTCGGTCGAACAGCATCCTAAGATGGAAGGACGCCAGCTGATCATGGTCATCGCCCCGAAAAAGAAGAAGTAATCAACAGGGCACGGCAGGCCTTCTGATTATGTTTATCAACTGAATGCGGAGTATCCGAACATGCCAAAAATGAAGACCAAAAGTGGTGCTGCTAAGCGGTTTCTGAAAACTGCTAACGGTATCAAGCACAAGCACGCTTTCAAGAGCCACATCCTGACCAAAATGTCGACCAAGCGTAAGCGTCAACTGCGCGGTAGCAGCTTGCTGCATCCGTCTGACGTGGCAAAAGTCGAGCGCATGCTGCGCCTTCGTTAATTTTAGTCAAGAATAGAGGAAGTAACTCATGGCTCGTGTAAAGCGTGGCGTCATTGCCCGTAAGCGTCACAAAAAAATTCTGAAACTTGCTAAAGGCTACTACGGCGCACGCTCCCGCGTATTCCGTGTTGCCAAGCAAGCGGTAATCAAGGCAGGCCAATACGCCTACCGTGACCGTCGTCAGAAAAAACGTCAGTTCCGCGCTCTGTGGATCGCTCGTATCAACGCTGGTGCTCGTATCAACGGTCTGTCCTACAGCCGTTTCATCGCCGGCCTGAAAAAAGCGTCCATCGAGATCGACCGTAAGGTTCTGGCTGATCTGGCAGTGAACGAAAAAGCGGCGTTTGCTGCGATTGTCGAGAAAGCTAAAGCCACCTTGGCTTAAGTACCCCCGACAGTCACCCGGCCTCGCATCTGTGGGGTCAGGTGTTAAACGTCATAAATAGGGGAAGAGCCTTCAAGCTCTTCCCCTATTTTGTATCTGGAGTCTGTACATGGAAAACCTGGATGCGCTCGTCTCTCAAGCTCTAGAGGCTGTGCAAAGCGCTGAAGATATCAATGCCCTGGAGCAAATCCGGGTTCACTACCTTGGCAAGAAGGGTGAATTGACTCAGGTGATGAAGACCCTGGGGAATTTGCCGGCAGAAGAGCGTCCGCAGGTCGGTGCGCTGATCAACGTTGCCAAGGAGCGTGTCACAGAGGTCCTTAATGCGCGCAAGGCATTGTTTGAAGAAGCCGATCTGGCTGCCAAACTCTCTGCCGAGTCCATTGACGTGACCCTGCCTGGCCGTGGTCAGACCTCCGGTGGTCTGCATCCGGTCACCCGCACTCTGGAACGTGTCGAACAGTTCTTCACCCGTATTGGCTACGGCATCGCCGAAGGCCCTGAGGTCGAAGACGATTATCACAACTTCGAAGCGCTCAACATCCCAGGCCATCACCCGGCCCGGTCGATGCATGACACCTTCTATTTCAATGCGAACATGCTGTTGCGCACCCATACCTCGCCGGTACAGGTCCGCACCATGGAGTCGAAGCAACCGCCTATCCGCATCGTCTGCCCAGGCCGTGTGTACCGCAGCGACTCCGATATCACCCACTCGCCGATGTTCCACCAGGTCGAAGGCCTGCTGATCGATCGCGACATCAATTTCGCCGACCTCAAAGGCACCATCGAAGAGTTCCTGCGGGTGTTCTTCGAAAAGGAACTGGCGGTGCGTTTCCGTCCTTCGTACTTCCCGTTCACCGAGCCATCCGCTGAAGTCGACATGGAATGCGTGATGTGCAGCGGTAAAGGCTGCCGCGTCTGCAAGCAGACCGGCTGGCTGGAAGTGATGGGCTGCGGCATGGTTCACCCGAACGTGCTGCGTATGTCCGGGATCGACCCGGAAGAGTTCTCGGGCTTTGCCTTCGGCATGGGCGTAGAGCGTCTGGCCATGCTGCGTTACGGCGTGAACGACTTGCGTCTGTTCTTCGACAACGACTTGCGGTTCCTCGCGCAATTTCGCTAGTCGTAACGAATTCTTAGGAGAGCAGGATGAAATTCAGTGAACAATGGCTGCGTGGCTGGGTTAGCCCGCAGGTAAGTCGCGACGAGCTGGTTGCTCGTCTGTCGATGGCCGGTCTTGAGGTCGATAGCGTTACTCCGGCCGCCGGTGTTTTCAGTGGTGTGGTGGTTGGCGAGGTGCTGAGCACCGAGCAGCACCCGGACGCCGACAAGCTGCGTGTGTGCCAGGTCAGCAACGGTTCGGAAACCTTCCAGGTTGTTTGCGGTGCGCCAAACGTGCGCCCGGGCCTGAAGATTCCTTTCGCCATGATCGGCGCCGAGCTGCCAGGCGACTTCAAGATCAAGAAGGCCAAGCTGCGTGGCGTTGAGTCCAACGGCATGCTGTGCTCGCAATCCGAGCTGCAGGTCGGTGAAGGTAATGACGGCCTGATGGAGTTGCCGGCCGATGCGCCGGTAGGCAAGGATTTCCGCGTTTATCTGGACCTGGAAGACGCCAGCATCGAGGTCGATCTGACCCCGAACCGTGGTGACTGCCTGTCCCTGGCCGGTCTGGCCCGTGAAGTCGGCGCGCTGTACGCCGCTCCGGTAGTCCGTCCAGTAGTGGCTTCGGTTCCTGCCGCGCACGACGAAGTGCGTTCGGTAGAAGTGCTGGCGCCCGCCGCGTGCCCGCGCTACCTGGGTCGTGTGATTCGTAACGTCGATCTGTCCAGGCCTACGCCGCTGTGGATGGTTGAGCGTCTGCGTCGTGCAGATGTGCGCAGCATCGATGCTGCCGTCGATATCACCAACTACGTGATGCTGGAACTGGGTCAGCCGCTGCACGCCTTCGATCTCGCCGAAATCAACGGTGGCATCCGTGTGCGCATGGCCGAAGAGGGCGAGAAGCTGGTGCTGCTCGACGGCCAGGAAGTCACCCTGCGTAGCGATACGCTGGTGATTGCCGACCACTCCCGCGCACTGGCTATCGCCGGTGTCATGGGTGGCGAGCACAGCGGTGTTTCCGCGACCACACGCGATGTGTTCCTGGAGAGCGCCTTCTTCGACCAGATCGCCGTAGCGGGCAAGGCCCGTTCCTATGGCCTGCACACTGATGCATCCCATCGCTATGAGCGCGGTGTGGACTGGCAACTGGCCCGCGAAGCCATGGAGCGCGCGACTGGCTTGCTGCTGGAAATCACCGGTGGTGAAGCGGGTCCGATCATCGAGACCGTCAGCGAACAGCACCTGCCGAAAATTGCTCCGATCACCCTGCGTGCCCAGCGCATTACCCAGATGCTGGGTATGGAAATGGATTCGGCTGAAGTAGAGCGTCTGCTCAATGCCTTGGGCCTGACCATTACTGCCGACGGGGCAGGGCAGTGGCGTGTAGAAGTGCCAAGCCATCGCTTCGATATCAGCCTGGAAGTCGACCTGATCGAAGAGCTGGCACGCCTGTACGGCTACAACCGTTTGCCGGTTCGTTATCCGCAAGCGCGTCTGGCGCCGCAAGCCAAGGCAGAAGCCCGTAGCGACCTGCCTGAACTGCGCCGCCTGCTGGTTGCCCGTGGTTATCAGGAAGCTATTACCTACAGCTTCATCGATCCGAAACAGTTCGAACTGTTTAATCCGGGTGTAGAGCCGTTGCTGCTCGCCAATCCGATCTCCAATGACATGGCTGCCATGCGTTCGTCGCTGTGGCCGGGTCTGGTCAAGGCGCTTCAGCACA
The DNA here is from genome assembly GCF_056405655.1 of Pseudomonas sp. P1_F7. Lineage (NCBI taxonomy): Bacteria > Pseudomonadati > Pseudomonadota > Gammaproteobacteria > Pseudomonadales > Pseudomonadaceae > Pseudomonas > Pseudomonas sp. P1_F7. The sequence continues at coordinate 348,298 of NZ_JBFUBR010000003.1, forward strand.
ACCTGAACCGTCAGCAGGATCGCGTGCGTCTGTTCGAAAGCGGCCTGCGTTTTGTTGGTCAGCTCGAAGGTCTGAAGCAAGAGCCGATGTTGGCGGGTGTTGTTTGCGGTAGTCGCCTGCCGGAAGGCTGGGCGCAGGGTCGCGATACCGTCGACTTCTTCGACGTCAAGGCTGACGTCGAAGCGGTTCTGGGTTTTGCCGGTGCGCTGGATTCCTTCACTTTTGTGCCGGGCAAGCACCCAGCATTGCACCCGGGTCAAACCGCGCGCATCGAGCGTGAAGGTCGTCTGGTCGGCTTCATCGGCGCGATCCATCCAGAATTGTCGAAAACCCTCGGTCTCGATCGTCCGGTCTTCGTCTTCGAGTTGGTTCTGGCGGAAGTGGCAGCGGGCAAAATGCCTGAATTCCAAGAGTTATCGCGCTTTCCTGAAGTGCGTCGTGACCTTGCACTGATTGCATACAAAGACGTTGCAGCCACGGCTGTACTGGATGTAATCCGTGAAAATGCAGGCGAATGGCTGACAGACCTCAGGCTATTTGACGTGTATCAGGGTAAAGGCATTGATCCTGATAGAAAAAGCCTTGCAGTCGGCTTGACCTGGCAGCATCCATCGCGCACTCTTAATGACGATGAGGTGAATACCGCAACGCAAAACATCCTCACCTCGCTCGAACAAAGGTTGAACGCCACGTTAAGGAAGTGACGTATGGGGGCTCTGACGAAAGCTGAGATGGCGGAACGTCTGTATGAAGAGCTGGGCCTGAACAAACGGGAGGCCAAGGAATTGGTCGAACTGTTTTTTGAAGAAATCAGGCACGCTCTTGAAGACAACGAACAAGTCAAATTGTCCGGTTTCGGCAATTTCGACCTTCGGGACAAACGCCAGCGGCCTGGCCGCAATCCGAAAACGGGGGAAGAAATCCCGATCACGGCTCGCCGTGTGGTCACCTTTCGTCCAGGGCAGAAGTTGAAGGCCCGAGTTGAGGCTTATGCTGGAACCAAGTCATAACGACGAGCTCCCCGTCATCCCAGGCAAACGCTACTTCACCATTGGTGAAGTCAGCGAGCTGTGTGCGGTTAAACCACACGTGCTGCGCTACTGGGAGCAGGAGTTTCCTCAACTCAACCCTGTCAAACGCCGCGGAAACCGCCGGTATTATCAGCGCCAGGACGTGCTGATGATCCGGCAGATCCGCGCGCTTCTTTATGATCAGGGGTTCACCATCGGCGGAGCGCGCCTGCGCTTGTCCGGTGATGAGGCCAAAGACGACACCACCCAATACAAGCAAATGATCCGCCAGATGATCGCCGAGCTCGAAGATGTTCTGGTGGTACTCAAGAAATAAATTCTCGCTTTTAAATACTTCCAGTTTTCAAAAGCTTGCGATATATTCTTGAGCGTTCCTCGAGATGAGGGATGAGTTTCACGCCTAGTCGGGGCGTAGCGCAGTCCGGTAGCGCACTAGCATGGGGTGCTAGGGGTCGAGTGTTCGAATCACTCCGTCCCGACCATATAATTCAAGGGGTTGCGAGGTTTTTTCTCGCGACCCCTTTTTTATTTTTAGGCGTTTTTACCCCTACAAAACGACTGGCTCTCGGTGGAATCTTCCGCTGATACCATGGCCGGAAGTTGTCCCAGGTGTTGACGCCGGCGCCGAATTGACCCACGAGCTGAAGCAAGACTGACCCACCTCTAAATCTGCACAAATCCCGCATAGGCAATGGTTCGAGAGGAACAGACTGGGTCAGTGACATCTCGGCAACTGGGTCAATTCGGCACCGGTGCCAACATGCACGAAGCTGCGGGTTCTTCAGCTACTGCTCCAACATTGGTTTGTTCCAGACGATTGTGGGAGGTGGTACTGAAGGCGCGAGATTTGATTTTGGCTGGATTTTTCCGTGCTTAAGGGTAGGAAGCGAACGAGGAAATTCTGATACATTCATAGGATTGGCCCGTTCAGATGAGTCGTCTGGCAACCTGAACGTGCTGTCGATTAAGGAATGATTTTCGTGAATTTTATCCGTTTCATTTTCGTCATTTTCTCGCGCACTCATAGTTACATACCATCTAGTTCTCGAGAATGTGTTTGGAGTTCGGTCAGACCAGCTTAATGACTACTTTGCCTTTCGATCTTCCTTGTTCGACATAGCTCAAAGCATCCGCTGTTGATTCGAAAGGGAAGGATCGGTCGACCACCGGTTTGATAATGCCGGACTCGATGAGAGCAGTGATTTCACCCAGTTGAGCACCACTCGCATGCATAAAAACGAACGCATAGCTGACGTTCCGCTTGCGAGCTTTTCTGCGGGTGCCGCTGCTCAATAAACGCATCACCAAACCCAGTCCCCAAAACAGTTTTTGCTCTTCAGCGAACTGCTGCGTCGGCGGCCCCGAGATGGAAATTAGCTGGGCACCAGGCTTCAGAATGTTCAACGACTTTCCCAGTTCGTCAGCGCCCAAGCTGTTCAATACGACGTCGTAGTCCTGCAAAACGCTTTCGAAGTTTTGCTTCTTGTAGTCGATGACAACGTCCGCTCCCAGCGCTTTAACCCATTCAACATTGTTTGTGCTGGTGGTTGTCGCAACGAAGGCGCCCAGATGCTTGGCGAGCTGGATGGCGATGGTACCGACGCCACCCGAGCCGGCGTGGATAAACACCTTCTGGCCTTTTTTCAGCCTGGCGGTTTCAACCAGCACTTGCCAAGCCGTCAGCGCAACCAGCGGGAGGGATGCGGCCTCTTCCATGCTGATGTTTTTAGGTTTCAACGCGAGTGCGTCTTCGTGCACCGCAATCAGCTCGGCGAATGTGCCTATGCGCTCCTGAGGAGGGCGTGCGTAGACTTCGTCACCTGGTTTGAAACGCCGCACACCGGATCCAACGCTGACCACGACCCCAGCCAGGTCATTGCCCAGTATCAACGGGAATGAATACGGCAAGATCAGTTTGAATTCGCCTGTACTGATCTTTGAATCAAGCACGTTGACGCTTGTGGCATGCACTTGAACCAAGACGTCATGTGCACCCACCTCAGGTGCGGGCACCTCGGCTACACGGCCATTATTCTTGCCGTAACGGTCGATTAGAAATGCCTTCATGTTGATTCAACTCTCATAGCTTCAAATGGGAATGGCGGAACACGCTCAGGCATCCAGGAATATCGTTGCTTTGGCCACGAAGTCGGCATGATGTTGGAAAATTCCGCCATGCCCGGCGTCTTCGTAAATGATTAGTTGAGAATTCGGGATCCGGTTCGCCAAGTCAGTAGAGTTCACCGTGGGCACCATGATGTCGTTGTCACCGTTCGCGATCAGCGTCGGTATCTGTATGCGACTGAGATTTTGTGGGGGTTGTCTGCCCCATGCGTGAATGGCTTTCAACTGCCGCAAAAAAGCGGTTGGCGTTGGATTTTTGTCGCGATCTTTCCTGCGCTCCTTCAGGCGATTCAGAAAATCCTTGGCGGCTCGCCGGCCATTGACCGTCTAGGTGAAGAATAAGTAGGTCTTCGGATCGCGCAACGTCAGCAAACCTTTAAGCATCAATGGCCATGACACTGACCAGACCTTGTCGATGCCGGTGCCGCCAGCAGGCCCGGTACCGGTCAGAATCAGTCTGCGCACCAGGTCAGGGGCGCTCAGGGCAATTTCCTGGGCCACGAATCCTCCGAGTGAAAAACCCAGCAGGTCGACCTTGTCGAACCCCAGCGCACGAATCACAGCAATGGCATCGTTTGCCATTTCGCTGACCGTCGCAGGGGCGGTGTCATCTGAGGCGCCGATTCCCCGATAGTCAGTGGCGATGATGCGCCTGGTGCTTGCGAGCCCATCGATGATCCTTGGGTCGAAGTTGTCCAGCACTGCACCCCAATGGTTAAGCAGAACGAGCGGCAACTCACCCTTGGGGGCTATGTCACGGTAAGCGAACGCTGTTCCTTCGACCTTGATCCATTTGTTCGCTGCATTTACGAACTGCGTGCGCGATCCGGGATGAAGTTTTGTGTCCTGAATATTCATGTTTGCCCCGTGATGCGGGTCGAAAAGCTGCAAGTGAGACTGTGTTGCAGGCGCTTTTAAATCGAGTGCTGCGCACCAGCGCCTGCTGCACGATGATTACGCCTTGGCTTGATAACGCTCGGCGACATCGGATTGCCTGATCTGCGACAGCAAGCCCTGACGTGCACCCTGCAACGCATCCCAACGGGCGGCGTCCTGCAAGGGTGGAATGGTCACGGGCTCGCGACGATCAAAACCGACCAGCGCCGCATCGACCAGATCACCCACTTCCATGATGTCATTGAGGGTATTGATATCGATGCCCGCTCGCTCCCAGATTTCGGTACGAGTGGCTGCCGGCAGAACGGCTTGCACGTAGACGCCTTTGGGCGAAAGTTCCAGGCTCATACCTTGTGATAGAAACAGCACAAACGCCTTGGTCGCGCCGTAGACCGTCATGCCGAACTCAGGTGCCAGGCCAACAACCGAGCCTATGTTGATAATCGCGCCGTTTCCTGCTTGTGCCAGGCGTGGGGCGATGGCGCTGGCAAGCCGTACCAGTGCAGTGGTGTTGAGCGTAACCAACTGAGCAACGCTGTCGGTGGATTGTTCGATAAAGCTGCCGGATTGTGCGGCGCCTGCATTGTTTACCAGGATGCCAATACTGGCGTCGTCGCGCAGGCGAGCCTCGACCGTGGTCAAATCGTTGATTTGGGTCAGGTCAGCCTGGAGAACATCAATGGTGATGTTGTGTTTCTCACGCAGCCGGGCTGCAAGAGCATCCAGCCGCCCTTTGTCGCGGGCAACCAGTACAAGGTCGTGCCCACGCTGTGCAAAGCGCTCGGCATAGGTAGCGCCGATGCCAGTGGAGGCGCCGGTAATCAGAACGGTGGTAGGGATGCTCATGAATTGATCCTCAGTTTCGAATATCGATAGGCGAGTCATGCGTGGTGTCCGGAGACGTACGCAGACTTGATTTTTAGCCGTGCCGGGTACTGGACTCAGCAAGGGTTGGGTAGTCGATGTAGCCTTCTGCACCGCCGCCATACAGGGTCGCAGGATCGAATGCCGACAAAGCGGCAGCGGTTTTAAGGCGCTCCACCAAGTCCGGATTGCCTATGAAGGGACGTCCAAAGGCGATCAAGTCAGCCTTGTCATCGTTGAGTTGAGAGGTGGCCAAATTCACGTCGTAGCCATTGTTCGCGATGTAAGTGTTTTTGAAGCGTTTACGCAAAGAACCAAAGTCGAAGGGCGCAATATCGCGCGGCCCGCCAGTCGCGCCTTCGACCACATGGAGGTACACAATGCCCAAGGCATCGAGTTGGTCGACAATGTAGTCAAACTGGGCCTGCGGTTCGCTGCTGGAGACACCATTGGCTGGCGAAACTGGCGAAATACGGATGCCTGTGCGTCCGGCACCGACCTCGGCTACTACCGCCGCCGTCACTTCCAGCAGTAGGCGAGCGCGATTTTCAATCGAGCCACCGTAGGCATCGGTGCGGATATTGGCACCGTCTTTGACGAACTGATCCAGCAAATAGCCGTTTGCGCCGTGGATCTCTACGCCATCGAATCCCGCCGCGATGGCATTTGCCGCCGCTTGGCGAAAATCATTGACGATCCCGGGAAGCTCGCTGATATCAAGCGCTCGCGGCTCTGAAACGTCCACGAAGCTATTATTGACGAACACCTTGGTCGCGGGACGGAGAGCGGAGGGTGCTACCGGAGCGGCACCGTTCTCCTGCAGGTCAACGTGCGATACGCGTCCGACATGCCACAGTTGCAGGAAAATTCGTCCGCCTTTTGCGTGGACGGCATCGGTGACCTTGCGCCAGCCATCAATCTGCGCCTGCGTGTAGATACCGGGCGTATCCTGGTAGCCCTGTCCCTGCTGCGAGATCTGCGAGGCTTCGGAGATCAACAGGCCTGTAGAGGCTCTCTGGCTGTAATAGGTTGCAGCGAACTCGCTCGGGACGAAGCCTTCTTCCGCACGGTTACGCGTCAGCGGAGCCATCACGATTCTGTTGGAAAGTGTCAGCGAGCCGAGCGTGTACGGCTCAAATAACGTCTTATCGTTCATATCGTTTCCATACTCGTTGATTAATGAAGGCGACATGCGCCGTGCCAGGGAAGATTCGCGTTGGCGTATTTATGATGTCGATCGTGCTCAAAGATGTCAACGCTTTTGATTATGATCGACATCAGAGTATGATAGGGATATTGCTTTGAGATGCAGAGGCGCAGGAAATGAAGATCACCAAGGCGCAATCGCTCGCCAATAGAGCTCACATCGTTGAGACGGCTTCAGAGCTGTTTCGCGAGCGTGGCTACGATGGCGTGGGGGTGGCTGAACTCATGGCAGCAGCCGGATTTACGCAAGGCGGTTTCTACAAGCACTTCGGCTCCAAGGCTGATTTGATGTCTGAAGCGGCAGCGAACAGTCTTTCGCATTCGCTGACCAGTTCCGAAGGTCTCGACGTTGCTGAGTTCATCGATTTGTACGTGTCGAGGGATCACCGAGACGGCAGGGGCAGCGGTTGCACCATGGCGGCCCTTTGTGGAGACGCTGCGCGTCAATCAGATGAGTTGAAAGCCACCTTTGCCAGCGGGGTAGAAAGCACGCTGGCGGCGCTCGAAGAAAAGTACAAAACGAAGCAAGACGCGCCGCAGGATGGGGTACGGGCAAAAATGATCGACATGCTGGCGCATGCAATCGGTGCAGTCATGTTGTCGCGCGCCTGCCCAGATGATTCTTCTCTGGCTGATGAAATACTCGAGGTTTGCCACGCTGAGATAATTGCGTCATTGCCTTTGTCGCGAGTCAGTGAGCCGCAGAGGAACACATAGATGGACGCTTTGTGGCAGATCTTAATCATTTGGCCGGGCATTGAAGGTGTTGCGAGAGATATTGTCGTTGAGACAATGGACGGGAATTACCGAACCTTGAAAGAGTGGAAAGCGACATATGGTTCCGACACCGCCGAGTCTTGGCTGACCAAGTGATTTCGGTTTGAGTACAAGAAGGGGCCCTTCGACAGATTGTGTGAAAACACACTAGCTACGCTGCCAACAGCGCCCCGACTTATTCAGGGCGTTTGTTTTTGTGTTGAAAAAGCCATTCAGCCCATCACTATGGTGTTCAAAGAAATTCCTTACGGATGTCGATACTCGACCGCTCGCCAATGTGCCGATAGTTTTCCGTGAGCCATGCCTCGGCCTCGTTTCGTCCGTTGTCGCGCAGTTTGCAAAGGAAATTCCAGTCCGCGTTGTACTTGCTGGACACACTGAGTGCGCACATCGCCGCGTCTGATTTAATGGAGTGGATCAGCATCTCCTTCATCTCCTTGCGATCGACCTTGTCTTGTTGGATTAGGTCGGTGACAAAAGCGATCGTGCGCATCTCGCGCATCAGCGACGAGTTGAAGCTGATTTCACTGATGCGATTGAGGATATCGGCGGCTGTAATGGGCACTCCCGGGCGAACGAGTGGGTTGATGTGGACAATCACCACATCGCGCGTATGGCAGTGGTAGATCAACGGGAAAATGGCCGGGTTGCCCATGTAACCGCCATCCCAGTAGTACTGCCCATCGATTGTTATCGCTTGGAACAAGGTCGGCACACAGGCCGAAGCAAGCACCGCTTCGGGGCAAACGTCCTCGCCCGTGAAAATGCGTATTTTCCCCGTCTCCACGTTGGTCGCGCATAGATAGAGGTGGAACGGGCATTGGCTTCGTAAGGCAGCGAAATCTACCTGCTTATCCAGCACATCTCGCAAAGGACTCAAGTTGCGGCTATTGAACTGGTACGGCGAAAATATCCGAAGAGCCATGTCCGCGAACGTATACATGGGTGAATAGTCCAGACCGAAGCTGTGTGTCCCTTTCAGCCATGGCATCCAGCGCAACGGGTTATGACGCTCGGCGGACTGTGCCACGGCGTACCAGAAATCGTGCAGAGCCTGGCGCGCGCCGGCCTCGCCACCTTGCAGCATACCGTAGGCCAGCACGACGGCATTCATCGCGCCAGCACTGGTTGCGCTAACCCCTTCAATAGTTAGCCTGCCGTCTTCGAGTAACCGATCGAGAACGCCCCAAGTGAATGCACCGTGCATTCCGCCGCCCTGTAAAGCCAGCGCGACCGCCTTTCGCTCGTCACTGCTCCGAGGCTTTCCATTCTTTGTGGTCATTCTTGGACTCCTCGTCAGTTCTGAGCCGAATCGGAACATGTTGCGGCGCTTCGCCCCGTCACGCGCTCGCCGACGAAATGCCGATGCTCTTTTCAGCACCTTGCATTATCGATCGTTCACCCCCCGCTTGATGCCCACGCATCGAGTAGCGCCTTGGCTTGTAGTAAATCAACGCTGTCGAAGCCTTCGGTGAAGAAACCGTAAATGTCGGCCAGCATTTTTCTGGCCGCCTCCCTGTCTTGTGTTTCCAATAGCTGAGCAAGGCTCACTGTGGCTCGTAGTTCGAGTGACTTTGCCCCTTGTTGCCGAGCGACCGAGATTGCCTTGTGAAAGCATGCTTGCGCTTCCTGCCGCACGGTAGAATCCTGTCTGTCTTCGCCTGGACATTGGAGGGTAAGAGTTCCCTGGAGTCGGTACAGCTCTGCTTCGTAAAAGTGCTCGCCTGTTCTGTTCACCATAGCTAAAGCGTCGACTATGGCGTCCAATCCTGCCTGCGGTTGCCCGGCGCGCCCGTGCGCTGTGGCCAGCAGGGCCAGAAAATACGAACATCCAAATTTTGCTCCGGCTGCCTGGTAAGTGGCGATACCTTGGGTTAGCTGAGCGATGCCCTCGTCAATGTTTCCCTGCTCGGTGCGAGCCCAACCTTGAAGAATATTCCCCCATGCCAAATAAAACGGAAACCCTCGTTCGAGTGAAAGCTTGATGGCGGCATCTGCACACTCTTCGGCGAGTTGTACGTCGTGCCGAAACTGCGCGAGTATCGACGTAGCGGAGAGGGTGAAGGCCAAGCTAATCGGGTGGGAAATCTTCTTGTCCAGAGCAAGGGTATCCCGGCTGCGCGTGTTTGCTTGATCGGGAAAACCCAAGTACCAAAGACTCCAGGCCGAAAATGACAGGGCGTAGCCCGGATCCACGCCGTACGTAATGGCATGTGTGCGATGCCGCTCTGGGATGTAGAGGGCACGCGCCTGCTCCTGATGGTCATGGGCATTGCGCAGATCACCTTGGAAGAACAATGTCTCTCCGAGTGCCGCATGGGCATCCACGAGCAAGTCCGGATCCTGCGCAGTTTGCGCAATACTGAGCAATCGTTCAGCCAGTTCGCATGCAGTGGAGTATTCCGCACGCAACTCGTAGTAACTCCACAGTCCCAGCAGCGTAGGGAAAAGCGAGTCGTCACCTACTTGCGCGCACAGCGCCAGTGCGCGGGTGTAAGTGGCCGCTACCTCGGGCGCACCATAGCCTCGCACGGCCATCAAGGCCGGCCCCAGGGCGAGTAGCAACCTCAGTTCCTGATGAGCACGCGCGGGCGTATCGGGCAAATGCTTGAGCAATTCCAGCGCCGCGCCGAGGTGATGCATTGCATCGAGATGGGCGGAATGCTGGAGGGCCTGTTGCCCGGTACGGTGCAGGTATTCCACGGCCTTCGGAACATTGCCGCTCAGCCTGTAGTGGTGCGCCAGTTCGCTGCAGTAATCCGCGATGCGAGTGGGGAACAGTGCCTCGATGGCCTGCGCCGTGCGCTCATGCAGCGCGTTACGCCGCTCCGTCAGTAGCGAGTGGCCCGCAACTTCCTGGGTCAGCGCATGCTTGAACGAATACTCCAACTCCGGAAATGTGGGCCGCTGGTAAATGAAGTCTGCAGCCTCCAGTCGGGCGAGCAGATCACACAAGTCTTCGTCCAGCCGAGCGTCTCGCCCATCACAGATGCACTGGATCAGACTGAACGGAAACTCTTTGCCGATAACGGCGAGGGTCTGCAGCAATTCCTTCTCCGCAACGGGGAGGCGGTCGATACGGGCGGCGAGTACACCCTGCACAGTGGTGGGAATATGCAGCGCAGTCGGAGTTTGCTCGATTCGATATTGACCGGGTTCACCAAGCAGCAATTTCTCCTCAGCCAGCGTTTGCACCACTTCCTCCATGAAGAAAGGGTTGCCCTCCGTCTTATCCAGGATGAGCTGTTTAAGGGGGGCGAGGGTGGGATCGTCCCCAAGCAGGGTCGCGAGCAGTCCCTGGGCTTCAGCTGGGCCCAGCGGTTCGAGCCGCAGTTGGCTGCAATGACTCGCACGCATCCACACAGGTTGATACTCGGGCCGGTAGTTCACGAGGAGCAGGATCGGGGTGCTCGCCAAGTGGTCGATCAAGTACGCGAGGAATGCTTCGGTCTCGCAGTCCAGCCATTGCAAATCCTCGAACAGCAGTTCGATCGGTTGATTGCGGCTCTCGCGCGCCAGCAGTTGAGTGATCGCATCGAAGGTGCGATCGCGCCGGATCTGAGGATCCATTTCCGCGAGCACAGAACTGCGTTCGCCGATACCCAGCAGATCGAGCAGGTAGGGCACGAGATCCTCGAAGCTTCGCTCGAGCGTAAGCGTCTTGCCCATGACCTTTTCCCGGCACCGACGCTCGTCGTCCTGGGTGGTTATCTGAAAATAGGTGTTCAGAAGCTCGATGAGTGGGAAATAGGCAAAGGCCTTGCCATGCGATACCGAAAACGTCTCCAGCACCAAACAGCCGCGCCGCGAGCGCTCCTTGAACTCATGAAACAGCCGTGACTTCCCGACTCCGGCCTCGCCCACCAGCGCGACGACCTTACTGTGCCCCGCTTTGGACTGTTCGAGCGCCTGATGCAGGTGGTCGAGCTCGACCTGGCGGCCAACGAACCTGGCTAGCCCGCGATGTGCTGACAGCTGCAGACGCGTGCGTAGCGCGCCGAGCCCCTGCACCTCGTACACAACAAGGGGCTCGGGAATGCCTTTGACCTGGGCGGCCCCCAAAGCCTTGAATTCGAAATAACCCTCCGCCAGCTTGTAGGTGGGCTCGCTCACCAGGATCGACGACGGTGCGGCGATTCCCTCCATCCGGGATGCAATGTGGATCGTGTTCCCGACTGGATCGTAATCGGTGTGCAAATTGTCCGTGCGGATCGAACGTACGACGACCTCTCCGGTATGGATGCCGACACGGATTTGCAGCGGAATGCCCTTCTCCAAACGAATACGGTCGCCATGTCGGCGTATCGCCTGCTGCATGCGCAGTGCCGCATACAGCGCCCGCTGAGGATGATCCTCATGCGCGATGGGGGCTCCGAACAGCGCGAGTATGCCATCGCCCAGAGTCTTGGCCACGTAGCCTTCGTAATGGTGGACGGCTTCCATCATCAGCGCGACGACTGGCTCGATCAGGTGGTGGGCCTCTTCCGGATCAAGGTCGTGGATCAACGCCGTGGAACCGGCCATGTCGGCAAACAGCGCCGTGACGGTCTTACGCTCACCGGCGGTCTCGCCTCGGGCTTCCATGGCCACCTGTTCCGCGCGGATGCGCTCGGCAAGGTGACGGGGCGTGTAATGGATGGGCGCTGGAGAGGGCGCTGGAACGGGCCTGGGGTGTACTGATGGCGCAGCAGGCGCATCGGTAATTGGCGCGCCGCATTCACTGCAGAATTTGGCGCTTAGGCCCGCCTCATGGCCACAGCGCGGACAGCTGCGAGACAGTCTGGTGCTGCACGCTTCACAGAAGTTGGCCCCGGAGGGATTCTCGAATCCGCAGTTTGCGCAGCGCATACGTTCTCTTCCCATTTGCACGCGTTCAAGAAGACCGCTCAAAAGACGGGAAAGCGTGACATCGATCTGACGAAAGACAGACTGAAGTCACTGAACCCGCAGGTTCAGAGAGTCTTGTAACCCTCCGTTTCAAAGATACGTTCGTATCGTTGTATCGAGAAGTAAAATTCGCTTACTGATGAAGACAACCCGATAGGTCTGGAAGAGAGGAGACAACCAGGGAATATGTTTTCCAGGTTGGAGTTCGTGCGTCTGCTACTGTCAGCACAAACTCGCATGGATGATCGTTGATGGATACCCAAAACACTGTGCTGCTGAAAGACCTTCTGTCCACTAGGCGAAGTGTTAGATCCTTCAGTGAAGAGCCGCTGAGCCTGGCCGTTCTGGAGACATTCCTTTATGCCGGGCAGGGGTGCACTTCTACGGACAGAAGGCGAACCGCACCATCGGCACATGCTCTGCATCCACTTGTATTGAGGGTGGTTGTGCGTCAAGTAGAAGGGCTCGCACCCGGGGTATACACATACGATTCCCAGGCAGGAACGCTCTCCCGCATTGCAGAACTGATCGGAAATGGATTGCTGAACTCAGCGGCTTTAGGCGATGAAAAGTGGTTGGAAGACGCTCCTGTCGTCATCGCCATCGTCGCTGAACGAGCGCTCGCAATAGATCATTTCGCGGCTCAACAAGCCGACGGTCTAAGGGGCGCACGCTACGTTGATTTCGAAGCTGGAGCAGCCGCTCAAAATATGCATTTGGCGGTCACCGCAGCTGGTCTGGGCGGCGTAGTCGTGATGGGTTTTGATGACATTAAGATGAAGGAAGCCTTGCGTCTTGAACGCCCCTTTTTTCCGGTCGCCCTTTTCTGCGTAGGGCATCCTCTCAAATAGAGCTGTGGCGCTCGACATTGAACACGTCCGGCGTGAAATCGGGCTTCACGGTAAGCGTCTGCCCACCACACCTTGCGAGGTTAAACATGCGCCAATCGCATGATAGTGCTGGTGCATGACCTCCTACGTGATGCGTCCCGATGGCAGTGGCAAGCCCTTGACCACCGACGACGTTAAACAGCGCTTTGCCAACGTCACCCGGGGCAGTGATCTGATTCTGGTGGGTACGCCGCAACAGGTGGCCGATCGCATCGAAGATGCATGCACGGATCTCCGGCACCAGGGGCTACATGCTCAACCCGCTGATTAGCCCAGGCAGCCTCGAAGACTTCGTTGAGCGGGTCGTTCCTGAACTACAAAAACGTGGCTTATATCGTACCCAACCCCAGAGCGGTACTTTCCGTTCGCGGTTACGGGCCGATGGCGCTAACCATTTGCCAGATTCTGCTTATGGAGCCTCGTTTCGTTTTAGTAAAGGTTTTTAGGGCGGAGCATGTCTGCGGGGATGGTAGACAAACGATGCACTAAGCCGAATCGTTCATCCGTAGAGTTGGCCGTCAATTAAATATGACGGCCTTCAGTTGAAGCTCTTTAACCTGTAGGCATCCCGGATATGCCACGTCGCTGACGCGCCTTTCACTCATCGGCACCGAAAGGCACCAAGTGAACATCAGCTGTATTGATTTGCCGACCCGTCAGCGGGTTTGGGTTTTCTGGAGCAGGTCAACTGGTAAGCAATTGCCAACCATATGAACCACCCCGGCATGACCATCAAGGCAATTCGGGTGTCTGGTCTCAATGCCAGCAGACAAAGAACAAAACCCAGAAAGGCCAAGGAGAACCAGGCCATCGGCACGCCTCCAGGCATCTTGTAGATCGATTTCGCATGCAGTTCAGGACGAGTTTTGCGATAGGCAATGTACGACGCGAGGATGGTCGACCAAGTGAAAATCACCAGGATTGCCGACACGGTAGAGACGATGGTGAACGCGGTCATGACTTCTGGAACGATGAACAGCAACAACACGCCTACCAGCATCAACAGAGTGGTGAACGCCAGGCTTAGCAGAGGCACGCTATTGCTCGACAGACGCCGGAAAATCCCCGGAGCGTTGTCCTGATTGGCCAGTCCAAACAGCATGCGACTGGATGAAAATACGCCGCTGTTGGCCGATGAGGCGGCGGATGTCAGCACCACAAAGTTGACGATACCGGCTGCTGCGGGAAACCCTGCAACCAGAAACAGCTCGACGAAGGGGCTCTTGTTGGGCGAAACCTGTTGCCAGGAAGTCACTGCAATAATGCAGGCCAGTGCCAGTACATAGAACAGGATGATTCTCAGCGGAATCGAGTTGATGGCTTTAGGCAGGGTCTTCTCGGGGGAGCGCGTTTCGGCGGCTGCGGTGCCGATCAGCTCGGTGCCCGCAAATGAGAAAATCGCCATCTGGAACCCGGCAAAGAAACCGAACAAGCCGTTGGGGAAGGCGGCCTGTTTATCCAGCAAGTGGTTCAGGGATGCGGTGACGCCACTGGGTGATACAAAGGAGCTGGCAATCATCACCATGCTGGCGCCAATCAGGGTGACGACGGCAATGATCTTGATGATCGCGAACCAGAACTCCACTTCACCGAAGAGCCTGACAGTCAGCACGTTCAAGGCGAACAGTGTCATCAGCATGCCGATCGCCGGTATCCAGGCGGGTACATCGGGGAACCAATACTGAAAGAATCCGCCGACTACCACGGCATCGCCTATCACCGCGACGCTCCAGCTTAACCAGTACGACCAACCGAGGAAGAATGCCGCGCGAGGGCCGAGGTAAGCACCGGCAAAATCCGCGAAGGTTTTGAAGTTCAAGTTGGAGAGCAACAGTTCGCCCATGGCGCGCATGACAAAGTAGACGAACAGACCGATGATCATGTAGATGAGGATGATCGACGTGCCGGAGAGGGCAATGATCTTCCCGGATCCCATGAACAGACCGGTACCAATGGCGCCTCCCATGGCCATTAACTGAATGTGACGATTGCTGAGCGTGCGCTGCAGCGCGGGCTGTTCAACCCGCTCGAACGGAGTCGATTTCATTACAAAACCTCTTGATTTTATGTTTTTGAGTTTTGGCAGAAAGTGGGTGTTTAGCGTTCTTGTTGGAGATGTAACGGCTGCTGACGGTGGTGATTTGCGGGCGGCTGGGTTGGTCGTCCACTCACACGGTGAGTAGCCCCTTGGCACTTTGCTCAGGGGCATCACCTAGGGCTATCAGCTCACTGTATGCAGGCGCGAGGGGACGATCGCTGGCTGCTGATCAAGCAGTTGGTAAAGGTTTTTTATGTTGGCGGGCGTCGGTACCAGATGGATGCGCTCACCGATGGCGTACGCCCGCGCCAGGTCGTGCACGTAGCGCAGTGATGAAAAGTCTTCCAGGGCAAAACCCACCGAATCGAACACAGTGACCTGTGCATCGTTCTCGCGGCCTGGGACTTCGCCCTGAACAATCCGGAAGAATTCAACGACGGGAAAGTCGGGCTCCAATTGTTGAATATCGCCTTCAATCCGGGTTTGAGCTTCAAGCTCAACGATGACCCGGGCATTGCGCAGGATGTCGGCGTGCAGTTCGGTTTTCCCCGGGCAGTCACCGCCGACAGCATTGATGTGCATGCCGGGCTCGATCATCTCGGGGGTCAGAATCGTTGCATAGGCTTTGTCTGCGGTGACGGTGGTGACGATGTGCGCCCCCTTGACCGCTTCCTGTATCGAGTTGGCCAGAATCACCTCAATCCCGGGGAATGTGGCCAGGTTGTATTTCAACTTGAGTGAAGCATCGTGATCGGTATCGAAAATGCGTATTTCCTTGATGGACAGCATTTCGTGGAACGCGAGGGCCTGAAATTCGCTCTGGGCGCCATTGCCGATGATTGCCATGATGCTTGCACCGGGTCGCGCCAGGGACTGTGCAACTAAGGCAGAGGTTGCGGCAGTGCGCACGGCTGTGGTCAGAGTCAGTTCACTGAGCAAGGTTGGATAGCCACTGTGGACATCGGCCAGGACACCGAAGGCCATGACCGTCAGCAAGTCCCTTTGACCGTTGTCCGGGTGACCATTCACGTATTTGAACGAGTACTGTTGGCCATCATCGGTCGGCATCAACTCGATCACACCGTCGGCCGAATGATTGGCGGTGCGGGGCGACTTATCAAACTGCGCCCAGCGTGAGTAGTCAGCTTCGATGTAAGCCGCCATTTCGCGGATTGCCCGGCGGACTCCTACCTTGGCGAACAGGCGTGCGGCATGATCGACATCGATAAAAAGAGTCATGTTTTTATTCTCCGATTCAATAGTTGAAACGCTGCGATTCAGGGGATGAATCAGGCGCGTTTGCTCTCGTAACCATGCAGCACGTTGACCGCGTTGATCCCGATTTCATCGACCATGTAGCCGCCTTCCATCACGAACAGGGTGGGGCAGCCCACACCTGCTATCAGCTCGCCGATGCCGATGAAGTCTTCGCTTTCCAGCAGGAAGTGGCTGATGGGATCGTCCTTGAACGTGTCGACGCCCAGTGAAATAACCAGCACTTCAGGGGAAAATTTCTGGAGTTTCTTGCAGGCGTGGAGCAAGGCGTTGCGGTAGCTTTCCCAGGTGGTGTTCTTCGGCATTGGATAGTTCAGGTTGTAACCTTCGCCGTAGCCCGCGCCGACTTCGTGGCTGAAGCCTGAGTAGTACGGATAGGACACCGTCGGTTCGCCGTGCAGCGAGACAAACATGACGTCACTGCGCCCGTAGAAAATGTTCTGGGTACCGTTGCCATGATGAAAGTCGATGTCCAGTACGGCGACACGTTTGGCGCCTTGGGTAATGGCCTGCTGCGCGGCAATGGCAGCGTTGTTCAGATAGCAGTAGCCGCCCATGTATTCGCGTGCTGCGTGATGGCCCGGCGGGCGGCACAGAGCAAAGGCACTGTCGTGGCCTTCATCAATCAGCGCCAGGCCGGTCAGCGCGATATCAGCGCTGGTTTTTACCGCTTGCCATGTGGTGGCGGTGATGGGGGAACCAGCGTCCATGGCATAAAAACCAAGCTTGCCGTCGATAAAGCTCGGCACTTGCTCGTTGGCCAGGTCGCGCACCGGCCATATCAGCGGCAGGGCATCGTGGGTACGTCCGGTCGCGCACCATTCTGACCAAGCGCTTTCTAGAAAGCTGACGTAGCGCTCGCTGTGCGCGTTGACGTAGCACGTGCGGTCAAATGCGCGCGGTTCGATGATCTGGCCAAGGCCGACCTGCTTGACGCGGTTATGGACGGTATCGGCCCGACTGGGCTGTTCGAACGACGGCTTGATCACGCCGTCTTTCAATTCGGTGCCGTGGTGCAAACGGTGGGAATCACTGAAAACTGTAAACATTCTGCGCATCCGTTAATGTGAGCCGGTGCAAATATTCTGTTCCGGTCTGGATGCGCTTTCTTTGCTTTGTATTCGTGCTTTGCTAGATTATTCGGGCGTTTTTACTCTGGAATGGCGTAATGCAGAAAAAATCATCCAAACGCATCAGTCTCGACGATACCGACTTGGCAATCCTCGCATTGCTGCAAGAAGATGCGAGTATTTCCAACGCTGAGCTCAGTGAGCGCTTGTCGTTAAGCCTGACACCTTGCTGGAGGCGGCGTAAGAGAATGGAGGAGGCGGGCGTGATTAAGGGCTATCAGGCGAACCTTGATCGACGAATGCTGGGGCTGGATATCATGGCGTTCGTGCACATCCGTTTTTCCACACACGCCGATCACGCTCCCGACGCTTTCGAGGCGGTGATTGCTCAATTGCCTGAAGTGTTGTCCTGTCACAAGATCACCGGGGATGCCGATTACGTGCTGCAAGTGTTGGCAGAGGATCTTGATAGCTACAGTGACTTTATCGAGCAGGTGCTCAGGCGTCAGGTGGGTATTGCGTCCATCCAGTCCAGTCTGGCTTTACGCGAGGTCAAGACCAGTAGCCGAATAGCGATACCCAAATCGAGCAAGGAGTGAATGGGCAGGGATTAGATCACCTTTTGAAACCCTGTCTTTGACGTAGCTTCGTTGTAGTCAACCGACACACTGTTGCTTGCTCAGTGACTGAGGCTTGTCCGTATTTTCACGGGCAAGCTCAATGCACTTCAATGCCAAAATGGTTGTCGGGTCGACCAATGCAACTTCATGATTTTTGAACATGTAGGATTCGCTATGCTCAAGCACCAGCGGTAGCTCTGTGCACCCCAGGATGAGTACATCTGCACCCAGTTCACACAAGTGCTCTGCTGCGATCAAGAGCTGGTCTTTACAAATGCCGTCAGTGAAACCCGCTTTGATTCCATGGTCTCCATAAATCGACTCCATCACCAAAGCTTGGTATTCCACGCCAGGGGTGATGATTTGAAGTCCTGCTCTCCGGGCTGCTTCGTGATAGACCTGACTTTTGATTGTGCCGGACGTTGCTAACAGCCCTACGGTTTTGCCAGCACCGTACCGCTGCACGATAGCCTCAACCGTCTCGGTCAGCATATTCACAATAGGTACACGCAGGTGCGCTTGAATGCGTTCAACAAATGCATGAGCTGTATTGCACGGAATCGCAATGGCATTGGCGCCGGCGCTTTCCAGTCGCTTGCACGTTGCGTACATCGCCATCGTCGGATCAGTTTCATCATTCAGCAAGTTGGCTGTGCGATCAGGAATCTGAGGGTTTTGCTCCACCACCATTTTGATGTGTTCCTGATCGCGACCTGCCGGTGTGTGCGCCACAACCTTACCCATGAAGTCGACCGTTGCCGCTGGCCCAACGCCGCCTACTATCCCAAGCTTGAATGGCGGACGGGTCGACTGGCCTTTCTCCAAGGTGGCGAAAGTGGCATAAATCTCGTTGATATCCAGGACAGTCAAGCCACGGCGTTGAAGATCACCGCAGACCAACGAGAGCTCAGTCATGCCAGGCAGGATGATTGTGGCCCCTTGATCCTGAAGCGAAAGGCACGCTTGATAAACACACTCCAGCGGCACCCCATCAAGATACCCATCTTTGATGCCGTTAACGCCATACATCGCGTCCATCAGCCCGGACTGCTCGTTATCATTTGGATAAACGAGCTTGAAGTCATTGCCGAAATAGCGCTCAAACAGCCCTGAGTGCCGAACATAGTCAGACGCGATGATTCCCAACGTACTGCCGCATTCAGCGACATGATCCACGTGCTTGCGTAACGCCGCCATCATATCCAGAACGGGTATGCCAATTTCCTCCTGGATCTCCTCACGAAAGGTGTGACTGGCAAAACATGGCAGTAAAACTGCATTGACTTCGCTGGCCTCGAATGTCTGACAAACCTGGAAAACATAGAACTTCCTGGAGGTCATGCTGGCGCCCCGGTCTAGGGGCATCAGGACATCTTTGAAGGGGTGTTGCTCAAAGAGGAAGTGATAGCGACCTTGATCTTCCAGAACAGCTCTGGACTTCACCAACTTGTAGAAAAGATCGCCGCCGGCCAGTGAGCCAAGCCCGCCGACGATACCTAGTTTGCGAGCAAATGATGACCCGCTGGACGGCTTCGATTTACTTTTCATGTTTAGGTTCTCACACGGTGGCTGCAGTATGAATTGGGAGTGGAGACTGAGTGCCGGGCGCGTCTTCAGCTTCTTCAGGTGGTTCTGATTTGGCAACCACAGCCGTTGCGATGCTATTGCCAACCACGTTGGTGGCAGTCCTGGCCATATCGAGGAATTGGTCAATACCAAGGATCAACAAAATACCGGCTTCGGGAAGATTGAACATGGGTAGCGTAGCCGCCACCACAACCACCGACGCTCGGGCTACACCCGCCATTCCCTTGCTGGTGATCATCAGCGTCAGCAAGATGAGCAGTTGCTGTGTGAAGTTCAAGTCGACGTTGTAGGCCTGTGCAATGAACATGATGGCGAACGCTTGATACATCATCGAGCCATCAAGGTTGAACGAGTACCCCAACGGTAGAACGAAGCTGGATACGCGCTTCGGCGCACCAAACTTCTCCAGTGCCTCCATGGTTTTCGGATATGCGGACTCGCTACTGGCAGTGGAAAATGCCAACAGAACAGGTTCGCGGATGAGCTTGCCCAAGGTAAACACTGAGCGCCCCAGGAACAGGTAGCCGGCAGCGAACAACACGCACCACAGAATCACGATGCCCAAGTAGAACTCGGCAATCAGCTTTCCGTAATCGACTATCAAGCCAAGACCTTGAGTGGTGATCGCCGATGCGATGGCTGCGAAAACGCCGATTGGCGCGAAGGCCATGACGAAGTCCGTGACCTTGAACATCACCTTGGCCAGCTCTTCGATGCCATCGACAATCGTTGTGTAACCGGCTCGCTTCACACCCGCCAAGGCAAACCCGAAGAACAACGAGAACACCACGATTTGCAGGATTTCGTTGTTGGCCATTGCTTCAGCAATGCTGCGGGGAAACACGTGACTGATGAAAACCTTGAGGCTGAAATCCCCGGTGTTCACCACGGGGCTCGCCGCATGCTGGACGACCTCCATGTTCAGTCCTGCGCCGGGTTGGAACAGGTTCACCAGGCCCATGCCGATTGCCAGCGATATCACCGAAGCGGTTACGAACCAGGCCATGGCTCGCAGGCCTATGCGCCCAACGGAGCGGGAGTTTCCCATGCTGGCAATGCCGCCGACCAAGGTGGCGAACACCAGAGGCGCGATGATCATCTTAATCATGCGTAAAAATATGTCGGTGACCATCGAGAAGTAAGACGCGATCTCTTTGGCGCTTTGTTCGCTCCCTGCGAAGTGGTGGCACGCCCAACCGACAAGCACGCCTAAGGCGATGCCAATTGCGATCCGACGCGGAAGTTTATTTTTCTTCACGGAGCTTTCCTCAAGTGGTTTTTTTGCTTTTTTTACTTGGCAGGAGACAAGTGTCATTCGGTCGAAGCTCTGTGGCCTCGCACCAACGTTTTCGATTCTAGGGTCGGGCTTGGAAGGGAGTGATGAGTAATCCCGATAGCCTCATGCGCATTTGGAATAGTTTTCGAAACTGCTGCTTTTTCCTGACTAGGGCGCAGTAAACTGCTCATTCGGGACATGAGGTGTCGGTATGCAAATCAAATGGCTGGATGACCTTCTGGCGGTCGCGGAGTGGAAAAACTTTTCTCGGGCTGCGGAGGTTCGCTGTGTGACCCAGTCGGCTTTGTCGAGGCGTATAAAGTCACTTGAAGAATGGGTAGGTGCGGAGTTGGTGGATCGTGGCACCTATCCTGTCCAACTGACCTCTGCTGGCCGCACATTTTGTGAAGAAAGTCGCGAGGCATTGGCGGGGTTAATGAGGCTGCGCTCAAGCCTTCGCGAGGTAGAGCGGATGCCAGGGCGATCCATCCAGGTCACTGCCGGCCACA
This sequence comes from Pseudomonas sp. P1_F7, assembly GCF_056405655.1. Classification (NCBI taxonomy): domain Bacteria; kingdom Pseudomonadati; phylum Pseudomonadota; class Gammaproteobacteria; order Pseudomonadales; family Pseudomonadaceae; genus Pseudomonas; species Pseudomonas sp. P1_F7. Next base: position 369,349 of record NZ_JBFUBR010000003.1, read on the forward strand.
GTCTGTCGATGACATTCCTGCCGAAATGGCTGAAGCAATTTCAGCAGCACAATGAGCAATTCAATGCGCGGGTCGTTGCCGCCAACATCCACGACGCGGTCATATCTTTGGAGGAGGGGAGTTGTGATCTGATGATTGTTTATCATCACCCCTTGGCGCCCATTCTTCTTGATTCGGAGAAGTTCGGGAGTTTGACCTTGGGTCATGACGCGTTTATTCCTGTGTGCGCACCCAACAGTGATGGGAATCCGCTGTATCCCTTACCGGGCACTTCCAGCAAAACAGTTCCTCACCTCGCTTATACAGCTACGACTTTTCTAGGTCGTGTTGCCGACATCGTCATAAAGAATGGCCCGACTGCATGCATGTTGGAGCGGTGCTACGAGGCGGATATGACGATGCTACTGATGCGAATGGCAGTCGAGGGTTATGGGGTGGCATGGTTGCCACAAAGCGCTGTCATAGACGAGCTTCAGCGAGGACAGTTGGTAAAAGCGGGTGGTGATGAATGGAGCACGCGACTGGAGATACGCTCCTACTGCTCCATCACGAATGAGAACCCTACGATGCGCAACTTATGGAAAACCCTCGAAGGAGCTTCCCGCGATCTCCATGGCAAAACAGCCAGTTGATCGAAGCTCAAAAGCTCGAAAAGCATCCCTCAAGTATGGGTAATGACATCTGTGCATCAGGTCATTCTGAAACGTCATCACCCCCTATTTTTTGCATGATAGTCTCGCCGCACTTTTGAGTTGGCACTGATCGTTCACACGATGACGGCCACAGTGAGGATCGATCATGCCCAGAGTTTCCCACCAAGCATTACGCCGTTCGTTTCGCGAGCTGCTGGCATCCAGTAACTGTTTTCAGACCGCTTCAGTGTTTGATCCGATGTCAGCACGCATTGCCGCCGATCTCGGATTTGAAGTGGGTATTCTGGGGGGATCAGTTGCATCCCTGCAGGTTCTGGCTGCACCAGACTTCGCGCTCATTACCCTGTCTGAATTTGTCGAACAAGCAGCCAGAATAGGCCGTGTGGCGCAGTTGCCTGTCATCGCTGATGCCGATCACGGTTACGGAAATGCACTCAACGTCATGCGAACTGTCCAGGAGTTGGAGCGCGCAGGAATAGCGGCGCTCACGATTGAAGATACCCTCCTTCCGGCTCAATTCGGGTGTAAATCAACAGACCTCATCAGCACTGAAGAGGGTGTAGGCAAAGTGCGTGCCGCACTGGAAGCACGCATTGATCCAGAGCTTTCGATTATTGCTCGAACCAACGCATCAGCTTTACCGGTGCATGAGGTCATTCACCGAACGCACGCTTATCAACGGGCCGGCGCGGATGGCATTTGTATTGTTGGCGTACAAGATTTTGCGCACCTTGAACAGATCGCGGAGCACATCACTATTCCACTGATGTTGGTCACTTACGGAAACCCAAGACTCAACGACAACGAACGGCTAGCCAAGCTAGGAGTACGAATCATTGTTGCAGGTCATGGTGCCTATTTTGCCTCCATTAAAGCGACCTATGACTGCCTTCGTGAACAACGCCAGTTCACTCGCAGCACATCAAACTTAAGCGCTACCGAGCTGGCCTATACCTACACGTTGCCGGAAACATATTTGAATTGGGCCAGGGACTTCATGGATGTTCAGGAGTGATGCAATCTCTTGATCAGCTCCCATTGCTCTGCCTACAGGTTTCCTCCTGCTTGAATCCGCAAGCATGATTTGCGTGCCGAGAAGAGCACTCGCACTCATGCGGTTTGGTCACCCTCGGTTGCGTATTCAGCAGTTTGCTTCCGGAGCGATCTGGAAGCTTTTTTCTTCTCAATAAAGCGCTCGAAGCCCTAAGTATTTTCGCCTTGCTCGTTGGCTCTGAGCATGGGGGCGAAGTATTTTTCAAGCCGGAAAAACGAATGAGCGCTTCTAGCCAGTAGCTGTCTGTCTTAAAGAGTAGCCATCGATTGTGGATTCACTGATGGGTGCAACCGATTGGTTTTAGCTGTCAGCGAGCGTTGTTACGCTCCGGAGATCTTCCAATGATCGGGTCGCAAGCTGGGGCAGTTTCTATGCAAATCCTGATGCTTGAACACAATGGCTGGGTTCCCAATAACCCACGCCTACCTGTACTCATATACCTCAACGCGATTGTAAGTCGGCGCATCGATTTGGCTTCACAGTTTGAGGAAACCTTCGGCGCTAATGGTTGGCCACCGCAATGGCGTAACGGGGTATACGGCTATCACCATTATCATACTGAAGGGCACGAGGTGCTTGGTATCGCCAGCGGCCACGCCCGCTTGATGCTAGGCGGCCCTGATGGCTTTGTAGTTGAAGTCAGGGCAGGTGATGCGTTGCTACTACCTGCTGGTACAGGCCACTGCAACTTGGACTACAGCGACGACTTTCTCGTGGTTGGCGCTTATCCGCCGGGACAGCACGCAGACATATGTTGCGAGGCACCAAGCAAGTCGCAACTTGCGAGTATCGACGAGCTGCCTTTTCCAGATCAAGACCCGGTGAAAGGCGTGCATGGCGCCGTGTGTAAATATTGGGCCGGCCGCCAAATACAGTAGATTTGTGCGCATCGGGGTCAGGTCGACCGGGGCTGGTAACGCAGCTATTGGCGGCGATTTGCGGAGACCTGCTCGGGAGCGGTTATTCGGGCAACAACATTCAATGTCTAACTGCTCCTGGGTTTACGACCCCGCGAGCTTGGTTTCACCGGAACGCTTTTCCCATACTCGCTCCACCATAACGCGAGTGCTTCCATCGTTGGCCCGAGTGCACGGGCCTTTGCCGTCATCTCATATTCGACGCGCGGGGGCACTTCCGCGAAGACTGTTCGCGACACCAGGCCATCGTTTTCGAGCTCGCGAAGTTGCGCCGTCAGCATATGTTGGGTGATACCGCTGATCGCCTTGCGAAGTTCTCCGAAGCGATAGATTCGCTGGTTCAACAACCACATGATTTCCAGCTTCCATTTGCCTGAGAGGAGCGCAAATGCACGGCGCATTTCCTCGTGCATGTTGATCTGATCGTCTTCAATAGTCTGGTTTTCCATACTAAGCCCCACTTTTTCATCCTACTTGTAGCTTTTCATATTAGGCGACATCTTTGACCTAAGTCGACGCATTAACGCTTGCTTAGGAACACCCCATGATTGAAATCTACATTTATTGGATCAGTACGACACTGCTGTCGTTGTTGTATCTGGCCTCGGCGACTCTGTACCTGGTTAAAAGGGAATGGGTTCGTCAAGCACTTGCCGACCTCGGCTATCACGCCAACCTGATTCCGATTCTCATTGCAGTGAAGATCCTGGCGGTGGGCGCCATTCTGTTGCGCATCAACGTGCCTCTTAGCGACCTGGCCTACGCCGGCATGCTTTATCACCTGCTGCTCTCGGCGTTAGCGCACATCAATGTCCGCAAGCCTCGTGGTGCCCTACCGGCGGTTATTTGCCTCGTGTTGCTGGTGGCTTCTTTCCTCACCCAAAACGCTGCACGTGACGTGCAGTCACCCTACGCGCAAGTAACAGCGGCACGCCTAGTAACCCCTAAATAACTGGAGATCCACATGTCCCGACTCAATGGAAAAGTAGCCATCGTCACTGGCGCCGGCCGTGGCATCGGCCGTGCGACGGCCAAGCTGTTTGCAGAAGAAGGTGCGAACGTGGCCGTTGTTTCTCGCACGGCTGAAAATGTCGCGGGTGTCGTCGCCGAGATCCAGGCGGCGGGCGGCATCGCTTTCGGAGTGGTGTGTGATATCGCCGACCCGGATCAGATCAAAAGCACGGTGGAAAAGGTCGTTGCTGAATATGGCCGGATCGACATCCTGGTGAACAATGCCTTCGACCCTTCGGCGGTCTTTTCGTCCGTACTCGAACTGTCGGCCGAGCAATTGCAACGCAATCTGGAAATGGGGCCGATTGGCTATCTGCGGACGATGCAAGCCTGCTACCCACACCTTAAAGCCAGCGGGGAGGGTAGAGTCATCAACTTTGCATCGTTGGCCGGTGTCATCGGCTTGCAGGGTTATGCCCCTTACAACATGGCAAAGGAGGCGGTGCGTGCCCTGACCCGTTCAGCGGCGAGGGAGTGGGGCGCTGACAAGATAACGGTAAACAATGTCATGCCGGTCGCAGACACTTGGGGGGCAGCGGTCAATGCGCCCGCACCCACTAACGCACTTGGCCGTTATGGATCGCCCGAAGAGGATATTGCGCCGGTCGTGCTGTTCCTTGCCAGCAAGGATGCGCAGTTCCTGACGGGGTACAGTCTGACGCCAGACGGTGGCCAAATCATCGACAGCGCACGCTGACGGCTGCGTGCGTATCCTCCACCGAAACCGCAAGACATGCCTTGGCGTGTCTTGCGGTTATTTCAAGCAATGCTTACCGATGCAACAGGCTCCCGCGATGCTGCGCGTGCAGCCAGGAAGGCAAGAACGGCCGCTACGCCTAGCAAAGTGGCGCTCAATTCGAAGGTTGCTTGATAGCCGCTCGAGTCGAAGACCAGCCCGCCAACGGTTGCGCCAGACGCAATAGCGAGTTGGATGATCGCTACCATTAAACCACCTCCCGCTTCAGCAGCGTCTGGCAAAGTTCTCGCCAGCCATGTCCACCATCCCACGGGCGCTGCAGTCGCAACCAGTCCCCATGCGCCAAGCAAGACGGTCGTGGTGGCCGCCGAACTACCGAATGAAACAAGCGCCAGTGCAATCATCGCCATCAAGATCGGGATGACGATGAGAGTTCGATGCAGGCCATTTTTCAAGAACGCTTCAATCAGGAAGGTTCCGGCAAGTCCCGCCAGGCCCAGAACGAGCAACATAAAAGACAGCATGGAGACACTGACGTGCGTGACCGTTTCAAGGAATGGGCGCAAATAGGTAAACAGCATGAACTGGCCCATGAAAAACACACTGACCGCCACCATGCCTAACGCGACCGGTACGCTTTTCATCAACCTGAAGACGTTTCCAGTGTCTGAACCGCTTTGCGATTTCATCGGTGGAAGGCTTACAGACAACCATACACAAGCGACTATCGCGACTGGGATGATGCACAAGAATGCACCGCGCCAGCCAATCAAAGCGCCGAGAAAACTGCCCAATGGTGCTGCAATCACAGTCGCCAAAGCGTTGCCGCCGTTGACGATTGCCATGGCGCGTGTGACTTGGTCATCAGGCATGAGGCGCATGGCGGTTGCCGCTGACAGTGACCAGAAGCCACCAATCGCAACACCGATCAGCGCGCGCCCGATCATGAATACCCCGTAGTTTGGTGCGAACGCGACCACTGTTCCGGAAAGGATCATCAACAGCGTCAGTGAAAGAAGTAGCGGTTTACGGTCAACCCGCGCCGCCACCAGCGGGATAAGAAGGCTGGTGAATAAGGCAAACAGCCCCGAAACGGAAATGCCCTGACCGGCTTGTCCTTCGGTGATATGCAGATCGGCGGCAATTGGTGTCAGCAGGCTGACGGGCATGAACTCCGATGCCACCAGCACGAAGGCGGCGAGCGACATGGCGAATACGGCACCCCATGATTTATGGGGCGCTGGAATGATGTGTTCAGTCATTGTTTGAATCCTGTATTGCGCGAAGCGTCGTAGCCCCGAATCTGAGGCGCTCAATCAACCAATGTGGAGTTGTCGATCACGAAGCGATACTTGACGTCACCCTTGAGCATTCGCTCGTAGGATTCATTTATCTGGTCTGCTCGAACCAGTTCGATGTCGGCGACGATGCTGTGCTCGGCACAGAAATCAAGCATCTCCTGTGTTTCCGGGATGCCTCCGATCATCGAACCGGCAATCGTTCGGCGCTTCATGATCAGGTTGAATACGTTCGGCGAAGGGTGTGGCGAGGCGGGCGCACCGACCAGCGTCAGAGCCCCATTACGCTTGAGCAGAACCAAAAAAGCATCAAGGTCGTGGGGGGCTGCGACGGTGTTGAGAATGAAGTCGAAACTCTTGGTATGTGCAGCCATTTCTTCAGCGTTGCGCGATACGACGACCTCATCGGCGCCTAACGCCTTTGCCGCTTCGCGCTTGGATTCAGAGGTGGTGAACGCCACGACGTGGGCACCCATCGCATGGGCCAGCTTGATACCCATGTGGCCCAGGCCACCGATTCCGACCACACCTATTTTCTTGCCTGGGCCGGCGTTCCAGTGACGCAGAGGCGAGTAGGTGGTGATTCCGGCGCACAGCAGCGGGGCGACGGCAGCTAGTTGCGCCTCGGGATGGCGGATGCGTAACACGTAGCGCTCATGCACCACGATGTTTTGCGAGTAGCCGCCCAGCGTCCAGCCAGGTGCATCCGGTGTCGGGAAGTTGTAGGTACCGACCATCTCATCGCAGTAGTTTTCCAGGCCTGTGTCACAGTCATCACAGTGTTTGCAGCTGTCGACGACGCAGCCGATACCGACCAGATCGCCCACTTTGAAATCCGCTACATGTGCGCCCACCGCCGATACGCGACCGACAATTTCGTGACCCGGTACACAGGGAAATTGCGTGCCTGCCCACTCGGCGCGCACTTGGTGCAAATCCGAATGGCAGATGCCACAGAAGGCGATATCGATCTGAACATCATGGGCTGCCGGCTCGCGGCGATTGATCTGCATCGGCTCAAGGGGGTTGTCGCCAGCGTGAGCGCCATAGGCTTGTACAAGCATGGGAGAGACCTCAAAGGATTTGTCGGATGGACATTTTCCCGGTCAACCAAGGCTCTCTGTAGTGCATTCCACTGGATTACTTGCCTGATTCTATGACTCTCTGCTTTTTTGCAGGACGGTCGGGAGCTGGCGAGTTAGAGTTCAGTGAAGAGGTACAAGACGAATATGACGAACAACCCCGACACAGCTCCTCAACAGACATCGCCACAAGAAAGGCTTGCGCAGATCATCGGCGCGCAGATCTCGCAACCAGGTGATAACGGAACGGCCATTACAGGCCTCGGCTTCTTCAGGCGCGAGCATCCAGCACCGCCCATCGTCTGCATGGTTGAGCCAAGCATCATCCTCGTCGCCCGAGGTGAGAAACAGCTCTGGGTAGGGGGCGAGGGCTACCCCTATGACACGTCGCGATTTTTGATCACCTCATTGGACTTGCCTGCCAATTCAGAAGTGCTGATGGCAAGCCCGGAACAGCCATGCCTGGGGCTGACGTTGAAACTCGATCTGCGCATGTTGGCGGAACTGATAGTGCAAAGTGACTTGCCGCCAACCCGTGATCGCTCAGTTGTGAAAGGGGTAGGAATTGGTTCAGTAACCCCTGCGATGCTGGCCTCATTCGAGCGCTTATTGGCACTGCTCGATGAACCGGAGTCCATCCCTGTTCTGGCCCCCTTGATCCAGCGCGAGATTCACTACCGTCTCTTGCAGAGTGATCAGGCGAGCCGGCTTCGACAAATAACGTCTGTCGATGGCCAAGGTTATCGGATCGCGAAAGCCATCGATTGGCTGAAGTTGAATTACACCTCGGCGCTTCGCGTCGATGAACTTGCGGCCCGTGTGCAGATGAGCACTCCGACCTTTCACCACCACTTCCGCCAACTCACCGCAATGAGCCCCTTGCAGTACCAAAAGTGGCTGCGACTGAATGAGGCAAGGCGATTGATGCTCAATGAACACCAGGACGTATCCAGTGCGGCTTTCAAGGTCGGCTATGAAAGCCCGTCCCAGTTCAGCCGCGAATACAGCCGTCTGTTCGGCGTCCCCCCTAAGAGGGATATTGCGGTGTTGCGAGGGCAGGGGTAGCAACTTCAATGCGTACCAGGGGCTGCAATCGATTCCTACCCCTCATGACGGGCCGGAATCTACCTGACGAAAGCGCTTGGCGATGTCTACATCGCTATGAGGACGCAGCACTAAATAAACCGACTCATGAAGACGGTAGGGTTCCAGTTGCGGCGTACGCTGGAAAAGACAACATCGACTCGGTTGGTGGATGCTCGTAGTTTGAGGACAACACGGCACTGAGTCGATCGCCCAGCAGATGCCACGCACGCTTTTTTTCCTCGGCATAATCGTGATGCCGGTAATGGCGCCTGACACGGGAGCCGGCCAGTACATGAATTTGACAGCGATCGATAACGTCCAGGCTAACCCCCAAATGTGCCTTTGCGATTTTTTGTGCTCGTTGGGATTGATCTGCTCATCAATGAGCGTGCGAGCCTGGTTGCGGGCCTTGCGGATGTCCGTCGGTGATTTGCGCGGCCAGGACCCGCAGGAGTACTCTTTGTTCTGCTCGCCCACCGATAGCGATAGAAAAAGCTGACCGACACGCCGTCCTTGCGGACTGAGATTCGACCGGCCAGATTGCCATCTTCCCTGAGGATTCGGCCGGCATCGTTGGCGGTCAGCGACTCGAGTTCTTTGATGGTGATTTTGGCCATAAAATGGGTTCCCCCTACTTTTACCCCCACAAAAACGTCGGCTCTTGATGGACGTTGCTGGACTCTCGTAGAGCAGAACACCGCTGGAGCTCAAGTAAATACTCGCTTGGAAAAATCCAGAGGGGGATTTTCGAAGCTTTCAAGAAGTATGAAAGAGAAGATGGGGTGCTAGGGGTCGAGTGTTCGAATCACTCCGTCCCTACCATATAATTCAAGGGGTTGCGAGGTTTTTTCTCGCGACCCCTTTTTTATTTTTAGGCGTTTTTACCCCTACAAAACGACTGGCTCTCGGTGGAATCCTCACCTCTTTCGGAGGAGATGGACGAAAGGTTTTTGTGTGCCAATGGTAAGCGTCCGGGCATCCCATCTTGCGTAACCAAGCCGGTTGCCGGCGATGCGGCAACAGCTCCTCGATTTCACTCACCCGCTGCGTAGGTAGGCGAGTGAGGACGTCCTTCAAGTAAACATACGCATCGTGCCCGTTGAGCTTGGCCGACTGGATCAAACTCATCAGCGCCGCTGCACGTTTTCCACTACGTAACGACCCGGCAAACAACCCGTTTTTGCGACCTGGCGCCCGCGGTCGTATGGTTTTCGATGTGGTTGTTGTCTATCGGCACCGTGCTGTCGCTTTGATAACGGTTCAACGCCGCCCAGCGTTTGAGGCTGTAATCCAAGGCTTTGGTAATTCCCAACCCCTCAGACCCAAGGCGCTGCCAGGGAAGACCACACACCAGTGTCTGGAGTTGCTCAGGATTGAGCTCCATCTGGGCGCCATGGTGATAGCTCGGTCAGGAAAACTTCCCTTGGTGCAGGCGACGTGCCGCCAGCCAAATGCCCAGGCCGTCGTGCACCAACACCTTTATGCGATTGCCTCGACGATTGACGAAGAGATAAGTGCAGTGCGGCTGCGCCGCACCGAAGACGGCCACGACACGGGCGAGCGCTTTCTCGGTACCGGATCGCATATCCATCGGCTCGGTGGCCAGCCTGATTGCGTCGATGCGGATCACGGGGCAAGTCCACGGACAAAGCGGGCGCAGCCCTCGGGATCGGAAGATGGCCATTTCACCATGAGTGTTTGCTCGCCAGATGGCAGCTCAATGATCGCTGGTGCTTCAGCCTGTCTTTTCAGTGCGACCTTTACCGGACCAAACGCCGGCAACGTTGCAGGCATTCCTGAACAATCTGGGCCGTGAACTGTTTAGGGGAAGAGTTTCGTTGGCGCATTAAGGGCTATCGCGTCCGCTTAGAAAAGGCGGACACCATCGCCCTTAATTTTGGAGTTCGGTAGGCGTGTTTGCCGTTCGCTTACGTTTGACGTAGCAACACAGATCCTACTCATAAACTCGCCGCTCCTGACGCTCGGTGTAGGGCTTTAAGGCTGTGATTGCCCTCCAATCGCGCAGCTACCTTCACAACAGGAAGCTGCTTTTCGGTAACTTGCTTATCGGTGTGTTTTTTTTCACCACGTAGTTAAACGCTCAGCACACTGGAAATAACGCCAGAACAGTAGTGCATAGACGATGTCACCCGATGCCACTACTGGCAATGGCCAGGGTATGCTGCCCGCCAGCCAGTGACCATAAACCACCACAACAAACAGTACTTTCAGGATTACGCCGAGCAGGATATAGGGACGATACTGCAGCGGATCGCGAGCGATCATCCAATAGGCCCAGCCGAATATGATAACCAGGCACGTGGTGAGTTGAATGAAGAGGGTTGAGGTAGGGGTAATTTGCAGTCCCAACAGTGCAGCTACGGGTCGCAGAGCTACGAGTAATGGAAGACCCGCGAGCACGTTGAAACAAGCGGCAGAAATAAAAAGCTTGCGGGTATAACTGTCGGTCATGGGATTGTTCCTGAGAGGTGGTGACGCCTCGCACCATGCAGAGACATCTTGTAATTTTTGGGTCTCAGCCAAGCAGCTTGAGTAATGCCGGATAACTATTCGGAAATAGCCTGCTTATCCAGAACAAGGTGCTCGACTTGTTCCCCGTGATAATGCGTTTGGTTCCGTTGCGGAGCCCCTTGATGATGTCGCCGGCACAATCCGCCGCTGGCGTCAGTAGCATCTTGTCTGCCAGTGCCGTGAACCTTTCTTCTGTTTTGCCGGCGGCTTTACAACGTCGTCCGGACTTCTCGATATTGGTTCGAATTCCTCCGGGGTGCACACACACGGCGCGTACACCGCTACCTTCGAGTTCCGACCATAATGCTTCGGTCAGACCACGTACGGCGAACTTCGACATGTTGTAAGCGCTTTGCATCGGGAAACCCACCAGGCCAAATACGCTGGAAATGTTGACGATGCAGCCTTCTCGCTGGGCCTGCATCATCGGCAGGAACGCTTTGGTACCGTACAACACGCCCCACAGGTTGATACCGAGTTGCCACTCGTACTCATCGATGGAGGTGTTGGCAACTGTCCCGATGACTGCGGCACCTGCGTTATTGATGACGAAGTGCGCCGTGCCAAAATCTCGCTTCACCTCGTCGGCATGAGCCTGGAAGGCATCCCAGGACGATACGTCCAGGATGTAACCTTTCGCTTTGCTGGCGTCAGGCAATAGCTTCATGGTTTTGTCGAGACCCACCTGGTTGATGTCCGACAGGGCGACATGTGCGCCAGCTTCCACCATCTGGATAGCCAACTCCCGACCAATGCCGGATCCTGCACCGGTGATGACGACTACTTTGTTTTGGAACATGTTTTTTATCCTTCTTGTTTTGATTGGTTTGGCCACTACAAATTTTTCTGACAAGAATTATTTGCTGAGAATGTGGATAGCGACTGCTGCCTCCTCGATACCCTGTAAGCCGCCGCCGTTCTCCTGGATTGCATGGCGTGCGCCATGTACCTGGCGTGCACCCGCCTCCCCGCGCAGTTGCGTCACAAGTTCGTAGAGCTGGCCGATCCCGGTAGCGCCGAGTGGATGGCCTTTCGATTCCAGGCCTCCTGAGGTATTGACCGGGATGCGCCCGCCCAGGGTGAATTCGCCACGTTCAGCCGCAGGCCCGCCCTGACCAAACGGGACCAGGCCCAGGTTCTCGACCTGAATTATTTCGCCCATCGCCGAGGCGTCATGGACTTCGGCGACATGCATGTCTTGCGGCCCCAGGCCCGCCTGTTCATAGGCCTGGTTAGCTGCCAGGCGACCGACGTTCAGTTCCGGCTGATCGAGCCGGCGATGGCTGAAGCTACGGATAACGCTGGCCGCTACCTTGATGCAGCGGCTCCTGTCGGCACCGATGCGTGCGAGTCCTTCCTCGGTGCACAGGATGGCTGCTGCTGCACCGTCCGACAGCGGCGCGCACATTGGCAGGGTGAGCGGGTAGGTGATCGGAGGGGCGGCAAGGATTTCGTCGATACCGAAGGCTTTGCGAAATTGCGAGTAGGGGTTATGGACCGAGTGGGTGTGGTTTTTCGCCGACACCGCTGCGATCTGCCGCTGCGTGGTGCCGTAGGTTTTCATATGCTGGCGGCATAATGCGGCATAGATGGCCATGAACTTACTGTAAGGCTTGTCCGATTCCGACCCGGCGGGCGGCACCACGCCTTCGCCCATTTTCACCAGCGTCTGATAATTCTCTTCGGCTCGAGATACGTCCCAACCAGCCTCGAACAGCGAGAGGGCCTTTAGTTTATCCGGGATGTTCATCTTTTCCGCACCCAACGCCAGCGCGATACTGGCTGTACCGGCCTTGAGGCTTTGCACGGCCAAATTGAAGGCTGAGCTGCCCGAAGCGCAGGCATTCTCGACGTTATAGATAGGAATGCCTTGAATACCGATCTTGCTGAACACGACTTGACCGGGGATCGAGAGCTGGCCTTGCAATGGGCCATTGGTCATGCCGGCATAAAATGCGATATCGAGATCGGCGGCACTGCAGTGGGCGTCCTTCAATGCGCCCTGGAAAGCCTCACGTGCCAAGTCGTCGAGGCTGCGTTCGATGTGGCGACCGAAGACGGTCATGGCGATGCCGGCGATATAGATATTGCTCATTGAAAGTTCCTTATATTCAGTTGGTCAGTGTCCAGTTCGCACCCCACGGCGTGGTTGACGTTGGGTGCGCCTGGGCAGCGGCTTACTGAAGTTGCTGGTCGTTACCAGGTTCAGGCAGGCGTATCTCGGCCACGAGCAGGCCGAGGTTGAGATCGACCTCGATTTTTTCCCGATCGGGTAGTCCGGCGGGCCTGAGATCTGCGGTTGTGTCAGATCTTGCGGGCTGAGTTTTTCCAATACGGCTGACGCAGTTCTTTTTTCAGCACCTTGCCCACCGGACTACGTGGCAGGCTGGTAGTGAAGTCGACAGACTTCGGTGCCATCACGCTGCCCAGCTTGGCTTTGCACAGTTCGATAAGCTCCTGCTCGGTGGTTTCCTGGCCTGGGTTGAGCTCGACCACGGCCTTGACGGCCTCGCCCCATTTTTCATCGGGCACGCCAATCACGGCACAGTCCTGAACGGCCGGATGTCCCCACAGCACTTGCTCGACCTGGCTGGGATAGACGTTGAAACCGCCGGAAATAATCATGTCCTTTTTGCGATCGGTGAGGTGCAGATAGCCTTCGGCATCGATATGGCCGATGTCGCCGGTATGCAGCCAACCGTCGACGATGGTCTCGGCGGTCTTCTCCGGCTGCTTGTAGTAACCCTTCATGATCAGGTCGCCGCGCACGCATATTTCACCGGTTTCACCGCGCGGCAGGATCTGGTTGGTGTCGCTCATCACTTCGACGCGGACCAGCGGGTTAGGGCGGCCGACCGAGGACAGGCGTTCGTCGTCGGCGAATTGGTCACCCACCAGATGCTCGTCAGGACGAAAGTTGGCGATGCTGGCCGGTGCTTCGGTCTGACCATAGCCGCCGGTCATGACCGGGCCGAAAATCTCGATAGCTTTCTTCAGCTTGTCTACCGACATCGGAGCAGCGCCGTACATCAGGTACTTCACCGAGGAGAAGTCCAGCTTCTCGATACCGGGAATTTCCAACAGCCTGTAGATCACCGTTGGCGGCAGAAAGAGCTCGCTGACCTTGTGCTGCGCAATGGCGTTCAACATCAATGCCGGATCGGGTTTGGTAATAACCACTACAGTGCCACCTTGCGCCGTGCAGGGTACGGACAACAGGCCGGCAGTGTGGGTCATCGGTGCAGCAGCCATATTCACCGGCTTTTCACCATTGCGATAAGCACAGGTCAGCATGAAGTGGGCGATGAACGTCTGCACGCTGCGGTGGGTGTTCATCACTCCCTTTGGCGTGCCCGTAGTGCCACCAGTGGGGGAGACCGCCACCACGTCGTCCATGTCATAGGCGACTTCGGGACGACTCGCCGGCTGGCCGGCACTCCATAGCTCCAACGAGGGTGCATCGACGGCGTCGGCATCGATACAGATCCAGTGCTTGATCTTCGGCAGCCTGGGCCGTAGCTCGGTGATGATTTGCGCGAAATCGTTCTGGTAGAACATCACCTCGCAGTCGAATGCGTCGAGGATGTAGTGATTCTCTTCGCTCGAGTTGCGCGCGTTGACTGGAATCCAGGTCATGTTGGCGCGCCATAGACCCAGTGTGCAGGCCCAGGCGGTGACGTCGTTACCTGACCAGACGGCGCCCTTGGTTTCCTTCGGCAAGCCCAGTGCGAGCAGCTTGTTGGCGATGCGACACGAGAGCTCGCCGATTTCGTTGAAGGTGTAAGAGCGCTCGCCCTGGATGTAGGCGACCCCGGCAGGGTTGATGCCCCAGCCGCGATCGTAAAAGTCGATGATGGCCATAAGTGGTTCCTGTGCCGGTAATCAGAGTTTGCTAACGGTGGCACGGGCCAGGCCGCGCTCTTCCAGGAAGCCGAGCAGATAGCGGTGTCCAAAAGCCTTGGAGCCGGAAGCGAAGCCGACCTTGTTGGTGTCGCCGTCGAGCAGCTTGACTGCCGCCGCGGCCTGTAGGGCACCGGTGGAAATATAGGGTGTGACGCCATGCACGGTAGCGCGCACGGCGGCCAGGTGACCGCGGCCGATAGCGATGTCGACGCTGCGTTGCAAGGTGGTGCGTTCGCGGGGCGGCATGCTCGGTGTGGTGGCCTCTACCAGGCTCCTCACCACCGCGTCCTGCTGCTCCTTGGACAAGTGCTTGTATTCCGCTTCCCACTTCTGGCTGAGGCCATGCACCATCGGCATCACATTGTTGTCGTAGAAACCGACCGCGGAGGTGCAGGCGCGCACGCGCGGATCATGCTCGAAGTAAATCGGCAGCGAGGTGCCCCCCCAAGGCAGGCAGAAAACCGGCTGCATGAAGTTGGGGTCGACAATGTTGAACGAAGCGGTGGCTGGGTGCTGCACCAGCTTGTTTTCCCACAGGTAGAACTGCTCCCGGTGGAACAATTCGAAAATCGAGGCCGCCGAGCCCAGGCTGACCCCTGCGACATCACGCGGGCCGCGGCACAGAGCGGCGGTTTCCAGTACGTCGATGCCGGGGGTTTCCAGCGCCAGTTCGGCGGCGATCTCGGAGAAGCTGAACATGTAGGACAGCGATGGCGAAACCAGCAGTCCAGCCTGACGATAGAGCTCGCCAAATTGCTCGCGAACCTGACGGACATAGCTTTGCTCGCCGGTGGTATCTATGTGGTGGCAGCCGGCCTTGAGCGCGGCTTCAACGGTGGTCAGACCGAAGTTGACGAAGGGGCCGACGGTGTTGCAGACCACCTTGGCCCCCTTGAAGGCGGCGCTCAGCGACTCGACGTTGTGCTCGGCCTCGATGATTTCGTAGGTCGCGGACTCCAGCCGTACCACCCGTTGCGCCATCATTTCCTGCGCGCGCTTGGCGTTGCGCGCCACGGCGGTGAAGGGGATGTTCTGGTCGATCAGCCAGTCCATGGTCAACATGCCGGTGTAGCCACTGGCGCCATAGACAACTACGGGATACTTAGCCATTTCTATTGTCTCCAAAGTTTATTGTTAGTCGGGTTTGGGATCAGTACCGGGGCCAGCCGTCTTCGTAGAGCTCCTGGACAAGGAAGCCAAGGCGGGTGGTGAGCATCATGTTCTCGCCGTCCTCGATCAGCGCGGCGCGGGCATCGCGGAACAACTTCTCCATGGGGTACTCGCGCGTCAGGCCGTTGCCACCAAACAGCTGCAAGGCATCGCTGACTACGCGCATGGCCTCTTCGGTCACGGTGACCTTGCTGGAAGCCGTGGCACAGGGGTGCCCCTGCGGGGACAGGCGCGCATAGGCCAGGGAGCGGCGGGCGACAGCCCGGCAAAGCTCGACACGACGCATCATGTCGCCGATGCGGTAGCGGGTAAGCTGGTGGTTGATCAGCAGTTGGCCACCCTGCTTGCGCTCATGGCAGTAGGCGAGGGCCAGTTCGAAGGCGGAACGTGCCACGCCGGTGAACCATTGCGCCATGTGGGTGCCAGCGAACGACCAGGTCGAAACGACGTTGCCGTAGTACTCGTCCTGCAGGGCCACGGCGAAGCGCTTGGGAATCCGCACGTTGTCGAAATACACTTCGCCCTGCGGCAGCGCGCGTTGGCCGATCTTCTCCAGCGGCTTGCCCTTGCTGACACCGGGCAAGTCCAGCGGCACGATTACGGAGATGCCATAGGGCAAGCCATTGGCATCGTAGAAGCCGTTGCCATAGTCGGCGGTCATGTAGGCCAGAGCCACCTGGGCCACCGCGCCGTTGGACACCCAGGCCGAGCACTGGCCGTTGATGACGATCTCGTGCTCGCCGACCTTGGCGAAGAGATTGCCCTTGTTGCCCAACTGCCCCGGCACCCAGTCGCGCTGCAAGTCGAAGGCGCTGACGTCAGTGCCCTTGTCCGGATGGGTGATCATCCAGCAGCCGATTTTCCCGGCACTCAGATCGATCAGCTCCTGGTTCCCTACGGCTTTGGCCATCTCGTTCGGGAAGGTGCTGACGCCCAGGGAAACCGCCAGGCCGGCATCGCCCCAGCCCATTTCCTCGCCGATCATGGACTCGACGCGTACAGCCGTTTCCGGCGGCAGTTCGGCCAGCAGATCGGAATCCAGGCCCAGCTTGGCGGCTTCGCTGAACATGCTGTAGTACGGCGAGCCGGGGGCGACCGCCTGCTCTGCGGTCATCTTGTCGAGTTCCTGGCCGAGGGGACGCATGAAATCCTTGGCAAAGCGATGCACGCTGTCCTGGATGCTGCGCTCGACCTCGTTCAGGGGCGTTTCAAAGCCGGTTATTGAAATGTCAGGCAGGTTGATCCGGTTACTTAGTTTCATGATGGGCCTCGTCATATCACTCGGTTTTTCTTATGGCCTGCACTCTGGTTTTCGAGACGCGTCAGGCGTCGGCCGGCAGTTCGCCGGCGGCGATCAGCGTGGCGCGCGTGGCCTCGACGAAAGGCTCTACGGTGTCGACGAACAGCTCTTGCAGCGGCGTCCCCTTGAACTCGGGGAGGAAGGTCTTGTTCCAGTGGCCGCACAGCGACATGCCCGCTGGGGTATCGACCATGGCGACGCCGATCGCCAGCAGGGTCTGGATGGCACCGGGACGGGAAGCCGCGTAGGCTGCGCGCCACTGCTCGGGCGTCAACTCGTTACGCTCGATCGGACGACCCACGGCCTGTTCGCGCGCGGCCAACAGCTCGTTCCACGAACACCAGGCCGTGGCCGCGACTGGACAGATCGCATTGCGCGAGGCCGGGTGGGCCAGCACATGCGGGATGATGCGGCCGACATCCGCGCCGGTCGACCAGGCCAGCTTGGCGTCGGGATCACCCATCACCATCACCGGCTCGAGCATGTAGTACTCGATCCAGGCACCGGCCGGAATGATGGTGTAGTCCATGCCGGCCAGTTCGATCATGCGCCGGATGAACGCCTTCTGCCGGGCCATCAAGCGGTGCGTGGTGTCGGTCTGCCAGAACTGTTCGAATTCATAGATCGCGCCGTACTCGGATGGCACGAAGCGTTCGACCCCGGCTTCCTTGGCGGCAAAGATCAGCGGCATCTGCGATTCGGTGGCGTAGAGGGGGACGCAGGACACCAGGTAGTCGGTGCCGCGCAGCGCCGGGACCAGCGCTTCGGCAATGGTGACGTCGACTTCCTTGATGGTCACGCCCTGACGCGCCCATTCGGCGTACTGCAGCTGTTTTTGCGCCTCGCTCTTGCTGATGCCCGACGATGAGCGTTCCACCTGGCCGGAGCGGCGCGCCAGCACATTGACATTGACCAGGCCCTGGCGAATGAACTCATTGACGCAGGCGACGCCGGCAGTCCCGGTGGCGCCGAATACAGTGACGGTCTTCTTGCTCATGCTGTTCTCCTGGCTGTGATCAGTCATGCGGGCGGGCGGTTGTGCCTGCCTCGCATTAAGGCGAGTGGCGAAATATTTGGCCGATTATTGTTCTTCCCGGCATCGACAACTCACCTGAAAAGCGGTCATATTTGTCAAAATATGCTCATCCCGAGATGCCCATGAATCCGCAACAACAGGTCCATGAAACACTGGGATTACCCTTGCTGGGCGGCGTGGTGTGCAGTGAAATCCCGTTGTATGCGGAGCGCTATTTCCTGCATACGACTGATCTATCCGTCCCGCCCGTTGACTTCATGGCCCTGCTGACCCAGTTCGGTGGCTCGCGGGCTGATGAGGGGGCGGGGGGCGAGTTGCGCTCAACATCGATGCCCCGCTTGTCAATGCTGCTGCCTGCAGGTTGTGCCACTCAATGGCACTATTCCGGCAGCATTGATTTCGCGGTTTTTTATCTGCCCGATCGCACTGATGGCGTGTTTCGACAATTGCGTGAGCTATGCGCTGGCGCGCAGGCACCATTGCCCGTCAGTGATGGTTTGGTGAGCGCAGCGGCCCGGCAATTGATGGATGAGCTAAGTCTTGGGAAAGGGGCTGATCAGGGGTTCATGGCAAGATTGGCCATGGTCATGCTTGAGCAGGTGTATCGTGCGCTACGAGTTGACGCGAGCAGAGGTATTTATCCGCCGCATATTCATCTGGCGCGCCTGCATACAGTACTGGTCTTCATTCGCGAAAATCTGGGGCAGGAACTCTCGATCAGCACACTGGCTGGCCAGGCGGGTGTCAGCCCGGCTCATTTCCGGCGGCTGTTCCAGCGCGCCATGGGTATGCCGCCCCATCGCTATGTAATGAATGTACGACTGGAACATGCACGTGATCTGCTCATGCAGACCGATCTACCCATTTTGCATGTGGCACTGGAGTGTGGTTTCAGCTCTCAGAGCCACCTGACTGCAGCGTTCAAGGTTGCGCACGCCAGTACACCGGCTGAATACAGAGCCCTGGCTGGAAGGTAGCGGATTCTTTTGCGTGGCGAGCAGGTCACTGCACCGAAAGTACGCAAGCGGCTTGCATTGGATTGCACCGGGGTTCAAACCCCCGGACTATTCCATGGTAGTGTTCGACCGTTTGGAACTGTATCCAGCGACCTTCAGACGCTCCTTGGGTAGGCGTCTCTCAACCACCAGGGTCTGAAAGAAATGGATTGCATAGAGCCCCAACTGATCCTCAAAACGACACCGCCGCGTAGTCAGAAATCATCACGGATGCGAAACCGCCTGGGTATTCATACCCAGGAACTGACAGACAAAGTGGTGATCGCCGTTCAAGCGCCGGCAGGCTTCGGCAAAACCTTTCTGCTGACCCAATGGCGCCGTGAATGTTTGTCTCAGGGGGCCGTGGTGGCCTGGATGACGCTGGATGCACAGGATGATGGTGCGCGTTTTGTCCAGGGGCTGGGAGTTGCCATGGCAATTGGCAGCGGTCGGCCGTCGTTTGCCCGCGCATTCGAGCCTATTGCGGGATTGGGGCGTGACGAACAGGAAGGGCTGACGCAGTGGTTGGCGGAAGTGGCCGATCTGGGTAGCGAAACCGTATTGATTCTGGATGAAGTGGATACCCTGCCCGAGCTGACGATCCGTTACTCCCTGACGTACCTGTTGCACAACGCGCCGGCCAATTTGCGCATCATCATGGCCTCTCGGGTACGGTTGAATCTGCAGGTAGCGGACCTCGCGGCAAGAGGGCTTTTCACGACGATCATGACTGCGGCTTTACGGCTGAATGTGGAAGAGGCGATCGCCATCCTCAATGACCGTTTCGGCACAAGGGTTGATGCCGACCTCTGCGTGCGGCTGCACGAGATAACCGAAGGCTGGCCGCTTGGCCTGCAATTAGCGATTTCGGCGTTGGAGAAGAGCCCGAATCGGAGTGCGGCAGTCGAAGAGTTGTCGACTTGTCGGGGTGATATCCAGCGTTATTTCGTCGACAGTCTGGTCGCACATCTTCCGCAGGAGCAGGTTCACTTTCTGACCGGCATTGCATTGTTGGAAATGGTCCAGCCCTTGTTATGCGAGGCGCTGACGGGCAACGCTCGCTCGGGTGAGTTGCTGAAGGAATTGTGTGCCTCGACACCGATTTTTGTTGAAAGTATCGACAGTGACTGGGTGCGCATCCATCCATTGGCGCGGGAATTTCTCCTCGGCCGTTTTGCCGACTTGCCGTTGGAGGAGCGTCAGGGTTATCACCGGCGCGGCGCTGTGTGGCTGGAACACCACGGTTTCCTGGAGCAGGCCGCCCGGCAATATCTGTTGGCGGGCATGCCCCAATCGGCCTATACGTTGATCGGCAATTGCCTGTACGAAGTCATGTTGCAAGGGCAGTTCAGCCGGGTGCTGGAGTGGGTCGAGGAGCTTGGCCCCGCTGACGTGTTGTCGCATCCGCGCATCTGCCTGGCGGCGGCCTGGCCATTGGCAATGGGAGAGCGTCAGGCAGAAGCGGCGCAATTGATTGCTGCTATTGAACAGCATCCGTCCGCCGACGAGGCGACACGTTGTGAAGCTGCCGCCATCGCCGCCGCAGCCGCCTACTTTGCGGACCATCCGGATCAATCGTATGAACTCATCATGCCTTGGGTCGATCGATTGCCTTCATTCTCAATCAAGGTGCAAGCCATTGTCGCGAGCCAGATCGCCCGGCTGACGCTGTTGCAGGGACAACCGGAGAAAGCCCGACGAATCCTTCAGCGAGCACCGCGTTACGCGGGTAGTCCTGGCCTTGATGCCATTCGCGGGTATGGCGAGTGGGTGGTCGGTCTTGCTTATTTATACGAGGGTCGAATGGTGTCGGCGCGCACGGCGTTGCACGACAGCCTGTTGCATGCCGAACAGGACATCGGTCGGCGCAGTCCGGTGGCGGTCATTTTAGCGAGCGCTCTGGCGACGGTGTTGCTGGAACAGGGGGAAATTCAGGAGTCCGCTACGGTGCTGGCGAACAGGCTGGATATCGTTGAGCGATTGGCGTCCCCCGATGCCATTGTGCAGGGTTTCCTCGCCGCCGCTCGACTGGCCTCACTCCAGGGGCAGGGGCATCGCGGGCAGGATCTGCTCGAGGCGTTATTCGCCCTTGGAGAAGAGCGAAATATTCCACGATTCTGCATTGCCTCCCTGGGAGAGCAGATACGCCTGCATGCCTTGCAGGGACGCAGCGATACCTGTCAGGCATTATGGCGACGGCTGGACAGTTTCACGCCGGTTATTGCCCGTGAGCGAGCAGGGTTGCTGGGTCCGGAACTGGACTTGCTGGCCGGGGTAGCCAACGCTTATGCCTTACTGGCCCAACGTGACTGGGAGGCTATGCTGGCGGTGCTGGACAAGGTTGGCGAAACAGCCGAATACCTGCGTCGTGGGCGAGACATCGTACAGATCAAGCTGCTCAGGGCACTGGCACTTCGGGCGACGGGACAGGGCGGCACTGAGTATTTGCTGGAGGCTGTCAGCCTCGCGCAAGAAAACGGTATGTTACGCGTAGTGCAGGACACCCATCCGGACCTGATCAAATGGGAGCAGACGCTCCAGGGTGAAACGGTCCCATTGCTTGCGGCGACCTCTACGCCCGCACCTGTTCCGCGACCGGAATCCACCCCTTTGAGCGTGTCCCCGAGTCGTCTCTTGACGCCCAAGGAACGCGAGGTGTTGCAGCTGTTGGCTCGCAACCTGTCCAACAAGCAAATCGCCCTGGCGCTGAATGTTGGTGAGGAAACCGTGAAGTGGCACCTGAAAAACCTGTTTGGAAAATTCCAGGCCGGCACAAGACAGCATGTAGTCGCGCGTGCATACATGCTGGGAATTCTCGAGACAGCGGGCTAATGCGGGGTCCGCCACCCGAGGTGATCCGTTCGGATCATCCTTCAATTCTCCCCCCTAATCCGATTTCCAGCCGCCCCCCCAGTCAATGGGGGGGTTCGCTTTTCGACTTCGCAATAGTCTGACCTCACAAAAGCGCCAACGTATCGGCGAGTGGGAGCAGGTTCATGTCTGAAAAAGTGCTGATCGCCGGTGCAGGAATGGTGCCGTTTCTACCGCTGGGTGGCTCCGACAGTCACGCGGCGTTGGCGGGGCAAGCCATTCGTGCGGCGCTGGCCGATGCGCGGATCGACTATGACCTGGTCGACCAGGTGTTTACTTCCTGCGTATACGGTGAAACCGGTATCGCCGAGCAGATGTTGTCGCAGATTGGCTACTCGGGAGTGCCGATTTTCAGTCTCGGCGATGGCTGTGCGTCGGCCAGTAGTGCTTTCCAGTTGGCCCGCAATAGCCTGCTGTGCGGCCAGGCTGAATGTGTCCTGTTGGTTGGCGTCGAGTGCATGCCGGCACGCATTTCCAATCATGAGTTTTTCGGATTGAAAGATCTCGCTCGCGATGAGTCGGCAACGGTCAGACAGGATGAGAACCCCATCGGCTTTATCGAGCGTCGACAACAACCGGCGCTGCTGTTCGCTGCCCAAACCAGCTGGTTATTGACACGCATGGGCATTGCTCAAAGCAGCTTCGATCAAGTGCTTGAGCGGGCACGGGCCCAGGCCGGGCTCAATCCCTACGCCGTGTTGAACCGCGTGCCGGATCGCGACGGCTGGCTCCCGCCTTATCTGTGCCCGCCAGCCTGCGGTGCAGCGGCCATCCTGCTCTGTACCCCGGCCTTCGCCTTGCGCTTCGGCGCTCGGGCGGACGTCACCGTGCTGGCCAGTGTCAGGGGCAGTGACAGCGCTTCAGAGCAGGAAGCGGGTTGCGTTCTGGATGTGCTCGGACAGGCGACCACCCGGCGAGTCGCGCAGTTGGCTTATCAGCAAGCGGGCCTCGGTGCGGAAGACATCGACGTGGTTGAACTGCACGACCAAAGCGTCGGCGACTTCATGGTCAATAGCGCCGCGCTGGGCTTTTGCCGGGAGGACGAGATCGATCGATTCGTGCAGCAAGGACACCGCCTGAAAGGAAAGGTGAATGCAGTGTGCCCATCGGGTGGCTTGCTGGGACGTGGTCACGCTCCGGGTGCCACCGGGTTGGCGCAACTGGTCGAGTTGGTCTGGCAACTGCGCGACATGGCCGACGGCAGGCAAATTGCTGGTGCCCGCACGGCTTTACAACATAGCACCGCCCTGGGCCGGGCGGTGTCGGTCACCCTTTTGCAGCGCACCTGAGAGGAGGCTCACTACGCCGTGATTCAACCCATGACTTTTCGTAAACCATAGAGCAGGTGGCAAGCTAGATGAACAAAAATAATAAGATCTGCCATGCAAACCTTCGCAAAGGGTTGTTGGCCTCCGCCATTCTCACCGGCCTGGGCATCGCGCCCGTGGGGGCTGTGGAGATCAACACGGGGAATGAAGACTTTGCGGTTCGCTTCGACAACACGCTGAAGTTCAACTATGCCCAGCGCGTGGAAGCTCCCAACAGTAAGTTGGCCAATTCGTGGAACAACAATGACGGGGATCGCAACTTCTCCTCCGGCAGTCCCGTTGCTCAACGACTGGATGTGCTGTCCGAACTGGACGTGGTTTACAAAGAAAAAGTCGGTTTCCGTGTCAGTGCCAACACCTGGTACGACCACGCCTACGACGATATTGGCAGCGATAACGCCTCGACCAATCAGCTCAACAACGGTAAGCCGGACTCTCGTCATCAAAGCGGTTACGCCGATCGGTATTACAACGGTCCTTCTTCGGAAATCCTTGATGCCTTCGTGTTTGGCAGCACTGAAGTCGGCGATGAATCACTGCTCAGCGGCAAGCTCGGCAAGCACACCGTTTACTGGGGCGAAAGCATTCTCGCCTTTGCCCATGGCAACAGCTATGGCCAGTCCGGCCTGGACATTTCCAAGTCGCTGGCGGTCCCGGGAACAGAAGCCAAAGAACTGTTCATTCCGCGTAATCAGTTGTCCACCAGCCTCACGGTCAACCCGGAACTGACCCTCGCCGCGCAGTACTTCCTGGACTGGGACGCCGCGCGGTTGCCGGAGTCGGGCACTTATCTGGGGTTCAACGACGGCATTCAAAATGGCGGGCACAACCTGTCGTTGATCGGCGGCAAAAACCCGCTGTTCGGCACACCGGGCCCACTGGGTGCCAACCAGTTTTTACGGCTGACCAACGGGCATACGTTTATCCCAGACAACCAAGGTGACTTCGGCCTGATGGCCAAATGGAGCCCGGAATGGCTGCAGGGTACGCTGGGTTTCTACTACCGCAAAACCTCCGACATTCTGCCGAACCTGGTGTTGCAACCTACGGCGATCGGCCCTGCGCAACTGATCTCCGGCAATGCCGGCAGCTACAACCAGTTCTATGTCGACGACATCGATATCTACGGCATCAGCCTGTCGAAAAGCATCGAAGGTGTCAGCGTCGGTCTCGACCTGAACTATCGACACAACATGCCGCTGGCCAGCGTGCCGGCAACGGTCAATCCGGTAGCCGGTGCTGCCGGTTTGCCTGGCTTCATCAGCAGCTTTGATGGTGATAACGGCGTGGCCCGAGGCAACACCGTGCACGCGGTGCTTAACGGCTTGACCACTTTCGGTGCGACACCGGTCTGGGACAGTTCGACCTTGCTGGTTGAACTCGCCTACAGCCGCTGGCTGGACGTCACCGAGAACAAGCAGTTGTTCAAAGGCGAAGACTGGTATCGCGGTGTCGACAAGGTCACCAAGGACAACTACGTCCTGGGCGTCAACTTCAACCCGACCTGGTATCAGGTGTTCCCCGGCATCGATATGTACCTGCCGGCCAACTACAGCGTCGGCCTTGCGGGCAACTCGTCGGTTCAGCTCGGGGGTAACAAGGACTCCGGAAGTTACTCGGTCGGCGTTGGCATGGACGTGCACAACCAGTACCGGTTTGACCTGAAGTACGTGGACAACTTTGGTCCGTTCGACACCTGTGGCTCAGCCGGTGGCGCCGGTGCACAGGGCCAGGGCGCTGCACCAGGGGCCAACGGCCAATACAACTGCGTACCGGGGCAGACCACTGCTTTCGGCGGTACGCAGCCTCAGCTCAAGGATCGGGGCATGGTCACTTTTACCTTCAAAACGACCATTTGATCGAAGTCTTTGCTTGATAGCAGGAGTCACTCCATGAAGTTCGTCAACACGCTTTTGTTCACTGCATTGACCGTTGCCATCGCTGGTGCGGCACACGCAGCCGTGTCCCCCGATGAGGCGGCCAAGCTCGGCAACAGCCTGACAGGCGTCGGCGCTGAAAAGGCCGGCAATGCCGACAACACCATTCCATCCTACACCGGCGGTCTCACCACGGCGCCGGCCAGTTTTCAACCGGGTAGTTCGTTCCGTCCGGACCCTTACGAGGCCGACAAGCCACGCGTCGTCGTCGATGGCAAAAACGTCAGTCAATACACCGACAAACTGACCGCGACCACGCAAGAACTGCTCAAGCGTTACCCGACGTTCCGGGTCGATGTGTTTCCGACCCATCGCAGCGTTGCGCTGCCTCAACGGTTGCTGGATAACACCGCAAAAAATGCCGTCGGCACCCAGACACTCGAAGGCGGGGTAGCACTGCAAAACGCGTTGCCCGGCGTTCCATTCCCGATCCCGAAAGATGGCTATGAGGCCATGTGGAACCACCTGCTGCGTTATCAGGGTTATGCCACCAATATCAAATATGACTCCTGGAACGTCGACAGTTCCGGGAGGGCAATTCTGGCCACGTCCGGTAATGCCTATCTGGAATACCCGCTGTACGATCCGAAGCGTATGGAACCGGCGAAAGAGACGGATCTGTTCTTCAAGACCAAACTCTACTACCAGGCCCCGGCCCGTCGCGCAGGCGAAGCCATCCTGGTGCAGGATGCCGTCAACCCTCTGAAAATGGAGCGTCGTGGCTGGCAATACCTGCCAGGTCAGCGCCGCGTGAAACTCGCACCGGATATCGCCTACGACACGCCAAACCCTGGCTCGGCCGGTGCTTCGACCTATGACGATGCCTGGGTATTCAACGGCGCAATGGACCGTTACGACTTCAAACTCGTCGGCAAGAAGGAAATGATCATTCCTTACAACACTTACAAGTTGAACTATCACAAGGACGCTGCGGATATCACCACGCCGCATCACGTCAATCCGGACCTGATGCGCTGGGAGTTGCACCGCGTGTGGGTGGTCGAAGCCACGCTGAAACCGGGCAAACGCCACATCTACAGCAAGCGCACCTTCTACCTCGACGAAGACAGTTGGATCGCCCTGGCTTCGGATGAATATGACGCCAGCGGCAAGCTGTACCGCGGATCCTTTGCACACCTGGCATACAGCTATGACGTGCAGGCGCCGAATTCCGATAACCACATGATTTATGACCTGGTCTCTGGCAGCTACAACATCACCGGCATCTATGGCCCGTACGGCGGCGTCAAGTACATCGACCCGCTTTCGAAAGCGCAATGGGCACCTGAGTCATTGGCCGGCACGGGTATTCGCTGAGCCATAACACAGGGATTTTTTGTCGTCGACAGTGTGTACCGCACTGTTCGGCGGCTTTTTTTGCCGAGTAAACCTCATGAATACATTTAGATGGATTGCGCTCACTGCGCTAACCGTGGCGTTGGCCGTGCCATTTACCAGAGCCGTAGTCGCCGCCGATTTTGTCGACGTGCTGTCGAGCCCCGCGATACAGAGTGAACAGGCGATTGGCGGGATGTTCACCGGGTTGACCCGTGCAGGTGAGCGCCTGGTCGCCGTGGGCCAACGCGGCCATATTTTTTATTCCGATGATAACGGCGTCCGCTGGCACCAGGCACAAGTGCCGGTGAGTTCCGATCTGGTGGCCGTGCAGTTTCCGAGCCCGACGCAGGGGTGGGCGGTCGGGCACGACGGCATTGTGTTGCACAGCGACAACAGTGGTGAAACCTGGAAGCGTCAGCTCGATGGCCGTCAGGTGGGGCAGATCATGCTCGACCATTTTCAGAGGCAAGAAGGGCAACAGCCCAATGATGCGTTATTGGCTGAGGCTCAACGAATGGTCGATGAAGGGGCTGACAAACCTTTTCTGGACGTTTGGTTCGCCAATGATAAAACCGGATATATCGTCGGCGCGTTCAATCTGATTTTCCGTACCGAAGACGGCGGCCGGAGCTGGGTTCCGTTGATGGATCGCACCGACAATCCGGGGGCGCTGAATTTCTACGGGATGCGTGCAATCGGCGATGACCTGTTCATTGTCGGCGAGCAAGGCCTGGTATTGAAACTGGACCCGGCAACGCAACGCTTCATCAACATCCCGACGCCCTACGGCGGCAGCTATTTCGGCATCACCGGCAAGCCGGGCTCGGTGCTCGTTTATGGCCTGCGGGGCAATGTCTATCGCAGCGTCGATCACGGCGTGAACTGGGACAAGGTTGAGTTGGGTCTGTCCTCAAGCATCACCGCGAGCACGATCACCGCCGACGGCCGAATCATCCTGGTCAGCCAGGCCGGGCATGTGCTTGTCAGCACCGACGACGGAGCAAGTTTCACGCAAAAGCCACAAGACCGCCTGGGGCCCGCCGCTGCGGCGCAGGCCATCGCATCAGGCGCCGTGGTGGTCGCAGGCGCACGAGGCTTGCGCCAGTTGCCCTTCGAATGAGCCCACCCCACATAATAAAAAGAGACGAGCCACTTCATGGGTAACTACAACCTCGATACGATGCCGGTGATCCGAGAGCTGAAGGGCTTCGATGCACGCTCCGGCAATGTCCTTGAACGCCTGATTTTCAACAATCGCCTGCTGGTGGTGCTGACCTGCCTGATCGTGACGGTAGTGCTGAGCTATTTCGCGGCCACTGGGCTGACGCTCAATGCCAGCTTCGAAAAGATGATTCCGCAGAGTCAGCCGTACATCAAAAACTACCTTGAGAATCGCCAGTCGTTACGCGGGCTGGGCAATACGGTTCGGGTGGTGGTGGAAAACACCGACGGCGACATCTACGACCCGAAATACCTGGAGGTGCTCAAGCAGGTTAATGACACCTTGTTCCTGACCCCGGGCGTGGACCGGGCCTGGATAAAGTCATTGTGGACGCCTGCCGTGCGCTGGACCGAGGTCACGGAGGAGGGCTTCCGTGGTGGCCCGGTCATGCCGGACTCCTACGTCGGCTCGGCCACTGGCGTCGAGCAACTGCGCTTGAACATTACCCGGTCCGGGATCATCGGCAGTCTCGTCGGCAATAATTTCAAATCGAGCATGATTGTGGTGCCGCTGCTGGAGAAGGATCCGGTCACGGGCGCCGCAATCGACTATCACCATTTTTCGCGGATGCTTGAAGAGCAGCTACGCAACAAGTTTGAGTTTGCCAGCAGCCGCGCGGTACACGTTGCCGGTGAAGAGGGCAAAGGCCCGATCAAGATCCGCGTGATCGGTTTCGCCAAATTGGTGGGCGATCTGATCGATGGCCTGATGCTGATCATGATGTACTTCGGCGCCGCAGCGCTGATTGCCACTGCCATCATCTTTGGCTTTACCCGTTGCGTGCGCAGCACCGCGCTGGTGATTCTGTGCTCGGTGGTTGCGGTGGTCTGGCAGCTGGGCCTGATCACCTTGTTCGGTTATGTACTCGACCCGTTTTCGATTCTGGTGCCGTTTCTGGTGTTCGCCATCGGCGTGTCCCACGGTGCGCAGAAAATGAACGGGATCATGCAGGACGTCGGACGCGGCACCCATCAGTTGGTCGCCGCGCGTTACACCTTCCGCCGCCTGTTCCTGGCCGGGCTGACCGCATTGCTGGCCGATGCCGTGGGTTTTGCGGTACTGATGCTGATCGACATTCCGGTGATCCAGGACCTGGCCGTCACCGCGAGCATTGGTGTGGCGGTCTTGATCTTTACCAACCTGGTGTTGCTGCCAGTGCTGCTGTCTTATTGGGGTGTCAGTCCCAAGGCGGCGGCGCGCAGCTTGCGTCAGGAAAGGCAGGAGCTGAAAGGGAAAGGGCTAGGCAATTTGTGGAGCCTGCTTGACCGTTTTACCGAGCGTCGCTGGGCGACGGTGGCGGTGGTGGTGGCCGGGTTGCTGGCGGCAGGCGGCTTCATGGTCAGCACGCAGTTGAAGATTGGTGATCTCGATCCGGGCGCACCCGAGCTACGCGCCGACTCACGTTACAACCGTGACAACGCCTACATCACTGCCAATTATTCGCTGTCCAGCGACCAGTTTGCGGTCATGGTCAAAACAGCCAGCGAAGGTTGCCTGAAGTACGAAACCCTGGTGGAAGCCGATCGTCTCGGCTGGCTGCTGCAACAGCAACCGGGCGTGCAGACTACCGTGTCGCTGGTCAACGCTGTGCGCCAGATTACGGCGGGTTCCTATGAAGGCAACCCGAAAATGCTGACCGTCGCGCGCAACCAGAACGTGCTCAACTACGGCGCGCAGCAGGCCTCGGTGAACAACCCGGAACTGTTCGACAGTGACTGCTCGATGATGCCGGTGATCGCTTATCTCTCCGACCACAAGGCCGAAACCCTCGATCACGTGGTGAAAGTGGCCGATCAGTTCGCCCGTGAACACAGCAACGACGATCGGCAGTTCATGCTCGCCGCCGGTAGCGCCGGGATCGAAGCGGCGACCAATATCGTCGTGCGCGACGCCAATCGCACCATGTTGTTCTACGTATATGGCGCGGTGATCGTGCTGTGCTTCATCACCTTCCGCAGCTGGCGAGCGGTGGTGGTGGCGGTCGTGCCGTTGATGCTGACGTCGATTCTCTGCGAGGCGTTGATGGTCTGGCTGGGCATGGGCGTGAAGGTCGCGACCTTGCCGGTGATTGCCTTGGGTGTCGGCATCGGTGTCGATTACGCGCTGTACCTGCTCAGTGTTCAGTTGGCTCAGCAGCGTGCCGGTCTGTCGTTGACCGAAGCCTACAAAAACTCCGTGGCGTTCACCGGCAAAGTGGTGGCGCTGGTCGGCATCACCCTGGCGGCGGGCGTGATCACCTGGGCGTGGTCGCCGATCAAGTTCCAGGCCGACATGGGCATCCTGCTGACCTTCATGTTCATCTGGAACATGGTCGGCGCTCTGGTGCTGATCCCGGCACTGTCGCATTTCTTGCTCCGTCGTGCGCCTTGAAACGGCTGCTTGCATGATTTATCCGCTCGGCTATCTGTGAGTCTCTGCCACTTCTGAAACGTCGACATCAAACAAGAATAAAAGGAACACAAAACCATGCTGGGCTTGATGCAAGATCAACCGCTGTTGATTTCTTCCGTTCTGGAACATGCGCTGAAGGCGCATCCGCACACTGAAATTGCCTCACGCACGGCAGATGGATCGGTGCATCACTGCACTTACGCCGACATCGGCGAACGCGCTAAACAAGTGGCCAATGCGCTGGTTGCGTTGGGCGTGCAACCTGGCGACCGAATCGGCACCCTGGCCTGGAACGGTTACCGGCACATGGAACTGTATTTCGGTGTGTCGGGCATGGGCGCGGTACTGCATACGATCAACCCACGGCTGTTCGCCGAGCAGATCGAATTCATCGCCAACCACGCCGAGGATCAGTACCTGCTTTTCGACCTGTCGTTCGCTGATCTGGTCGAGCAGATCGCGCCGCGCCTGAAGACAGTCAAAGCGTTCATCGCTCTGTGTGACCGGGTGCAAATGCCGGCAATCAATGTGCCTGGTTTGATGTGCTACGAAGACCTGATTGCCGAGCACAGCAACGACTTCATCTGGCCTGAGTTCGATGAGCGCACGGCGTCGTCCATGTGCTACACCTCGGGCACCACTGGCAATCCAAAGGGTGTGCTGTATTCGCACCGTTCTTCGATCCTGCATTCGCTGGCGCTGTGTACCTCGGATGGCTTCGGTCTATCGGCGGCGGATTCAGCGTTGTTGGTCGTGCCGATGTTCCACGTCAATGCCTGGGGTATGCCGTACGCCGCCGCAATGTGTGGCGCCAAATTGGTGTTGCCGGGCGCCGCACTTGACGGCGAGAGCCTCTACACGCTGATGCGAGATGAACAGGTGACCCTGGCGCTGGGTGTGCCAACGGTGTGGATGATGCTGCAACAGCATGTCGAGACGCAGGCTTTGCAACCGGCGACAGAGCTGTGCCTGAACCGGGTGGTGATCGGCGGAGCCGCCGCGCCACGCAGCCAGGTCGATACGTTTGAAACCCGTTTCAATGCGCGTGTTTTGCATGCCTGGGGGATGACCGAGATGTCCCCGCTGGGCACCATCTGCAATCCGTTGCCCAAACACCGTGATGCTCCGCTGGAAGCAGTGCTCGACTTGCAGGCCAAACAAGGGCGGGCGTTGTTTGGGGTGTCGATGAAGATTGTCGATGAGCAAGGCGCTGAACTACCGCGAGATGGCAAGGCTTGCGGTCTTCTACTGGTCAAGGGACCGTGGATCGCCAGCCAGTATTACGGCGGCGAGGGAGGGCAGATTCTTGATAGCGAGGGCTGGCTCGATACCGGTGACATCGCAACGATCGACACTGACGGCTACATGCAGATCACCGACCGCGCCAAGGACGTTATCAAGTCGGGTGGCGAGTGGATTTCCTCGATTGATCTGGAAAACGCTGCCGTCAGTCATCCGGCCGTCGCCGAAGCGGCGGTGATCGGCATCCCTCATCCGAAATGGCAGGAACGGCCGTTGTTGGTGGTAGTGCTCAAACCTGGTAGAACCGCGAGCAAAGACGATCTGCTGAAGGTACTGCAAAGCCGCGTGGCGAAGTGGTGGCTGCCGGACGATGTGGCCTTCGTCGAAGCGCTGCCGCATACCGCCACCGGCAAATTGCAAAAGATGAAGCTTCGAGAACAGTTTCGCGACTTCAGATTTCAGAGCTAAAAGGCTATTTATCCAGTGGCACGATCAGCGGGCCGGCGAAGGCTTGCATGATCAACGCCACGGGTTGCTGGTGGCTGACCAGTTGGGCCATGGCGTTCATGTAGGGCGTCAGGTGACGAAAGTATTTCTTGTAGCTCGGACACAGGTAGTTTAGACCCGGCTCGCCGTTGGGTGCATTCATGAAGCGGTTTTTCGGGCATTCGCCATGGCAGGCGAAGCGGTAATCGCACTGCTGGCAATACGTCGGCAGTGTCTCTTCCTTGGCGGCGCCAAAGGCTTGTTGCGCAGCAGAGGCGAGTAGCACGGCAGGATCATCGGTCTTCAGGTTGCCCAGTAGATACTCGGGATACATGTAGTGATCGCAGGAGTAGACATTGCCGTCGTGTTCCACGATCGCTGCTTTGCCGCAGCGGGGGCTGAACAGGCACACCGAGGCCGGCAGCTGACACCATGAGGCCAGTGCCCATTCGAAGTTCATGACATGAACCTCCCCGACATCCTGGCGCACCCACTCGTCAAAAATC
Organism: Pseudomonas sp. P1_F7; assembly: GCF_056405655.1. NCBI lineage: Bacteria > Pseudomonadati > Pseudomonadota > Gammaproteobacteria > Pseudomonadales > Pseudomonadaceae > Pseudomonas > Pseudomonas sp. P1_F7. The sequence goes on from NZ_JBFUBR010000003.1 coordinate 401,404, forward strand.
GTGATGAGAAAATCGCCGTAGGCCTCGGGTGCAACCGTTTGCTCCGTCACCATCGCGGGCTCCGGCACCACGTGCAAGCGCAATTCCGGCGGGATAGCGAAATGCAGACCCAGACTGACCTGTGAGGTGCTGGGCTCGCGTTCCACCACGGGGTTGAACTGAATATGACGAACGCCCTCAGACTTGAGGAATCGATAGATTTCCAAGGGGAATCTGGCGACATCGCGCGCCACGGTCACCAACACATTGAAGTCGACGCCATGCTGCTTGAGCAGTTCCAGACCGTGCATCACATCATCGAAACTGGAGTGTCCGCGCTTGTCGGGGCGATAGAGGTCGTGGACGAATCGCGGGCCATCGAGGCTGATCCCCACCATGAAGCGTTCACGGGCGAGGAATGCGCACCAGTCGTCACTGAGTAACGTGCCATTGGTCTGCAAGGTGTTGCGAATGACTTTATTCCCCGCGAACTGGCGTTGATACAGGACCGCGCGTTGGAAAAAATCCAACCCCAGCAACGTCGGTTCGCCGCCTTGCCAGGTAAATTCGACTTCAGGCGTGGGCTGGGCCTCGATGTAGCGCTGCACATACAGACGCAGCACCTCGTCGGTCATGCTGAAGCGTTCCCGAGGCGGGTAAAGCTGTTCTTTTTCGAGGTAGAAACAGTAACTGCAATCGAGGTTGCAGATCGGCCCGACGGGTTTGGCCATGAGATGCAAGCCCTGGGGCGGGGTTTCGTGGGTAGGCATGGGGGCAGGGTCCGGGAGTCATCAGTCTGCCGCCCGGTTATCCGGGCGGCATTGAGGGTCAAGGCAAATACGTCACGTGTACATCCTTGACCTTGCCATTGAATGCGAAGGGCGCACGCTCGAAATAGTCCAGGGTGACGGGGGAACCGAGGTCTTCAGCCACGTCGAAGGTTTCGCTGGCGGTGAACGTCAGTGCCGGAGTGAACGGCGTCACCCCTTTGGCGGCTTCCTGCCCGTCAAGTCGCAGGCTCAGACTGGCCGGCGCTCCGGGCTTGGCTGACGACAGGGTCGTCAGCACTTCGATACTGACTTTGCCTGCGGGTACTCGTTCGGCCGAACGCAGTTTGACTCGAGAGATAGCCAGCGCGTTGTACTCGTAGATCAGGAAACCGTCATCCATGTACAGGCTGACCCCACCACCGATACCGCCCAAGGCATACAACACGCCGGTGGCGTTAGCTGGAACGTCGGCGTCGACGACAACTTTACTGTTCTGATTGCGCAGGTTGGGGGCAGCAAATTCCGGAAAGCGATGGACGCGATCACTGAAATGCCATTCGCGTTGGCTGCTAGAGATTCGTGCAGTCGGATCGAGGAAGGGGTAGAGACCGGCACCAATCGGATAGACATGGTTAACCTTGGCCTGCATGTCAAACTCCGCCTTCAGCTCCGCAAGTTTTTCCGGATTACTCGCGGCTACATCGTTGGCCTGGGAGTAGTCGTTTTGCAGGTTGTAGAGCGACCATTGATCATTCGCCGGATTCCAGCCCATGAACTGCGCAAAGCCTTGCACCCAGGGTTTGCGCGGGCCAAAAACCGAGGCCATCCAGCCATCCTTGTAGACGCCGCGACTGCCGAAGACTTCGAAGTATTGCGCCGGCTTTTTCGACTTCACCTGAGCGTCGTTGAAGGTGTAGCGCAGGCTGACGCCATCCATTGGGTCCTGAGCGATACCGTTGACCTCTTTGGGTGGCGTGATCGACAGCACGTCGTAGACCGTCGGGGCAATGTCGTTGACATGGTGGAATTGTGCGCGAACTCTGGCGTCGGCCTTGATCTGTTTCGGCCAGGAAACAGCCAGCGGCGTGCGCGTACCGCCGAAGTAGCCGGCGACAAGTTTGGTGCCTACGAATGGCCCTGAACCTGCCCAGGCCCACGCAGCGTTGTACATGCTTTCAAGTTTAGGACCGCCGAGCGCGGACAAGCCGCCATACATCTCGTTGAGGACTTTCAACTGCTGCTCTTTGGGGACTGGAATCCCGTTTTGGGCCAGCAACTCATTAATCGTGCCCTCCATCCCCTCGGAAGAAGCGCCGTTGTCGCTGAAGACATAAAAGATCAGCGTGTTGTCGCGCTTACCTTCACGCTCCAGTTCGTCGAGGATCTTTCCGGCCTGCGTGTCGGCATGTTCCAGGAAACCGGCATACACCTCCATCAACCGTGCCTGATACTGTTTCTGTTCGGAAGACAAGCTGTCCCAGGCTGGGAGTTCCGCCGGGCGTGGGGTGAGGACGGCGTCCTGCGGGATAAAGCCCAGAGCTTTCTGGCGAGCAAACGTCTGCTCACGATAGGCGTCCCAACCAGCGTCGAACTTGCCTTTGTATTTATCGGCCCATTGCGCATTCACTTGGTGCGGGCCATGCACGGCACCCGGTGTCCAATACATGAAAAATGGTTTTGCTGGTGCGTAGGTCTGATGGTCTTGCAGCCAGTTTACGGCCTGATTGGCGAGATCTTCGCTGAGGTGATATTTCGGATCTCGCGCCGGTTCGATTGGCGTTGTGTCGCGGTACAGACGCGGTTCGTACTGAGAGGTTTCGCCAGCCAGGAAACCGTAGAAACTTTCAAAACCGTAAGCCGTCGGCCAAGTATCGAAAGGACCGGCCGCCGTGGTGTCCATGGGGGGTGTGTTATGCCATTTGCCGAACGCGGCGGTGCTGTAGCCATATTGCTTGAGCACCTCGGCCATGGTCGCCGAGCTTTTGGGTATCTTGCCGGTGTAGCCATCCCAGTCAGTGGCCAGTTCTGCGATGACGCCGTTGCCAACTCGGTGATGGTTGCGTCCGGTAAGCAAAGCGGCGCGAGTTGCGGAGCTGATGGCAGCGGTATGAAAAGCGTTGTAGCGCACACCGCTGTCGGCGACTCGACTCAGGGTCGGCGTATGGACTGCGCCGCCGACGGTGTCGGACTGCGCGAAGCCGGCGTCATCAAGCATGATCACCAGAATATTGGGGACCTCGGCAGGAAGGTGAGATTGATGCTGACGTTTCTGGTGCTTCGATTCTTGCAGCGTCGGTTTGGCGTCACTGGCCGAAGGCGTCGGCGGGAAGGGCAGCGAGTCTTGTGCGGATGCTACCGAGCTGGCCAACATTGCGCAGAGTTTCAGGGTGAAACGTCCGGCGGGTTGCAGCTTCTGGGACATGGGTGTCTCCGTTTTTTATTTATTGCAACGGCGCAGCCGCCCGGTCGAACACCGGACGACTGAGAGATTGGAGGGCTGGTCAGACCGCAAAGCTGGTGATGTCTTTGGGCTCGATATCATTGGCTTTGCAGAACGCCAGGTAACGATCCACGCTGGATTTCCAGTTCTCGATGGCAACGACGTTGTTGTTATCGTCGTAATACAGCAGGTCGCCCTGGGTGATGTTCAAGGTGATTAGTTCATCGCCATATTCAGTCAGCGCGATAGGCGTATGGCTGGAACCTGCGGTTTCGAACACCACGCCGCCCTGTGTCGAGATCCAGTCGTGTTCCAGGTATTTCCAGCCACCCTTGATGGTGTAAACGATGACCGTGCCGGAGTGATAGTGCTTGGGCAGAGCAGACCCGGCCGGGGCCTTGAGCAGGGTGATGGTTTCCCCGCGAACCGGGTCGCATTTGATGTATTTGATGAAGACTTCATCGCTGTAAGGTGCGAACGGAACCCACGGCAGGTCCTCGTCGTTGATGGAGGAGGTGTCGATGTTTTCATAAAACATGCTTGTTGTTCTCTGTTGGACGGTGGAAGGATTTACACGGTGCGTTGAGAGCATCGTGAACAGGCTGTGCTCACACCGCCCCCCTCTTGAGGAGGGGTATCCATCCAATGGCGTTGAATCGCGGCATACGGAGTGCCGTGCAAATAACGCCAAAACAACAACATCTACGGTTTGCGGCCACCGCCGGCCTTTGGGTGATCAAAGCGGACGTCAGGGCCTCTGCGAAACCCTGACGCCCCGGTTCAGCGGCGGCGCGCCGGCGCCGTCCGCTGCAACCGGTCGTTAGGTGCTCAATTGATTTTAACGATCGCCGGCGGACTCCACGTGCCTTTGCCAGGAGGCAGGACGGAAGGGTTTTCCGTCTTCGGCCAATACAGGCGCATCACCATGTAGATCAGATCATTCGGTGCAGGCAGCCAGTTGCTTTCCTTGTCCGCGCCGGGTGAATCCTTCTGGACGTAGAGGGTCAGCGAGCCGTCTGCGTTTTTCTTCATGTCAGGTAGCATCGGCGAGTTGATGAGGTAGCGATTGATCGGATTCTTGATCAGCAGTTGGCTCTTGCCGTCGTACATCGTCACCGACCAGAAAGCATTGACCGGCGGGAGCTGTCCAGCGGGAAAGGTGAGGGTGTAGTTGTGTTTGCTGCCGTCAAGCGGCGTACCATCGGACAGGATCTTGGCCATCGGATACGTGGCCTCTTCGGCGTCGTTGGCATAGATGCCCGCTTGGGCGATGGCGGCACGCTTTAGCCAGTCACTACCGTAGAACGCGGCATCACCGCCGGAACTCACGATGTTCCAGCCATTGACCTGCGTGCCGAGATGATTGACTGCATTCTGGACCTTCGTATGCCCAGCCTGCATGCCCTCAACCACTGCGGCCTTTTGCTCGGCGGACAGATCCTGGAAGTTGAAGTCCTTGCCGGCGCCAATGCCCAGGCGGGCCAGCTTCGCGCGGATCGCCGCTTCCTCTGGTGTAGCAGGGGCAAGCTGCATCACAACGCCCAGATATTTGAAGAAATCGGTCTTCACGAGGTCCTTGTCGATCTTCGGGAAGTCGATCGCCGGCGCGGCAGGCGGCGCGGGCTGCTTGAGATAAGCCGATAACGGCCGGACCGCATAAGCGGACTGGATCTTTTCGACGTTCGGCATGTCCGCCGGGTTGTAGAGCTGGGTGCGAAAGATCACGAAGGGGAGTTGTGTGCTGGAACGAAACACCCTCTTGATGCCTGGCGGGGTCACGCCCTTCCAGTCTGGGCCGACCACCATGTAATCGCCAGCTTCGCTGCCGGTGGTACGGCTGCCGATGTAACCGAAGTTGTTGGTGCTGTTGTCAATGAGCTGCACCGAGTAGTACCGCGGTTTCTCCACCGTCGGTACCGAGAGCACGATCGGCTCGCTACGCAGGTCCATGAACATCAAGGAATACGGCGTGTCGCTGTTCGGCGAGACGATGGCCGTGTCCTTGTAGCTAAAGACATTGTGCATGCTGTGAATGTGGTTGAACGGCGCCTTGTACTGGCCGGAGCTCTTGTCCACGGCATAGTCGTACATGATCGCGTAGTTCATCACGATGGGCAGACCGTAGATGTAGCCTTCCTCGGCGATGGCTTTCGTTTCAGCGGGAGTGATGTCCGCTGCCTGGGCGTGCGTAAATCCAAAGGACGCGAGCAATACCAGCGCACAGCCAAATGTTCTCGGTAGTGTGGTTATCATGAATCTGAAACTCCATTTTTCGTGTTAGACGGGGGGTGTCGGTCAGCTAACTGCTAATCAGGCGATATTCCCCAAAGGCAGGAACCCCTGACGATCTTGATGCATATCTGTGCCCATCCAGGACACAACTTCTCGAATCTCACCGAATCGCAGGCGATCAATCATTCGAGCGCTAAACGCACATCTCACGGATCGTTTCACTTGGGAAAGAGTAGTGTATACGCCACCCGAAAGCCCCAACCGTGTGCACCGTCTTCAGGACTGTCCGCCCAGTATCGCGGCCCCACCTGAAGGCTCATGGGCTGCTTGCCGACTTTGAACAATTGCGTAACGAACAGGTTGATCGGCACATTCCACTCCCTGGCTTCCCAGTCGTAAGTGGATTCTGTATTAATGCCAAAACTGGTGTACGACGCTGTGGTATAGACCAGGAAGGGTTGCAGATACGTCTGATTGACCTTCTCCTTGTCATTGGCCGGGTTGTTGTCCAGCGACCAGATGTGGTTCGCCAGAATACCGGTCGTCCAGCCGTTGGCCTGCTTCAACGCCACCGCTGTCGGTCCAATCCCCCATTGTTCGCTACTCAGTAGTTCATCACTACCGGTCGGTAACAGCAGCGCGGGACCTGCGCCCCAGATCCAGCCGTCCTCGGTGGGCTTTTTGGGAGAGAAAAAGAAGCTTTGCGTGGTGTCGCCCACTCCGCTTTTATCGGCAATGCCCCTCGGTGCCAATCCATGCTGATCAATGACCGGGAGGATCGTGCGAGAGATCAGATTCCAATCGTCATTGAGTGAGAAGGGTAATACCGGCTGGATATTGGTGACGCTCTGGATTCCATTGCCGGAGGGCCCCATTTTCTGATTCCAGTTGTATTGGATGGGCAAGCTGTACAGTGCCGCGACTGGATTCAATGACTGTTTAGCCAGTTCCGCCTGATCGTCAGCCTGACTGGAAACGGATATACCGAAAGCCGAAAGTGCGAGCAAAAGCCGTTCAATGCGCTTGTACATGTTGAAATCCTTGAATGCGGATCGCCACGGGCTCCTCGACTATCAAGGGGAGCCCGCTAACGATCGGCAGAAACTGCTTGAGCACCTCGAGTTCAGCGCAAAACGATAAAGGCACCCGATCTGTTGTGGGCATGCCTGCTTCATACTGAGGTTACTTATTTCACACGTTCAACTTCCCCCCGTAACCCAGTCTTGTCGAGCCCGGGCACGAGGAGTCGTAAAACTTTATCGCTGCCGTGTCGATTACTTGAGTAACGTCTGCATGTCGCTGGTCATTCCCTTGATGGCCGCTTTGAAGTCATTCGCGGTGATTTTCTGGCTGGCGTTCTTCAGGTTCTCGCCAAACACTTTACGCACGGCTTTTGCGACCGGTGCGCCAGTTTTGGCGTCGATCAAGTCCGCCTCGATATACAGCTCGGTATTCTGGTCGCGATGACCCGTGGCGGCCTGAGTTGCACCTATGACTGCCGCGACCGGCACCACTTCGTACCATTTCATGCCTTCGTTGGTGGCTGTCACGCCAGTGATTGCCGCCTGCAGGATCAGCGCTCGCTCGTCTTTGCGAACATCTCTGGAATCAGGAACGACCACGTAATTTTGAGACAATGCCTGCTTGGCGCTTTCAGTGGTGTAGGACTGCAATTCCTGTAATGTTTTCAGGTCCACACGTTCATCCGGCTTGGGCGCCGGATACAGTTCCAAACGCTCGAAGACCACGGTGGAATAATCCGCAGGCTTGAATCCTGGCGCCACCCAGCGAAGTACTTCCACGCCACTTGGCGAGGTGGTTTCCTGCAGACCGTCATAACTCTTTAGAAAACCGGAATACTGTGTTTGCTCGGTAACTTTCGATACGCAGCCGGTCAATAACAAGCTGCTCAGTGCGGCACCCATTATCCATTTGTGCGAGAAGTTCATATAACGGTACTCCTTGAGGGATGTGTTCCTGAATGTCTGTTATTCAAGACCAGACCCTGTGGCCTCAGCCCTTTCGGCAATAAGGCCCGCCGGATCTCTGCCTGAGCAATCGAACGACTGCTTGCCAACTGCAAGCAGTCGCAGCGTAGCGTTACTTCGATGCCACCACTGCCGGCGGCTGCCAGCTACCGCTGCCTGCGGGAAGAATCGAAGGCTGCGTGGCCTTCGGCCAATAGAGGCGCATCACCAGATAGGCCGTGTCGTCAGGCGCCGGCAACCAGTTGGACTCCTTGGCCTTGCCTGGCGAATCCTTCTGGATGTACAGGGTCAGTGAGCCATCCGCGTTCTTCTTCATGGCCGACAGCATCGGCGAGTTGATCAGGTAACGGTTGAGCGGATTCTTGATCAGCAGCTGGCTCTTGCCGTCGTACATGGTCACCGACCAGAAGGCATTGACGGGTGGCAGTTTGCCGGCCGGGAAGGTGAGCGTGTAGTTGTGCTTGCCGGTATTCAACGTCTGGCCGGTGCCGTCGGTGCGCGTGTAGGGGTACATCGCCTCGGCGGCGTCATTACCGTACAGACCAGCCTTCGCGGCGCCAGCCCGCATCAGCCAGTCGCCTTTGTAGAACGCCTGGTCGCCGAAGAACGCGCCGACGCTCCAGCCGTCGATGTTCTTCATTCCGCTCGAGAGGAACTTGTCGACCTTCTCGTCGCCGGCCTTCATCCCCAGCAGGACCACGGCCTTGTGCTCGAGCGAGAGGTCTTTGAATTCGAAGCTGCGACCGGGGCCTACGCCGATACTGGCCAGCTTCGCCCGGATCGCCTTGTCCTCAGCCGATGCTGGCACATACTCCAGCGCGGCCGACAGGTACTCGAAGAAGTTGGCCTTGATGCCCTCCGTGGTGGCCGGCACGAAAGCAATCTTCGGCGCAGTGGGCGGCGCGGGTTGATGGAGGAAAGCGGACAGCGGCTGGACCTTGTAACCCGCCTGCAGCTTCTCGACATTCGGCATGTCGGCCGGATTGAACAGCTGGGTGCGGATCAGCGTCAGTGCGAAAGGGGTCGTGGAGCTGAACACCTTGTCGATGCCTGGAGGTGTCGCACCCTTCCAGTCGGGGCCTGCGATCAGGTAGCTCCCGGCCGCGCTGGCCGTGGCCCGGCTGCCGATGTAGCCGTAGTTATAGGTGTTGCCGTCGATCAGTTGCACCGAGAAGTAGCGCTTTTTGGAGACGGCCGGCACGGTGATCACCAGCGGCTCTGCGCGCAGGTCGGCCCAGAGAAAGGAGTACGGCGTGTCGCTGTTGGGGGTAATGATGGCCGTGTCAGCGGGGGTCGCGACCTTATGATCGTTGTGCAGTTGGTTGAAGGGGGCCTTGAACTGGCTGGACCTGGAGTCCACCGCGAATTCGTTCATCACGGCGTAGTTCATGACCAGCGGCAAGCCGTAGATAAAGCCTTCCTCGGCGATCGCCTTGGTCTGCTCGAGACTCGGCGCAGGTACGCCCTTGGCCACATCCGCCTTGTCTGCCTGCGCGATCGGATCATTCTTGCTCGCACACCCCGCGAAAAGCGTTGAACCCACTACGACGAGTGCCGCAGCCATTGTCCAGCTACTGTGAGACTTCCTGTTCATTTTCACCTCGTTAGTTTTGTGCAAGCTGGTGTCGTGAGTGTTCATGCCGACGGTTAGATACTAGGAATGACACCTGAAACACTCTTGGATTTTTCTCAGTAGCGCCAAGTCATGTTGGCGGTCAGGGCTTGAATCCAGGCGTTGTCGAACTCGCCTGATACACGATTGCCAGACAGAGATTTTTGCTGATCGACTGGCATGTCCCCCATCCACACCGTGACCCAGCTGAAATTCACGTCTGTCTCTTTATTCAGCGAATAAGTAAAGCCAGTGGCGAAGCGCCAGGCGGCGCCCATGGGCACGGTGAGCGTACGATTACCGTCGGACACCGCGGACGTGTCATAGGCGACACCGAAATCCCAGACCCAGTCCTGGTTCATCTGGTATTGAGCACCAAGCGCCAATTGATACGTGTCTTTGTAATGCGCATCGATTGAAGCGGCCCGAGAACCGGTTCTGGACGTGTCTACGTCAATGCCGATGTCGCCGAATTTCGACCAGTCCTGCCAATTGACCGAGGCCAGAAAAGCCCATTGCGTATCCAGTTGCTGGTACAGGCTGAGGGTCGCCGTTTGCGGTACTTTCAGGTCGATTTTGGTGTTGAGGCTGTTGAGGCGACTCACCAACGGAGCACTGCTCTTCACATCCAGGCGATCCTCGAAGTCGAGGTCAACCTGACTGGTGTAAGCCAGGCCAATCCGGGTACCGGGCTTTGGGGCATAAATCACGCCTGCGTTGGCGCCGTAACCCCAGGTGCTGTCCCGGTATTTGTATTGGCCGTCACCCCGTTGTGTCAGTCCGAGCGGCGCCTGATCAATCGCAGCTTCGCTCTTCAGCGTCCCGTACATGGCTTTCAGTCCGACGCCGACGGACCATTGATCGTTGAAGCGATAGGCGACACTGGGTACCAGTGACAGTCCCGCAATGCTCGCGTTCTGTACGAAATAACGGCCGGACCAGTCGTTGTCGTAGTTTTCAGCGAGGCCGAAATCGCCATAGGAGCCGAAGCCGATGGACCACCGATCATCCAGTTGATGGCTGATGAAGAAACTGCCACCCGGTATGGGATTGAGCGCGTTACCACTGCCAGTGCCCGGTGTATTGGTTTCACTGTCTTTATCAAACGATAAGTCACCAAAAAGAACCTGAGCGCCAGCGGAGATCTGTGTTCCGCTGAGGTAACTCAAGCCTGCGGGGTTGCTGGCGATGGTCGAAGGGCCCTGTGCCCGGGCCGCTGCACCGGCATTGGCCAGTCCGACGTTGTCGGTGGCGGTTTCGTACAACATCAGGCCACCGGCAACACTGCGGCCACTGGTCAAGAGTGTCAGCGCACCAAGAACAGTAATCGACAACACACTTTTATTTAATTGCATGAAATCCCTCTCTATCAGATCACTCAGTCTATGTCGCTTGCATCGCCCCAAGGCCAGGGCATCGTCTTTTATTCGTGTGGCCTTCTTGAGTGTCTGCGCGGAACTCCACCCGCAGGTGCAACTAATCGCCAACCTCATGAACAGCACAAAAAACCGAAGATCAGCTTTGCAATCAGCCTGTTGTTGCGTTCACTTTACGGCAATCATCAGAAAGGCATCTTGCATTTTCGGACAGTGCGCGCGGTATCGCGGGTGTATGGAAATTGTTGAATCAACCCTCAATGGAGGTTACCCCAGTCCATCTCTCCAATGCTGTGGTGACGTATTTGTCCACGTTTTGAACGCGCGGGAGAAGGCGTTTGGATCCTGGTATTGAAGGGTCTGAGAGATTATGGATATCGGCAAATCCGTATCTTTCAAGAGCTGCCGCGCGAAGTTGCTTCTGGAGTCGGTGATCAGTTCTTTGAGGTGAGAACCTTCCGCATCCAGCCGGCGTCGCAGCGTTCTTTCATTCAATGAGAATTGACTGGCGATGTGCCTGGAGTTTGCCTGGCCTTTCAATAATAGAGCGTATGTCTGGCTCTTTATTTGTTCTGACATCGTCAAGTGTGACGTGGCGGTCGAAATAGCCAGTTTAAGCAGATGGTGTAAGCGTGGATTCGCCGTACATTGAATTTGTCGGAGTTGCTGATTGTTTATTACAAGTCCGGAAATGCTTGCATTGAACTGAATGTTACAGCGAAATTTTCTGATGTACGGGGTGATGTCTGATGGCTTGCGATATGAAAACTGCACGCGAACGGGCGTCCAGTTAGCGCCTAACAATGTCCGCAACATTTGGAGGCCAACCATGACGGCAGTGTCAACAAGTAATGATTGATTGGGCAGGTCGTGGCGATAAATGACATATCCCAACAAACTATGTTGGCCCGCCAAGGGAAGAAGGAGTGGGGTCGCACCACGATCATAGAGATTGGCATGCCCGACCAGATCGTTTAATGCGTCGCCTGGTGTAGTCGCGAGACGCATAAGCTGACCTACCGGTCCCAAATTATCCAGCGAAAAGCGCTCACCGATCAACAGGCCAATATGGGGGCACTGAGTGTGTTCGAATGCCGTGTTGAACAGACGAGCAACATCCATGTAGGCGAGGTGGTTGTCTTCATTTGCAAATTGCTCAAGGCTGATACCAGCGTCTTTGAAAACGCTTCGCGAGGACCCCCCTATCGCGTCAACTACTTCCGGGAACCTACGGAATGGGCTTGTACTAATTTCTCCAGGTCCGCCGATTTTTAAAGATGATTTTTTTGAGGGCATATTAGCTCGCGATCATTCCTGAAACTGGCGCATTGGCCACGTTGGCGAACATCTGACACATGGCGAGCAAAAGAGCGTAGCGCCCATGAGCCAGCGCCTGACACCTCGCGGCCGTTCTGCGCCGCCCCTCAGTCCTTGGGCCGAATCATCGAATACACGAGTCGTGCGCATTAATTGCATCCAAAAATATATAACATTGAATACATTGGTTTTAGCACGGATGCGCTTTTTTTCAAATGGTCCATAGAGACTATGCTCCACCCTAATAGCCGCTTCCATAGATCGAGGAAGCTAGGTTAGAGGGCATTCTTCTGGTGTTTTCGCTCCGATATACTCAGGAAAAACAGGTCTTGACTAGCGACGTGCCATTGCCGCGTGAGGTGCTCGAAGCTTTATTGGATCTCATCCGCTAAAAAATATGCTTGTCCTCACTCATGAAAACTGTTGGTTTCAATTGTATACAGGCGAAGCATTGGTGACCGGCTGCCTCCCACTCGGACGGTGTGTAAATACCGTAGCTTGGTCGGGCGACGCGAACATGCACTTGGTCAAAAATAAAAAATAAAGTGAAGCCTACAGGGGGGAATGGGCCCCCTTTTTTCTGGATTGGCAAGGTGACTGTCCGCGCACAAGTGTTGCAGCTTGCCGGCGCTTTGGGAACGCAGATGTGTCCGACTTCGTTTATCTGCGAAGACCGCTATTGAGCCGATAGCTGCCTGTCGCGATGGGCCACAACCCAAAGCTGACTCTCGCATCCACTCAACGTTATCGACCAACAGCTGCTATTGCCTCTTGATGATTGAGGCACGAAAAACCGACTACGCTGTGAACGGCAAGTGAACAGTGCTGGTTAAAGCGTTTGAATAGCAGCGCCGCCCCGAAATTACCGGAGTTTGTCGATAATGAATATCAAACTGCTAAAAGCTTCCACATTGACGATGGCATTCTTAGGACTGCTGCCATTGTCGGCAGTACATGCTCAGTCGGGGCTTACCGCTGAAGAAGCGTATGCCATTGGCATCGATGCCTACACCTATTTCTATCCGCTGTTGTCCATGGATATCTCCCGCAAACAGTTCACCAACATTGAGCCCGGTAAATCGTTCGGCAAAGGCCCAATGAATACTTTCGTGAGCGTTCCGGCGTATCCGCCAGCAAATATGAAAGCGGTAGTTCGCTTGAATTTTGACACGCTCTACTCCTCCGCGTGGCTGGATCTTACCAAGGAACCTTTGGTGATCTCCGCGCCGGATACCGATGGACGCTATTACCTTCTGCCGATGCTCGACATGTGGACGGATGTCTTTGCCTCCCCCGGTTGGCGGACAACCGGTACCCAAGCGGGCAATTTTCTAGTGACCCCGCCTGGCTGGAGCGGAACTGTTCCGGAGGGCTTTACGCATCTTCCGGCCCCGACGTCTTATGTCTGGGTCATCGGCCGCACCAAGACCGATGGAGAACCGGATTACGCCGCGGTGCATAAGATCCAGGCCGGTTACAAGGTGACTCCGCTCTCGCATTGGGGCAAAACTGCGGAGCCGGTAACGGTGCAGATTGACCCGAGCATCGACATGAAAACGCCACCAAAGGTACAGGTCGACACCATGCCGGCCGACCAGTACTTTGCATACGCCGCCGAACTCCTCAAGGTCAATCCTCCCCACGACACTGACCAGCCGATCATCGCGCAGATGAAAAAAATTGGTCTTGAACCTGGTAAGAGCTTTGACATCAACAAGCTCGATCCGGCGTTGAAGCAGACACTTGAGAAGGTACCGGCACAAGCGCAAGAGCTCATGAAATGGAAGATGGAGACACTTGCCCGAGTCACTAACGGCTGGTCGATGAACACTGACACGATGGGGGTCTACGGCAATTACTACCTCAAGCGCGCCATCGTTGCGCAACAAGGTCTCGGCGCTAACCTTCCAGAGGATGCAATCTACCCGTTGAACCTCGCCGACGACACCGGCAAACCGCTCGACGGCGTCAACAAGTACACGCTCCATTTCGACAAAAGCAATATCCCACCGATAAACGCATTTTGGTCTGTCACGCTCTATGACGATGAGGGCTTCCAGGTGGGGAACGTGCTCAATCGATTTGCCGTCAGCAGTTGGATGCCGTTCAAAAACAACGCGGATGGTTCTCTTGACCTGTACATCCAAAACGAGAGCCCTGGCAAAGATAAGGAGGCCAATTGGCTGCCTGCGCCCGAGGGCGCGTTCAATCTGACCATGCGTCTTTATGCACCCAAGCCCGAAGCACTCAATGGCAAATGGAACCCTCCATCGGTTAAGCGGATTTAAACGGCCAGAGGTTCGACTGAGTTCAATGCGAAGCAGTTATCGATTAACCGCTTCGCATTGAGCGAGTACAGAGGCAGGGTTCAGCGAAATTTCAAGGCTGCGTCATAAGCTCTTGTATACATAGGTACAGGTAAGCCGTGAATGACGACCATGGTTACTCACCGATCAGGCACTCGCGTCGGGCTCCTTTTGGCCCAGAGTGTGTAAGAACGCCTTCGCGAACCCTTGCTATGATTTCTGAGGATTTCATCGCAAGGATCGCCCATGAAACGCTTTATCCAAGGTGAACATCGAGGCCAAGGCACCTTACTTCCCGAGAGTCTCGACGACTACGTCAGCGATACCAACCCGGTGCGCGTAGTCGACGTTTTCGTCGATGAACTTGACCTGGTCAAATTGGGTTTTGAAGGCGTTATTCCAGCCGACACTGGCCGGCCTGCTTACCATCCCTCGGTCTTGTTGAAGATCTACATCTACGGTTATCTCAACCGCATCCAGTCGAGCCGACGTTTGGAGCGAGAAGCCCAAGGCAACGTCGAGCTGATGTGGCTGACCGGGCGTTTGGTGCCGGACTTCAAGATCATCGCCAACTTCCGAAAAGACAACAGCAAGGCCATCCGAGGCGTCTGTCGCCAGTTCGTGGTGCTGTGTCAGCAGTTGGGACTGTTCGGAGAACATCTGGTCGCCATCGACGGCAGTAAATTCAAGGCCGTCAACAGCCGCGATCGCAATTTCACCAGTGCCAAACTGAAGCGGCGAATGGAAGAAATTGAATCGAGCATCAGTCGCTATCTGACCGCACTGGATGCTGCCGATCGACAAGCACCAACAGCTTCCGAGCCCAGTGCCGTGCGGCTGGAAGATAAAATCGCCAAGCTAAAGACGCAAATGAAGGAGCTTCAAGCGATCGAAATCCAGCTCAATGAATCGCCGGATAAACAGGTCTCACTGACCGATCCAGACGCTCGTTCCATGATGACGCGCGGTACGGGAATTGTCGGCTATAACGTACAGACAGCGTTCGATACTCAGCACCATTTGACCGTTGCGCACGAGGTGACCAACGTCGGTTCCGACTGCGATCAACTCAGCTCAATGGCCAAGCAGGCCCGCGAGGCGATAGCGTCAGAAACGCTGTCGGTAGTGGCTGACCGAGGTTACTTCAAAAAGCGAGCAAGTCCTGGCTTGCCACGATGCCGGCATCATCGCCTATGTGCCCAAGCCGAAGACCTCGGGAGCCAAGGCTGACGGTCGTTTCAATAACGATGCCTTCATCTGTGACGCGGCAAACAACGAATACATTTGCCCGGCTGGAGAGGCGCTGATCTGGCACTACTCCTACGTTGAAAAAGGCCTGAAGTTGCATCGTTACTGGAGTTCGAAATGCCAGGGCTGCGGTTTGAAGTCGCAATGCACACCGAGCACGGAACGACGAATTCGACGCTGGGAGCATGAAACCGTATTGGAGGAGATGCAGCTTCGGCTGAGCAAAGCCCCGGAGATGATGCGAGTCCGAAAACGGACGGTTGAGCATCCCTTAGGGACGCTCAAACAATGGATGGGTACGACGCACTTCCTGACGCGAAAGCTGGCCGGGGTGAGTGCGGAGATGAGCTTGAATGTGCTCGCCTACAACATGAAACGGGTCATGAAAATCATCGGTGCTCACGGTTTGATGAAGGCGCTGTCGACATAAAAAAGGCTGATCTTGGCCCATCCCAGAGGCTGTAAAAACTACGTAGACGTGTTCCAGTCCGCGACCGATGCGACCCGCAGCATCGACCGTGCGATCGCTCAGCCAACGAACGTCGATGCTCCAAGACGATGAGGTCAGAGCGTTTTTACACACTCTGGGCCGATCTCTGCCAGTCATAAAGCCGAAATCAAGCTGAAGAACGAGCTCGGCGATGTATGCGCAATTATGAGGACTCAACACTAAAAACGCCGACTTAAGAAGGCGGTAAAGAGCCAGTCGCGGTATACACAGGAAAAGACATCATCGTTTCTGCTGGCGGATACTCGTAGGTTGAGGACAACACGGCACTGAGTCGATCGCCCAACAGGTTCCAGGCGTGCTTCTTCTCTTCGGCATAATCGTGATGCAGGTAGTGGCGTCTCACCCGAGAACCGGCCAGTACATGATTTTGGCAGCGATCGATGACGTCAAAGCTAACGCCTAAGGCTTGCATCATCGTCGCGCCCGTGCGGCGCAGATCATGCGGCGTCCAGTTGCCGTTCTGGCCGTCGGCAAGGACCAGGGTGTCGTCATGACGCCGTCTGGAGAGGGCCTTGCGGTTTTTGAACCGGGCCTGGCGATCGCCGACCTGTTTACTCACCACCTTTACGTCCACATGCCCATCATCCTGCTTGTTCGGAAAGCACCACTGGGAGTCTCCTGTCAGGGTCTTGAGTTCCTGAAAGAAATGCAGGGCGAATGGGGAGAGGAAGACATGGTGGTCCTGTTTCTTGCCCCGGGAGCCTTTGACGTTTTCACTGGGGAGGAACCACGTTTGCCGCTCCAGATCGACATTTTTCCATTCGGCTTGCAGCAACTCGCCAATCCGGCACAGCGTGCCCAGGCTGATCCAGAGCGCGAGTTGAGTTTCTTTCTTCAGTGGTCGAATGCCTTCATATTTTTGGCCGGCGGGGAGGGCGTTGTAGTCGGCGGTCATTTGTTGGAAGCGGTTATGCAGTTCCAACAGCTCAGCCGGGGAAAGGATGCGGCTTCTTTCCGCTTCGTAGTCGGCAGGGATCAATGGGGAGATGTCGACCAGTTCAGTCGGATCACCCTCAACCAGTAACGCCCGCCAAGGTGGCGCTTTCTCGCCCAGCTGAACATCTGGGTGAGGTCGGCGAAGAAGCTGATGGCTTGCCGGTGAGCGCCGCGGTTGACCACGGTGCGGATCAGCGCCCGAACATCGTGTTCGGAAGCATTGTTCACCGCTGTCCTGCCGAGTGCTGGCAAAAGGTCCTTGTTAAAGCGTCGTTGCAACTCGCCATTGCCGTCTTTACGCGCGACGCCATCCAACAACCAGGCCTTGGCCAGATCCTGGACGGTCAGCGTTTGCACCTTCGTCGTTTTTACTTGTTCAGCCTCTACTTTAGCAGCGGCGTATGCCTGTGCTTTGGCGGTTTTCTTGTGTTCGTTGGGATTGATCTGCTCATCGATGAGCGCTCGGGCCTGGTTGCGTGCCTTGCGGATGTCCGTCAGGGATTTGCGCGGCCAACCGGCAACACTGGCGACCGTCATAGCCGCGGGCCAAACAGCCCGTGTGCGAGTCGGTGCTCGAATGGGAATGAACGCCTTTATGAACGCGTGTGAGGGCATCCGCTGCCAAGCGCTTCAACACGCCCTGCAGGGTGATTTGCGCAGTACCCTTGCGCGCAAGAAGTCTCAGTTGATGATTTACGGAAGCGGTGCCGATGAAGTCGAGGTCTTTCTTGAATACATCGCGCCACAGCGTCGACTGATGATCTTTGGCGCGGGTCATGACGCCCAGCCTTTGGTGCGGTTCGCCAGGGATTTGAACTGGCATGTAACGGTGGTGGACGGGCGTGCGTACTTTACTCGCCCGGAACGGTTCCCTGGAGCAAGCCAGGTCATTGTTGCACCTATCAACGAACCCTTTAACTTATCCAGTGCTGTCGACGGTGCCGCAGTGGTGATCATGACCCACAGCTATCGACAAGATCGGTATAGGCTTGAAAACGTTTTGCAATGTTCTCCCACCTATGTCGGGCAGTTGGGTCCTCGAGAGCGAACAGAACGACTGCTTGATGAGATGGGCGCATCGGCCCGTTCGCCAGAAGTTGTGCCCGGGTTTCATTATCCGATTGGGTTGGATTTGGGGGGCGATACCCCGGCGAGCGTGGCCTTGACCATTGTTGGCGAGATCACGGGCATGCTGAAATACCGCAAGACCACCATTCACCAAGCTTGTGAGCCAACCCACTCTCCAGCGGTGGGCGGCCTGCAGGCGAAAATGGAAGCGTAGCGTCTGCCCGAAGCGTGCTACTGATTTATGTTGGGTCCTTGTGTAGTGGCGCCTCAACCGCCGGTTCACCACGGGGTGATCTTCCCGAGGGTGATGATGCTCGCTGAGGCTCTGCTTCGCCACGTCGGCTCCTGGGCACCGTCGCTGATGGTGCCCAGGTTCTTGGCTTACTCTGCCTGAAAGTTCCGGCGGGTACGGCTATCAGAAAAGGCTGATGTTATAGCTGAGGATCAGCCGGTTCTCATCAATATCGCTACGGTAGTTGGAGCGCGCAGTAACGTTGCGGATGCGGATACCCACTCCACGCAGCACTCCACTCTGGACAGCGTAGCCAATATCCAGATCGCGCTCCCAGTCCTGACCTTCAAACCCCCGCCCAGTGGTGACGTTGTCTCCAGTCACGTAGCGCAGAGTGGTGGTCAGACCGGGAATGCCGAGGGCGACGAAGTCGTAGTCGTGCCGGACTTGCCAGGAGCGTTCATCTGGTGCGGCGAACTCGTAGGTAGGTAGGGTATTGCCAAGCGGGTTGGTGTTGGCGCCAACCTGGATGAAACCATCGTCACCGCCGATCTGCTGGTAGCCCAGGTAGAAGGTATGGCCGCCGCGCTTCGCCGACAACAGGTTGAACAGTGCATGGTTATCGAGCTTGCCGGCGATGCTCCGGCCGTCGTCGCGGGCATCGAAGTAGCCGACACTTATGCCTAGCGTCCAGTCACCTACTGGCTCGGCGTGCTTGAAGCTGTAGTAACGCTGCTGGTAGATGTCTTCCAGTTGCGCCTGCCAGAGACCGACGCTGGTGTGATTGGAGTTGAAACTGTAGTCGGCACCCAGATAGTTGAAGCGGTCGCTGGTGAAATTGGCGATACGCGCCGGGTTGATCGGGTCATTGATCAGCGCATACATCTCCTGGGTGTTACTCGAGTCGCGCAGGCTGGTGGAGTGCAGCTGGCCAGCGTTTACGGTCAGTCCGGACAATTCGTTGGAAACCAGCGAAGCGCCCTGGTAGGTCGGCGGCAGCAGGCGCAGATCGCTGTAGACCAGTACTGGCAGGTTGGGCCGCAGCTCACCAATCTTCAGCTCAGTGCTGGAGACCTTGAGTTTCATCGCCGCACCCAGGCGGCCGTACTCATCGGCGGATCTGCCGTCGTCGTGTGTCGGCAGCAGTCCGGTCCTGGCCCGGCTCGGGCTGCTGTCGAGCTTGACACCGTAGAGGCCGAGCACGTCCACGCCGACACCGATACTGCCCTGTGTGTAGCCTGAGCGGGCATCAAGGATAAAGCCTTGGGCCCACTCCTCGGCCCTGGATTGCTTGTTGGGGCCGACGATGTCCGAGAAATCGCGGCTGAAGTAGTAGTTGCGCAGTTGCACGTTGGCCGTCGCGCCTTCGAT
The DNA here is from genome assembly GCF_056405655.1 of Pseudomonas sp. P1_F7. Lineage (NCBI taxonomy): Bacteria > Pseudomonadati > Pseudomonadota > Gammaproteobacteria > Pseudomonadales > Pseudomonadaceae > Pseudomonas > Pseudomonas sp. P1_F7. Next base: position 420,790 of record NZ_JBFUBR010000003.1, read on the forward strand.
GAAGCCTGTTTCTTCGGCGAGCAGGTGCGGAGCCAGGCCGAGTGTCAGGCAGCCGCCTAGGGCGCCGCTGATTGCATGGGCTTTGCGCAGTGCAGGAGTGTGCATGCTGTTGATCTCTGGAATGAGGACAAAGCGCCTCCCGTCAGACGAGGTCGAGGCCTGTCCGCAGGAGGGGTTTGAACATGAGGTGGCTGATGGTTCGCGGGCCTGGCTTGAGCTGCTCCGCGTCGGTGGGATCAGCCGCAAGGGGGGCTGTATGAGATCCCCTTGCGACTCACACCAGGACACGCAGTTGCCTGGCTGACGTGTCTCAACGATTGACCAGCTTGGCCGGCAGGGCGATCACCAGGAAACTGCTGAGAATCAGGCAGCCGGCGAAGAACCACAGTGCGCCGGCGCTGCTGCCGGTGACGTCGATGGCCACGCCCATCAGCGAGTTGCTGACTAGCCCGGCGATGTTCGCCACCGAGCAGGCGAGGGCGAAGCCGGTGGCCGCCGCGGTGCCTTTGAGAAAGGTTGCCGGCAGGCTGAAGAACACCGGCACCGCGCCGATGATCGCCGCCGACGCAATAGCGAACAGCACCACGGTCGCCACCACGTTGTCGACAAAGAAGGGCGCACTGGCCATGGCTGCCGCGCCCACCAGAAAGGGCACGATGATGTGCCAGCGGCGTTCGCGGTGTTTGTCGGAGCTGGCGCCGATCAACAGCATGCCCAGCAACGCGGCGATACTCGGCAGCGCGGTGAGCACGCCGATGTGAAAGGTATCGACGACGCCTGCGTTGCGGATGAAGGTCGGCATCCAGAACCCCATGGCATAGGCGCTGAGCAGGATCGAGAAGTCGATGCCACCGAGCATCCACACCTTCAGGTTGAAGAAACCGTCGCGAAAGCTGTGCTTGCTGCCGGTGGAGTCGGCGTCGTCGGCGCGCAGTTCCTGTTCCAGCAGGTTTTTCTCGTCATCGTTGAGCCATTTAGCCTGGCGGTAGTTGTTCGGCAAGGCCCAGAAGGTCAGCACACCGAGCAACACGCTGGGTATCGCTTCGAGGAGGAACAGCCACTGCCAGCCGCGCAGGCCGCCAGCGTAATCGAAATGCCCCATGATCCAGCCGGACAGCGGGCCGCCGAGCACGCTGGACAACGGCAGGCCGATCATGAACAAGGCGATGATGCGGCCGCGGCGATAGGTCGGGAACCAGGTGGTCAGGTAATACAGCACCCCCGGCAGAAAGCCCGCTTCGGCGGCGCCGAGCAGGAAGCGCAGGATGTAGAACTGCGTGGTGGAAGTGACGAGCATGGTGCAGGCCGAGAGCAGCCCCCAGGTGATCATGATGCGGGCGATCCAGATCTTCGCCCCGACTTTTTCCAGGACCAGATTGCTCGGAACCTCGAAAATGATATAGCCGACGAAAAACAGACCGGCGCCCAGGCCGAAAGCCGTTTCGCTGAACTGCAGATGCTCGAGCATTTGCAGTTTGGCGAAGCCGACGTTGATCCGGTCCAGATATGAGGCCAGATAGCAGAAGCAGAGGAAGGGAATAAGCTTCCAGGTGATCTTGCGGTAAAGCGTCTGGACTGGGTCTGCGACGGTGGTCGCAGTGGGTGTACCTACATTTGCAGAGGGCATGGGTGTCTCCTGGCGGTGACTTTGTGATTGTTGTTTAGCCGCGGATCAATGCTTTGGTAGCACCGGTTGGCGGCTTCCAAAGGCAGTGTCAGAAGACTGGGCAGGGTTTGATGTCGACCCTTGCTCAGTATTTGGCGACCAGTGCTCTACGGCCTGGTTCTTACGGCAGATATCCATTTCTGCCGGTTATTCGGTAAAGCCATGAATCTGTGGAGGTTGCAGGCTTGCCCGGGAGGGCGCTGTGTCAGCCCGGGAAAACCAATGGCCCTCTCATTTTCTGAACTGCGACATGGCCTCCTGTTTACTCACCACATCGCCATACTTGCTATCAATGTCGAACAGGTTGGCTTCGTGTGGTGCGGGGTGCCGATCGCCGACGCATTCGCGAACAACGATGGTCCGGAATCCATGCTGCACGGCATCTACCGCCGTCGCGCGAATACAGCCACTGGTTGAGCAGCCCGCCAGTACCACGGTGTCGATACCTTTGGCGCGCAGCATCGACGCCAGGCTGGTGCCAAAAAACGAGCTGGCGTATTGCTTGCTGATGACCACTTCGTCCGGGTTGGGCAGCACTGGCTCGCAGAAAGCAGCCAGTGGGTTGCCCTCGACCATGTCTTTCATGACGGGTGCTTTTTTGACCCACATGCCGCCGTCGGCAAAATGCCCTGGGTGGTAGCGAATGTTTGTATGCACGACCAGGATTTCATGTTGCCGGGCGCAGGCTAGCAGTTCGACGCTCTCGGCTACAGCGCTGACCACGCCTGGCGCGTACAGCGGTGCGCCTTCTTGGGTATAGCCCTGCATGAAATCGATCATCAACAGCGCAGGCTTATTGCCAAAGCCGATGCGCTGGCCCCACACGCCCTGATAGTTGGCGTCGGCACTTTGTTCTTGGTTCATGACACGCTCCTATTTATAAGCGCCAGACAGCAGCGCGCCCGCACCCGGAACGATGGGCTCCAGGTCCAGTGCCTTGAGCATGGCGTAGGTGGTGGCGATGGCGGCGGTGAGTACCGGTTTACCGGTTTCGGCCTCGACTTGTGAGACCACTCCCAGCGATTGCATCTGCACGCAGGCCGACAGGACGATCACATCCACGCCTTCAAGGTTCATGTCGCGCACAATGGCGGGCAGGTTGTCCGGGTTGTGGCGAGCGACTTCCAGGTTGTCGGGGATTTCCAGGGCGCGCCAATCCACCACCTCGAAGCCTTCCTCGCGGATGTAGTTGACCACCAGCTCGGTCAGCGGCTTCATGTAGGGCGCGACAATGGCGATGCGCTTGGCGCCCATGACCTTCAGGCCATCGATCAAGGCGCCGGCGCTGGTGATGACCGGTGCGTTACCGTCGTTGTCGGCGGTGGCCTGGCGCAGGCGTTTCTCGGACTGGCGATGGTAGCCCAGGCCCATGGCCATGATTGCGACCAGGCAGGCATAACCCAGTACATCGACCTTGGCGTCCGACAGCTCAATGGCACAGCGGTCGGACTCGCCGTCCATGGCCGCCAGTTCCTCCTTGCGCACTTGCTTCATGCGCATGCGGCTGGAGTGAAAGGTGAAGCGTTCGGGGCGGATCAATTGGCGTGCTGCCAGCATCGCCGGGATCTCGGTTTCCATGGTGGTGTTGGAGCTCGGCACAATCTGGCCGATACGATAAGGCTTGATCACAAGCTGTCTCCTTTGCAACGTGCGTTGAATTCAGGTCAGGGGCTGGCCGAGAAAGTTGCCAAACGCCGCGAAAAATCCTTCGAGGTCATCCCACGGAATCATGTGTCCGGCGTTTTCGACGTGAGTAATCTGGATTGAGGGTTGCAGGTCGCGAATTTCCGCTTCGTCCCCGGCCTGGATTACGCCGCCGCGACCGGCAACGATCAGCAGGGCAGGGACAGGCAGGTGCGGCAGATCCTGATGAAAGTCCACGTCATGAAAATCGTTGAAGGCGCGGACGATGGCAGGTGTGTAGCAGGTGTGCAGCCACTCGGCGCGTACTTGCAGTTGCTCCTCGGTCCAGGTCGGGCAGAAGGCGCGCATGGCGGTAGCGTCCATCCCGGTCAGTGATTGGCGGATAGAGTCCACGTACCAGGGCAGCTTGCTCGGGTACTCGCGCCGGCCGGGGCCGGAGACGGGAGGATCGATCAGTACCAGGCTTTGCAGGCCTTCTGGATTGCGTACGGCGCTGCGCACGGCAAAGCGCGCGCCCATGGAGTGGCCCACCAGGTGATAGGCATTGATGCCCATGGCTTTGGCGAATGCGCCGATGTCATCGGCGCAGGCGTCGGTGCCGTAGTCCAGTTCCGGTCCGGTGGAGGACAGGCCGCGGCCACGAGCGTCGAGTACGTAGGTATCGAAATGCTGGCCCAGGCGCTCGGCGACAAACCCCCAGGTGATAGCCGGGCTGGTGATGCCGGGAATCAGCAACACTATCGGTTTGCCGGTGCTGCCCTGACCGCCATAACGCAGGTAGTGCTGGCGGATACCATTGGCTTGAACGTTGCCGCCCTGAATGAAGGTGCTCATGCAGCCACTTCCGATTTCAGTGGGTGGCCGTAGAGGTCATAACCGTAGACCCAGGCCGGATCTTCCTGTGTGCGCAGCCAGGTGTTGGCATTGGACACCGCCTGTACTCGCGAGGCGCGGTCCTTGCGGTTGGCTTCGTATAGCTTGAACGCGGTGCGGTAATCGGTGAGCCCGGTTTCCTGCAGGCAGCGGGTCAACATGGCGGCATCTTCGATGGCCATGCCCGCGCCTTGGGCCATGTGCGGTTTCATCGGGTGGCAGGCATCACCCAGCAACACCATCCGTCCACGGCTCCAGAGCGGCAGCGGGTTGCGATTGAGCAGCGGCCATTTGGTCACGCTTTCACTGGATTCGATCAACGCTTGAACGGTGGGGTGATAGCCCTGGAATGCGTCGTACATTTCGTCGCGGCTGCTATCGACAAAGCTGCCCTGGAAGTCCCAGGCCGGGTGCGGTACGCCGGTGACGTAGTAGTACTCATCGCGCTTGCTGGTGGTGTGGTAGACCATCATGTGACGATCTTCGCTCCACCACTTCACGCAGTTTTCAAAGTCCATGTTGTACTTGGCCAGCACCTCGCCGCGAATCAAGGCGCGATGCGCAACCCAGCCGCTGTACAGCGGTCTTTCCGCACCGAGCAACTCTTCGCGAATTCTGGAGTTGATGCCATCGGCGCCGATGACAATATCGACCTCTGTGGTGCTGCCGTCGCCGAAGTGCAGGCGCACCAGTTCATCGGTTTCCTCGATCCCGGTCAGGCGCTTGTTGAAGTGCACAGTGCCCGGCGCAATGGTCGACATTTGCAGTGCATGCAGGTCCCCGCGGTGCACGGTGATGTAAGCCGCGCCGTATTCCTTGCGAGCGAATTCACCCAAGGGGATGCGGGACAGATAGTCACCGCTGGCACCGTCGCGGCTGAACCAGAAGTCGGGGTGCGAACCCATGTCGCTCAGCTTCTGTTCAATGCCCATGCGACGGAAGATTTTCATGATGTTCGGGCCCATGTGAATGCCCGCACCAATACGGGAAAACTCTGGGGCCTGTTCATAGATATCGACCTCGAACCCGGCTTTCTGTAACAGCGTGGCAGCAGCAGCGCCACCTAGACCGGCGCCGACGATTGCGATTTTTTGTTTGTTTCGCATGGGGGGGCTTTCCTTCGATTTGAATATGTGGCTGGTGAGATCGGGTTGTCGTCTCGCCGCGATTTGGAGTGTATACGCTATTGTTTTTGAATTGGAAGAGCCCGTTTGAAAAATATAAAATCAGCGATAAATAGCGCGCGTAACGCTAAGTAACCCTTATTTAGTGGGGATGTGTTGCTTTGTAACGTTTAGCTCCTTCTCTTCAGGCGTCCGTCAATTTAATGTTTTATCGTTAATAAATAGCGTATACACTTCAAAATCGTGCAGGTGCCAAGCTCGCCGCCTTGCTTTGGTGCACAGGGTGCGAGGCGTCGAACGAACTCAACAGGTTAAGAGGAAGACAAGAAATGCCGGTAAGCGATTGCGAACTGACCCAGATGTTTGAACACGTGTTGAAACTGTCGAAAGTGGACTCGACTCAAAGCGTCGCGGTACTGAAAAGCCACTACTCCGACTCGCGTACCGTGCGGGCGGCCATGGACGCCGCGCAGCGTCTTGGGGCCAAGGTCTATGCGGTCGAGTTGCCGTCATTCAATCACCCTATGGCCATGGGCAATGACATGACCGCTTACTGTGGCGACACCGCGCTGACCGGCAATATCGCCGCGCAACGGGCGCTGGAAGCGGCGGACCTTGTGGTCGACACCATGATGTTGCTGCACTCGCCGGAGCAGGAGCAGATCCTCAAGACCGGGACGCGCATACTGCTGGCGGTCGAACCACCGGAAGTGCTGGCGCGGATGCTGCCTACGCTGGCGGACAAAGAGCGGGTGATGGCAGCCGAGAAGCTGCTGAAGCAGGCGCGCTCGATCCACGTGAAGTCCAGGGCCGGCAGTGATTTCAAGGCGTTGCTCGGACAATACCCTGCGGTCACCGAGTACGGTTTTGCCGATGAGCCGGGGCGTTGGGATCACTGGCCCAGCGGTTTTCTATTCTCCTGGCCAAACGAGGAAACCGCCGAGGGAGTACTGGTGATCGACGTCGGCGATATCCTGTTGCCGTTCAAGAATTACTCGCGAGAGAAGATCACCCTGGAAATCGAAAAGGGCTTCATTACCTCGATCCATGGTGGCTTCGAGGCCGAATACCTGCGCGATTACATGAAGTACTTCAACGACCCCGAGGTGTACGGCATCTCCCATATCGGCTGGGGTTTGCAGCCGCGTGCGCAGTGGACCGCCATGGGCTTGCATGACAAAAACGACGGCATGTGCATGGATGCCCGGGCGTTCTACGGCAACTTCCTGTTCTCCACCGGGCCCAATACCGAGGTTGGCGGTACCCGAAAAACCCCGTGCCACCTGGACATCCCGCTACGCCATTGCGATATCTACCTCGATGATCAGGCGGTGGTCCTGGGTGGTGATGTGGTAGCGCCGCAGGCATCTATCGCGCGGTGATATAAAAGAGGGGGGCGGGACTGTGACCCATCACGATTGAGTTACCTTGATCCCCCTCGCAGGTTAATGTAAACGCCACTTACTTTTTTTTTGATAGAGCCCGCCGTGCCGGATACGACAGACATCACTCCACAGACAACCGCTCCCTATGCCTTTTCCGAGCAGGTCGGTCATTTGCTGCGCAAGGCTTACCAGCGCAACATGGCGATCTTCCAGCAGAACGTCGACGATTCGCAGCTGACCGCTGTGCAGTTCATCACGCTGTGCGCCGTGCGTGATGCCGGACCTAGCTCATTGACCGAGCTGGTCAAGGCCACTGCGGTGGACCAGGCGACCATTCGAGGCATCGTCGAGCGGCTCAAGGCGCGCGACCTGATCACCCTGGAACCAGACCCTCAAGATCGGCGCAAAGTCATCGTTGGCCTGTCCGACAGTGGCCATCAATTAGTGCGTGATACCGTGCCTCATGCTGCCCGTGTCAGTGAACTGACCATGGGTAACCTCAACCCGGCCGAGCGCGTCGCGATGCTTTATCTGCTGCGCAAAATGATCGATGACGTCGACGATTAACGAGTGACAAGCCGCCCCTGGCATTCTTCTTGCCTCTGATTAATGAAGTAGATACTTCATGAAAAGATGTAGTCAGGGGTAACGTGAAGAGTCGGGTAGCCATCCCCCTCTTCAAGCTCTAGAACCCGCAATGGCACTGCGCTCGATCTGCGCAGTACGTATTCGCGGCCCCGGTCACGCCTTTTTCATGTAGTGATTACTTAATAAAAAGCCGCACCTCAAGAGAGCGAGCGGTAACACCTGGAGAGTGCGACATGAGTGAGCAAGCACTGGCGCCGGAAAAGACCGTGACGCTTCACGTCAATGGCCAGACCACTACGGTCTGTGCCATGGCCGACACGCCGCTGTTGCTGGTGCTGCGCAATGATTTACAGCTCAACGGCCCGAAATACGGTTGTGGCCTGGGCGAGTGCGGCGCCTGCACGGTGATCATCGATGGTGTTGCGGCGCGGGCTTGTGTGTTCCCGTTGTCCGGTGCCGAGGGCCGGGAAATCACCACCCTCGAAGGCATTGGCAGCCGAGAGCATCCGCACCCGGTGCAGCAGGCCTTTATAGATGAGCAGGCGGCGCAGTGTGGCTACTGCATGAACGGCATGATCATGACCGCCAAGGCTTTGCTCGATCGCAACCCGCACCCCAGCGAGGCACAGATTCGCAACGAACTGTCGGCCAATCTCTGCCGCTGCGGCACCCATATCGAAATTCTTCGTGCGGTACTGCGTGCCGCCCGTCAAAAGTCTTGAACGGATTGATGACCATGACTCATGCAACGCTCACCCGTGATCAGCTGTTGGCCAAGTCCGGCGTTTTGTTGATCGTCGATCAGATCCAGCCACCGTCCGGCCCCGTGGCCAAAGGTGGCGTACCAGTGATCAAGCCCAAAGAGCGGGCGTTGTTCATTGCGGTCAACGACAACGGCAAGGTCTATGCGTTTAACGGCCACGTGGATTTGGGCACTGGTATCCGTACTTCGTTGGCACAAATCGTCGCTGAAGAGCTAGACCTGGCGCTGGATCAAGTTTGTATGGTCCTTGGCGATACCGATAGCGCGCCGAACCAGGGCGCAACCATCGCTAGTGCGACAATTCAGATTTCGGCCATCCCCTTGCGCAACGCCGCGGCTGAAGCCCGACGATTTTTGCTGGCTCGGGCGGCCCGGCGTTTTGCCGTTGCGGCTGACACCTTAGGGATAAACAGCGGGGTAATCAGCAGCGAAGACGGTCGCCAGCTCACGTTTGCCGAACTGGTGGAGGGCGAGCGTGACCAGTTGACGATTTCCGGCGATGCGCCGCTCAAGCGTCTGGAAGATTATCGGCTGGTGGGCAAGGGCGCAGCGCGGGTGGACATTCCGGGCAAAGCCACCGGTGAGCTGACCTACGTGCATGACATGCGGCTGCCGAACATGCTGCATGGCCGGGTGATTCGCCCGCCTTATGCCGGGCTCGACAGCGGCGATTTTGTCGGCAACAGCCTGCTGGAGGTGGACGAGTCCTCCATCGCACACATTCCCGGCATCGTCCGGGTGGTAGTGATTCGCGATTTTGTCGGCGTGGTAGCCATGCGTGAAGAGCAGGCCGCGAAGGCCGCCCAGGCACTGAAAGTCACCTGGAAAGCCTGGAACCACAAATTGCCGAACATGGATGACATCGCGCAGGCCATTCGCGACAACCCCCGGGTGCAGCGCGTCGTGCTGGACAAGGGCAATGTTGATCAAGCGCTGGAGCAGGCCAGCGAGCGCATGGCCCGCACCTACCTGTGGCCTTATCAGCTTCACGCCTCCATCGGCCCTTCCTGCGGGCTGGCGGACTATCAAGAGGACGGCATTCGCGTCTGGTCCGGCACGCAAAACCCGCATTTACTGCGCGCTGACCTGGCATGGCTGCTGGAGTATCCGGAAGAGCGGATCGAGATCATCCGCATGGAAGCGGCAGGTTGTTACGGGCGTAATTGCGCCGACGACGTGTGCGCCGATGCGGTGTTACTGTCCCGGGCCGTCGGCCTGCCGGTACGGGTGCAACTGACCCGCGAGCAGGAGCATGTCTGGGAGCCCAAAGGCACGGCGCAACTGATGGAAGTCGATGGAGGCATCAATGCCGATGGTGGTGTGGCCGGTTACGATTTCCAGACCAGCTACCCGTCCAACGGTGCGCCGACCCTGGCACTGCTGCTGACAGGGCGTGTCGAACCGGTAGCGGCGATGTTCGAAATGGGCGACCGCACTTCGATCCCTCCGTATGATTTTGAACACATGCGCGTGAGCGTAAATGACATGGCACCCATTGTCCGGGCTTCGTGGATGCGGGGCGTGTCGGCGCTGCCCAATACTTTCGCCCATGAGTCGTATATCGATGAATTGGCCTTTGCCGCGGGCGTCGACCCTGTCGAATACCGCTTGCGTTATCTGAATGATGAGCGCGCCTCGGATCTGGTCAAGGCCACGGCTGCCCGCGCCGAATGGACGCCGCGTACGCAGCCGATGCAAATCCCGGAACAAGACAACATCCTGCGCGGCCGTGGTTTTGCCTATGCCCGTTACATTCACAGCAAATTTCCAGGCTTTGGCGCTGCGTGGGCTGCGTGGGTCGCGGACGTGGCGGTGGACAAGCGCAGCGGCGAAGTGTCAGTCACCCGGGTCGTGATCGGTCATGACGCCGGGATGATGATCAACCCGGACGGAGTGCAGCATCAGATTCACGGCAATGTGATTCAGTCCACCAGTCGCGTGCTCAAGGAGCGCGTGACCTTTGAAGAGTCCGCCGTTGCCAGCAAGGAATGGGGCGGTTACCCGATCCTGACATTCCCCCAGGTGCCGGAAATCGATGTGCTGATGATGCCGCGCCAGAACGAAGCACCCATGGGGGCAGGTGAGTCGGCGGCAGTGCCGAGCGCGGCAGCGATAGCCAATGCGATCTACGACGCCACCGGGATTCGCTTTCGTGAACTACCGATCACCGCCGAGCGTGTGCTGGCCGCGCTCAAAGGCTCGGCGGACGAAGCGAATGCCAATCCCCCTGATTCGCCAAAGGCCAAGCGCTCGAAATGGTTGTTTGGCTCATTGTTCGCAGCGTTCGGCGCGATACTTGGCGTTGCTGCCACGGCTTTGCCCTGGCGTACGGAAATCGCACCGATCACGCCACCCAGCGCGGGCACCTGGTCTGCGGCGACGCTGGAGCGAGGGCGTTTGCTGGCGGCAGTCGGCGATTGCGCGGTGTGCCACACAGCGCCAGGCGGCGCGACCAATGCGGGCGGGTTGGCAATGCAGACGCCTTTCGGAACGCTGTACAGCAGCAACATCACACCTGACCCGAAAACCGGGATTGGCAGTTGGTCCTATCCCGCGTTCGAGCGGGCCATGCGCGATGGCATCAGTCGCGATGGCAAGAATCTGTATCCGGCATTTCCTTACACTGCCTTCCGAAATATCAACGACGCCGATATGCAGGCGCTGTACGCGTACCTGATGTCACAGGCCCCGGTGAGCCAGCCAGCCAAGGTCAACGACATGCAGTTCCCATTCAACATGCGGCCGCTGATGGCGGGTTGGAACGCGTTGTTCCTGCGCAAGGGTGAAATCCAGGTGCAGCCGCAACGCAGCGAGCAGTGGAATCGCGGCGCCTACCTGGTCAATGGGCTGGGTCACTGCGCGGCCTGTCATTCACCGCGCAACCTGATGGGCGCGGAGAAGGGCGGTAAAAATTTTCTGGCGGGCGGCATGGTCGATGGCTGGGAAGCACCTGCGCTCAATGGCTTATCCAAATCGCCTACGCCGTGGACTGAAGATCAATTGTTCACCTACCTGAGCAGTGGTTATTCCGATGCCCACGGTGTCGCGGCGGGCCCCATGGGGCCGGTGGTTAGCGAATTGGCGAAGCTGCCCAAAGCAGACATACGGGCGATGGCGGTTTACCTCGCGTCGCTCGATGGCACGGTGCAGGCACAGACCCGCTCAAGCACGGAAACTGTAGCGCAACCCAGCGTCACAGAGGTGTCGTTGAACAATGGTCGGCGGGTGTTTGAAGGTTCCTGCCAAGGCTGTCACGCCGATGGTCTTGGGCCGAAACTGTTTGGTGTCAGTCCCTCGTTGGCGACTAATACCAACCTTCACAGTACGCTGCCAGACAACCTGCTGAAGGTCATTTTGCAAGGCATCTCCAACCCGGCGACGCCGGACCTGGGTTATATGCCAGGTTTCAAGGACAGCCTGTCCAACAGGCAGATCGCCGAACTGACGGCATACCTGCGCAATCGCTTCGCCTCAGCTGAACCTGCGTGGCAAGGGCTGGAGCAGAAGGTCGCGCACTTGCGGGCCAATCCCGGAACTCATTGATCAGATAGTCACTGAGACGCAGGCAGTGTCAGCACGCCGCGCACCACCAGATCGCTGATGAACGCCAGCCAGTCCTGCTGCTGGCCTTGATCCGCCAGGTCTTGACCAAGAAATGAGGTGAGGGTGTGCCGGTTGGAGTTATAGAAGTAGCAGAGCGAGGCGATCATTAGGTAAACGTGATTGATGTCGACGTCCTGGCGAAACACCCCCTGCCGCTGACCCGCTTCGATGAGCGGTGTGATCACGCCCAGCGTGGCACCGGACAAGCGACGAAGCTCACTGGACTGCCTGGCGTGCTTGCCCTCGTGCAGGTTTTCGATATTGAGGATAGCGACGAATTCCGGATGCTTTACGTAGTAATGCCAGACGAACGCCACCCGTTGACGCAGGGCCTGCACGGGGTTCGAAAGGTCCAGGCGCAGCATGCTTTCGGCATGGTTGAATGCTTCATAAGTGTGTTCAAGCACCCGTACAAAGAGGTTTTCCTTGCTGCCGAAATAGTAATAGATCATCCGGTCATTGGACTCGGCTTCACTGGAAATCTGTTCGATCCGCCCGCCCGCATAACCATCACGGGTGAAGACCTTGACCGCGGCCTTGAGAATACGAGCCTTGGTCTGGTCGGCCTGCTGGGCTCTGATACCTGTTTTTTTGTTCACGCTGTTGCCCTTGACGATTATGCGTAGCGATATTTATGGCTAGGAAATGACATGACATTCCGTGGTAGTGCGCCACCGATCTCTGAACTGGGCACTCCGGCCAAAGGGTTTCTTTGGGCGCCCCGGGTTTTCTCGTACACCGTATGCATTTGATCGATGTCGCATTGTTCTTCGACGAATGCAAGGGAATGAATAGTACTCCCGTTCACTGCGTTCGGCGGGTTGTTGGCAACGCTGTTTTTCCCCGCAAACGAGGGGCCGATCACTTGAAGACGATGGCACAGCAATCAACTGAATTTGACCCGGGAGAGTGGCCATGTCTGATTTGTACTCCTTGCTCGATGCATTGGATCAAGCCAACAGCACAAAGATCGATGCTGTACTGGCCACGGTCGTCAAGGTCGAGGGCTCGGCCTATCGGCGTCCGGGTGCGAGGATGCTGATTCCACTTTTTGGCCAGACAGTCGGAACTATAAGCGGCGGTTGTCTGGAACAGGAATTGGCCAGGAAGGCCTGGTGGTTAACCGAGTCCGGTGGCGCAGTGGTTCGTCGTTACAGCACTGCAGCCCAGGAAGATGAGGACGCCGATGATGAAGATGCGGCGCTGACGTTTGGCCTGGGCTGCAACGGTACCGTGCATGTACTCCTGGAACGCCATGATGCCGGCAAGCAGAGTCTGTTGCTCGATGTGCTTCAACGGGTGAGGGCCACCGGTCAACCGGCAGCCCTGGCAACGGTCATCTCGGCGGGTCGAAAAACCCGTGTGCGAGTCGGCGCTCGAATGGGAATGAACGCCTTTATGAACGCGTGTGAGGGCATCCACTGCCAAGCGCTTCAACACACCCTGCGTAGTGATTTGCTCACTACCTTTGAGCGCAAAAAGTCTCAGTTGATGATTTACGGAAGCGGTGTAGATGAGGTCGAGGTCTTTCTTGAATACATCGCGCCACAGCGTCGACTGATGATCTTTGGCGCGGGTCATGACGCCCAGCCTTTGGTGCGGTTCGCCAGGGATTTGAACTGGCATGTAACGGTGGTGGACGGGCGTGCGCACTTTGCTCGCCCGGAACGGTTCCCTGGAGCAAGCCAGGTCATTGTTGCACCTATCCACGAGCCTTTTAACTTATCCAGCGCTGTCGACGGTGCCGCGGTGGTGGTCATGACCCACAGCTTCCGACAGGATCGGCATTGGCTGGAAAACGTTTTGCAATGTTCACCTGCCTATGTCGGGCAGTTGGGCCCTCGAGAGCGAACAGAACGACTGCTCGATGAGATGGGCGCCTTGGCCCGTTTGCCAGAAAGCCTGCCCAGGCTTCACTATCCGATCGGCCTGGATCTGGGGGGCGATACCCCGGCGAGCGTGGCCTTGGCCATTGTTGGCGAGATCACGGCCTACCTCAATGAACGCAGTGGCGGCATGCTGAAATACCGCAAGACCACCATTCACCAAGCTTGTGAGCCAACCCACTCTCCAGCGGTGGGCGGCCTGCAGGCGAAAATGGAAGCGTAGCGGCTACAGGGACTTGTGCAGCTTTGCGGTTCAGGCTTTCTAAACTGGCAGATCACCTGCTGTGCCCTCTGCACGAGCGGTTGATACGATCCTGATATCGATGGGTTTTGATTTCGAGTTTTTATCCTCGATGGCGCGAGCCTGGATTGCGCCGCAGCGGTTGTTGCGCGCCGGTTCTTCTAGCGCATGAGGCTTAGATGCGGAAACTGCCAACCAATTGCTTCAGGCGCGCGGCCTGCTGCTCAAGGTCTGAGCAGGCCCGCAAGGTCGATTGAAGATTTTCCACGCCTTGCAGATTCAGTGTGTTGATCATCCCTGATGTCCATGTTGATCGAGTCAACCACGGCGGTTTGCTCCTCGGTGGCGATGGCCACCGACTGGTTCATGCCGTCGATTTCGCCGATGCGTAGGGTCACGCTGCTCAGGCGCTCGCCAGCAAGGTTGGCAATCTCCACGCTGTCCTGGCTGTGACGCTGGCTTTCACCCATGGTGCTGACCGATTCGCGGGCGCCCACTTGCAGCTCTTCTATCATGGTCTGCACTTGTTGCGCCGACTCCTGGGTCCGGTGCGCCAGGTTGCGCACTTCATCGGCAACCACCGCGAAACCTCTGCCGGCCTCGCCAGCGCGGGCCGCTTCGATGGCCGCGTTAAGGGCCAGCAGGTTGGTCTGCTGGGAGATGCTGGTGATCACTTCGAGAATCTGCCCGATGTTCACGGTCTTGCTGTTGAGCGATTCGATGTGGGTACTGGAGGCGCTGAGCAGGCTCGAGAGTTGGTTCATCGACGCGATACTGCGATCCACCTCTTGCTGACCGTCCTCGGCGAGATGGCGGGCATCGCTGGCCTGGTGCGAGGCGTGCGCTGCGTTGCGGGCAATTTCCCGGGTGGCCGCGCCCAGCTGATTGATCGCGGCCGCAACGCTGCTGGTCCGGCAAGACTGCTCGTCGCTGTTGAACATCGACGCGTTCGATGCACAGACCACGCGTTGTGCGACTTCATTGACGTGCTCGGTGGCCGATGACACTTCACGGATCGAGCCGTGAATGTGCTCCACGAAACGGTTGAAGGCATTGCCGAGAATGCCGAACTCGTCCTGGCTCTGGATGCTCCGGCGACGGGGCAGGTCACCGTCGCCATCGGCGATGTCCTGCATCGCGCGGGTCATCGCGTGCAATGGCTGGATCAGCAAGCGGATCAACATGCCGAGCAAGGCGATGATGATCACTACCGCAATGGTGGTGGCAATGATCGCCGAGGCGCGGAAGTCGTTGAGCATCGAGAACGCCTGGTCCTTGTCCACGAAGAGTCCGATGTACCAGTTGACCGACTTAGAAAAATCCAGAGTAAAATTTTGGAATCTTTCAAGAAGTAAGAAAAAGGAGATGGGGGGTATGACTCACCCACATAGGTCACAAAACAGTTCAAGCACATAGGTAACAGTCTTTAACTGGCACTGGTCGATTCCGAGGATCTGACCATGCCGTGGCGAGAGCTGAAACCTATGGACCTGAAAGTGATGTTCATTGCCGACTACCTGTCTGGTCGACTCAATTTCAGCCAACTCGGTGCGGCTCACAGCATCAGTCGCAAGACTGGTCCCGAGTTCCGGTACCGCAATCTCCCAATCCCATCTCAGCTTGCAGACTTCTTGCTCCCGGGTGCCGGTGTTCACCTTGAACAGCACCATCTTTTGCAGGTGGGCCGGCAATTCCGTAAAGAGAATCGACTGCTCTTGCCATGACATCTGGTACGGCTTGCGGCTCGACTTCTTCTCTTCCAGCTTCGTGAGCATCGGCATGCTATCCAGCCACGGTCTGCGTTCATCGTCTCGCCACTTCCTGGCACACAACGATAAAACCCGAACCACACGCTCGATCGAGATATTCACCGTTCTGTTGCTGACACCTTTCTTTACCTTGCCGTCCGCCAGCTTTTTGGTCGCCAACCTGTCTTTGATGAACAGGACCAGGGCCTGGTCATCAATGTGGGTCAGCGGCATGTCGCCTATGAACGGGTCCAGTTGAGAAAGGTGGTGCGCTGAAAGCTTAATTGAAGACTGGTCCTTGAACTCCAGCAGGAAGCGAGTCGCCGCCTCCCGCCAGATCCTGACCTTCTTTACGCCGTACACCTTCTGCTGGCGGATCTGCTCCAGCCTGAAGATCAGGTAGCGTTCCGCTTCTTCCCGGTCACCAGTTCCAGTGCTTTTGTAAAGTCGTTCTCCGTTGATTTTCTTGTCGATATGCCCGTTGCCTTTCCTTTCGGAGAGGCCCGTGATCGATTTTCGCGCCATGATTTATCTCCTTTCTGGCGCTCGCTGCGGGGCAATTGATGCTCCGGGGCGCGTTTTTTATCAACTGCTTTGGCCTCGACGTACGCCGTTGCCCAGTCATCAAGCTCCTGCCGATCGAATCCGACACCGCGCTCGCCTATGGGAAACTCGCTGACATACGGGCGCACGGTTTGTCGAACTCGGCGCGGCACATGCCCAGGTAGATGGGCGCGGCGCCTGCGCCAGTTCTGCAGACATAGATGCTCCATGCCACCCGCGGCGGCAGAAGGTGGTTAATCCCAGTCAAAACTGAGTTCGGGATTGATTGGCGGGTTGCATTGCAGGGTGGCGAGATCCAGCAGCGTGAAGTGGCCATGCTTCCAACCGGCAGTGTCGATGTGATACACGTTCCCGAGTACGACAGGCTGACTCAGAGGCGTGTGACCCACGATCACCGCCCGAACACCATCTACGCCAGATTGGTTTTCTTCAGTGATCCGCCTGCGCGACCACAGGAGCATTGCGGCTACGTGATCCGCTTCGAATTCCGATCCGGATATTGCAGAGATCATTTCTCCCCAGCTGCCCCGAGGTACATCGGCGTGCACGATGCCGATCAGGCCTTGCGCCGTCTCGACCTCGATCACAAGCGGCAAGTCCTGAAGAATGCTCGCGTAGCAGTCTTGCTCAATGCTGGAAAGCGCATAGAACCAAGCTCCACCGTTGATGAAGTGCATGCTGCATTCATCGCTGACGCGGCCAGCGGCGTGCGAATCGATGGCCATCTGCTCATGATTGCCGCGCACTGCATGAAACCAAGGCTTGCGTAAAAGCCATTCATCGACGTCCAGAGATTCAGGGCCTCGGTCAATCAGATCTCCGACGCTGAACAGTCGGTCTACTGACGGTTCAAAGCAGACGTTGTCTAGCGCAGTCTGCAGTCGGGTGAAGTGCCCGTGAATGTCTCCTACCGCGAAATCCCGGCCCGCTGTGTTTGCAGCGAAGCGCTTGATGCGCGACACCTCGATAGTTTCGATCATTGGTTACTCCGGTACGGCAGAAGGCGTTTCTTTTGTTGCTTTGTCGATGACCGCTTCAGCGTGCGCCAAGGCTGCGTGGTACTTGCCGAGTTGCGCGACGCCGAGCTTGGCCAGGTCGACCAGATTGGTGAGGATTTCAAGCAACTCTGGTGCGGCAGCAAACAGCTTGGCGTTCGCCCGGCATTGCTCATCCGAGGCCATGCAGTTCGACGCGGCATCAGCTAGACGTCCGTCACCCGGCACACCTATGTGGCAATAGAGCAGGTTGCCGTGCTCGTTGATGTACTCGCCGTCAGTGACCCATGGCCCAGGCGTTCCTTTAAATTTTGGCATAGCTTCGCCTCGCCCGCCGTTTACCGGCAGGCTGGTAGGTGGATTGTGGAAATCAGATGAGGGGCGTCAGGCGGGCTGAAGGGGTGAGCTCCGGTTTATTGGTTCAGCTCGCCAGTTGCGTACACGCTTTCTCCCCTGCCCATCAATCAGCAGCAGTTGCTGCAGATCCTCCCGAACGCCGGCAAACAATCCGGCGTTTTTGCACCTGCGCTCAACCTGGCTATGGAACGCTACCAGATCAACACCCGGTTGCGCATGGCGGCCTTCATTGCCCAGGTGGGATATGCGGTTCTACTGGTGGCCGGCGCGCTGTTTGGCGCCTACCACCATGGCGTGACGATCACGGATGAAAAGTGGCAGTCGGATTGGAACGCCCGCGACACCTGGGATGCAGAGGCGAGAGCGCTCAATGAGGCCGCCGAGCGAGCCAAAGAGCAGGCCTACCAACAGTCAATCAACAAGGCGGTTCAATATGGCCAACGCATCATCGATCAAGCAACGGCTGATGCTGCTGCCGCTCGCGCTTCTGCTGACGGCGTGCAGCTCGCCGCCGATAACCTTGCCCGTCGACTCGCAGCCTGTGAAGCCAGCGGCAATTCCTGCACTGCCGCCACAAGCAAGGCAGCTGCCCGCGCCGCCGCTGTGCTTGCCGACGTGTTCAAACGCGCTGACCAGCGAGCGGGCGACCTGGCTGCAATTGCTGACCAAGCCCGAGCCCGGGGACTGACCTGTGAGCAGGCCTACATTTCACTCCGCGAACATTAAAATACAACTGGCGATTACGGATTGATCGCCTTGGCAGCTTGCTTAATTATTTTTCTAAAATTCCCGGTACATTTTTCTCTGCCCACTTCACAAACAATTTTGCCACTTCTGTACTCGCGTACTCGGAGTAATGACTATATTCATCTCTAAATAGAGGCATCCCATTTTTTGTAAGAGAACAGCCAAGGAAATTGCAGAATAATTCATTCTGATCAAAAACTCGTACGGTTGGGTGTTTGCTTGAAATTTTATCGACTAATGGCTTGAAGTCATTGAGTGCTGTTTCCCTTGCTTGTGGACTAACGTCGCAAGAGGCTGGTCCACTTTTAAACGGACGAGTAAAACAGCCTTTTAGGTCATGGGTTGTTGTGATGTGAGGAACAAAAAGTATGACTTGAATTCCGTTGCCTTCAAGATAACTTATCCGCTCTTCAATTGTTGCAATTGAATTTTCGTCTGGTTTCGGGTCGAGGCCGTCTAGAATTGCATATTTTATTGTTTTGTCTTTCTCAATGATGCTGTTGATCAGAAGTTTCTGATGGTAAGCCCGATTACCAGAACACGGAGTTATCGTCGTTGCTGTATTTTCATCAGATGGGTTGCCCATGTTTGGGGAGCAGGCACCAATAGAAAGAATGGTTTGATTGTTTATTTTGTTTTCCGTCGCAAGCCCAGGATACAAATGGTTTGCGTAGCTGTTGCCTAATAAGAGAAGGGTTGGTTTTTCATCTTTATTTGTAATGCAAAACCACCAGCCATATGATTCTGCTTCTTTAAACTGGTATCGATTGATACACATGTCGTTTTTGGTGAATTTCCATATTGGCCCTACAAATTGGCTATTGAACTCTTCCGCGCTTTTGACTGCCTCGCGGTCAGGCAGTCCGCCAAGATTGAAAGTTGCAAAACCGACACCTCCAATGCTCGCCATCAGGATGACAAGAATAGGAGTTTTGAATTTACTTTGGTTGGTTCGTAAAGGGCGCTCAAGAAAGCGATATGTCAGCCAAGCTAAAATGAAAGCGGAGAACACGGCCGCAATTCTGATTTCTAGGGATGGTACATCGCTCTGAATGATGCGGGCGAATGTCAAAAGAGGCCAGTGCCACAGGTACAGCGGGAAGCTGATCAGGCCGACCCACACCATCGGCTTGTTGGAAAGTATCGAGCGATTGAGCCAAGACCGCGAGCCGGCGGCGATGATCAGCGCGGTACCAACTGTTGGGAAAATTGCGCGCCACCCGGGAAATTGATCATCCTTGGTGATGGTTGCCAGGCCGTAGGCAATGAACCCCAGCCCGATAAACGACAGGACGTTTCTGATTATTTGGCCGCTCTCGACCGGCTTGTGAATGATCGCGGCTAAAAATCGGTCTGTCGCTGCAAAGGCTTTATCAAAGACCGAGATTTTATAGAGTGACAGGTAGGCCAGCACGGAGCCGATCAACAGTTCCCAGCAACGAGTCTGGGGCATGTAGAAGGTGAACGTAGGATCTTCCTTGATGTACTCCATGTTCAGGGCGAACGAAGCGCCGAGCAACAACACCGCGATGGTCAGCAGGTTTAACTGTTTTTTCCAAGCGGCCCACATGATCACCGGCCAGAAGATGTAGTACTGCTCTTCAATGCCCAATGACCATAGATGCAGGAACGGCTTTATCTCGGCCGACGTGTCGAAGTACCCGCTTTCGTTCCACAGAACCAGGTTGGATATAAAGGCAGAGCCACCAGCAATGTGTTTGCCGAGCTGCTGGAATTCATCGGGGAACAGTGTCTGCCAACCGAACGCGTAGCAGGCGATCATCACAGTCAGCAAGGCCGGGAATATGCGGTTGACGCGCCGAACGTAGAAATCCGGAATGCTGAACTTCCCGCGTGCCAGGCCTTCGAGCAGGATCGTGGTGATCAGATACCCGGAAATCACGAAGAAAATATCTACGCCGATGAAGCCGCCAGTCACCCATTCCGGGAAGGCGTGAAAGCCGACCACGGACAGGACGGCGATTGCGCGCAAACCATCGATATCCGGCCGGTATTTCGTACTGTGGGTGTTTAGGGTTAATAGCGTGCTGGCCGGTTCGGCGAGAGACGTCATTGTCGGTGGTGCTCCACTTTTGATATCGGGCCTGTTTCTGGCACGCGCGTATCATACGCGGTACAAAGCGGGTACATAAGCTCTACGATTTATTGGGGGACGGTCGGCAGAACGCCGGGGATGGGCCAATAAGGCGTGCGTGACTTTTGCGTGACTTTCTCACGCACTTGTAAGCTCTTGTAGGCATTCGATTGCAGCGAGCGCCAGTAAAAACAGCCATTACAAAGGGGCTTGCATGGGGCCTGCGTGCATGGGGTGCCAGGGGGCGAGTGTTCGAATCACTCCGTCCCGACCATATAATTCAAAGGGTTGCGAGATTTTATCTCGCGACCCTTTTTTATTTTAAGTGTTTTTATCCCCACAAAACGACTGGCTCTGGGTGGAATCTTCAGCTGATACCAATTTCGGAATTTATCCCGGGCAGGGCTTTGGCCTCAGCGTACTAAGTGAATTGACGACGGTTTTGGGGGGGCATTGCTTTCGCACGTTGCCGACGCTATTGGCCGATAGTTGTTGGTCGCGATGACGATGGTGGATGTTTCACTGAGTGGACGTTTGAGCCAGCGATCTCGGGTCGATCCAGCCTGTCGGCGATTGAGGCCAGTGTCCGATGGGTCGTTGTGCTGAAGAACAACATACAGCGCTTCTCAGTCCGTGAAGTTGAGGTTACAGGTCATAGCGAGGCTAGTGCGGCCTCGCTATGTTTGTGCATTGATAGGGGGGTTGCCAAGCGATCAGGGTGACAATGCCTTGAGGTCGAAGGATGTTGCGCCTGGCAAGGCTGGCCACGTGTGTGGACCTTCCATGATCTCTTGCGGGGTCAGCAGACAGGCGTCCAATTGCCGCTTCAAAATATCCAGGTCGATACCCTGACCGATGAAGACGATTTCCTGCCGGCAATCCCCGGTGATCTCGTCCCATTTGGCCATTATCCCTTCGCGGCGATAGTCATCCTGAGGCCATTGCGATTGCGCAATGAATGTCCACCAGCGCCCGACATAGTCCCAACGAAATTGCCGGCCACTTTGCACCAGCATGCCAATGTCCAGATGCCGACTGGCAACCCAGAAGTAGCCTTTGCAACGCAGTAGCCGCCCGTTTTGCCAAGGCCGCTGCAGGAACTCCAGCAGACGTTGCGGATGGAGTGGCGCCCGCTCACGGTAGACCCAGGATGAAATTCCATACACATCCGATTCGGAATGCCGCTCCCGAGCATCCTCCATCTTCTTCATCCAGCCGGGCGATTGCGCCAGGCTCGGCAAGTCGAAGCGACGGGTACCTAGAATCTTCGTTAGGTCGATGGCGCCATGATCCATCGATAGGATTTCTGCTGTCGGGTTTAGGCCTGCAAGCAGTGCGCGCAACGCCAGGAAGCCGCTCTCGCCAATCAAATCCACCTTATTGACGAGAATGACGTTGGCGTACTCCACCTGTTCGATCAACAGGTCCGATAAATGACGCAGCGGTGTACCCGTTTCGTCTTCACCGCCCACAGTATCGGTCGAGGACAGCAGAGCCAGGAAGTTGCTGCCATCCACCACCGTGACCAAGGTATCGAGCCGCGCCAGTTCGCTCAGGCTGAAACCCTCCTGATCGAGAAAGGCGAAGGTTTCGGCCACGGGCATGGGTTCGGAAATGCCCGTGGACTCGATCAGCAGGTAATCAAAGCGCTGCTGACGTGCCAGCAGGCTGATCTGCTCTAGCAGATCAGCGCGCAGGGTGCAGCAGATGCAGCCGTTGCTCATCTCCACCAGTTCATCGTTGCCACGGTGCAGCGACACATTGCGCTGCACGTCCTCGGCGTCGATGTTGACTACGCTCATGTCGTTGACGATAACCGCCACCTTCAAGCCTGCGCGATTGCGCAGGATGTGGTTGAGCAGTGTCGTCTTGCCGGCACCGAGGAAGCCCGACAGGACCGTCACCGGCAGCCGGCCCGACCGGCTGCCGTCTTTCACGCCTTCACCGCTTGCGCCGTTGGCGCGTCGACTTTGTCCAGGTAGCTTTCGAATAGATCAACAACCACGAAGCCATCGTCGGCAGCATCGCCCCACAAATCCTTCACCCGGAATTCGACATGGTAGGTGGGCTGATGCGCGGCGGTGGTGTCTCCATGGCCAATGGCATCCGGGAAGGGCCATTTTTCTGTGGTGCGGTGTTGGATCACGCCTTCCTTGCCGCGGACATAGGCCGGCATGCGGACGTGCCCGGCAAAATACTCGTCGCGGACCAACACCCGGTCGCCGACTTCGAATGGCGGGCGACCGGTGATGGCAGGGCGGCCATTTGAGTGAGGCGGGTTCGCCAGCTTGAAGTGGGAGCCAAGAGCCTGGTTGAGCTCTTCCTGGGTAATGACCCCGGTTTCAACGAGTAATGTGGCCGTAGCGATGACATAGCGTTCGTAATATTGCGTGCCGACGTGCTGGCGGACATCCAAGCGCATCATGTGTCCACGCGAACCGTCACGCGCGCTTTCGCCCGTTACCAGAAAACGCCGGTCGCGGAGATCTGGAAAGAGCGCCTGTTCGCCAGCCGCGAGGCGATTGAATGCGGCAAGGTGCGCAGCATTTCTCAAGCTGCGCTGGATTTCGGTTTTTCCGACTTCTCCCATTTCAGTCATGCTTTTCGCAAGGCCTTTGGTGTTGCTCCTCATACACTCCTGCGCCGAAGTTGAGAAAGGCCGTTCGCGATCCTTCCGAATCCAAACCGTTGAACCTTCCCCACGTCATCCCGCCCGTAATGTTGAGTGCTATCAGGCATTAAGGTCCCCCGTGACTTATGAGGGTGTTTACCGAAGTGGAGCGGAGGAGGAGCTTGGAAACTATGATCTGGCCTCCTGAGCACTCTATGGCCAAGTAGTCCCAAGTCATTGCGTCGATAAAAAAACAATTGTTCGAACGTTCGGTTGTACGAGGCCTGAGACACGTCCTCGGGTATCGCCTAGAGGCGCAAATTACGTGCCGGTGCCGATCAGTTACTGGCCGATTATTCTTTGCGCGCCCTGGATTTTTTGGCGGGAGAAACACTCTGGTTGTTGGCCCGCTCTATACTTTTCTCGATCTGTTTTCCAACTGTCGGCGGCTCACTGGATCGTTCCCGCATGACCACACTGTGCACCCGGTGAGGCAGAATGCCGACTTGACGAGCCTCGATCTTGAAGGTCACCCGCGCATTGTCTTCGTTGTCCTCCCACTCCAATGAGCGTGAAGATGCTGGTTCCAATGGAAGTGGGGATTTGCTGCGTCGATCTCCCGGCCCTCAGCCGTTTCTACCAGGACGTGCCGGGTTTTACCTTTGTCGCCCAAGTGCAAATGCCGGCACCCGCCTGAGGCGGTGCCACGTCGACTTCGACGATTTGCAGGGGGTGGTTGGCTGCGAAGGCTACGGCGGCTCGCGATTTGATCATTATCTTGATTCCCCAGGGCAACGAAAGCGGTAGGTGGTAATTGGTCGTGACAGGAAGGATCACTACCGCAAGTCCACCGTCACAGCGGTGGTCGGGCGGGTACAACAGAGCAAGATGCTGCCGCTTTCAGGGGGATCCAGTGGCTCTTCGAAATACTCGACAGAGCCTTCCCGAAGGGGGACTTGGCAGGTGTTACACAGGCCTGCCCGGCAATTGAATGGCGGAGTCAGGCCGTTCTGTTCGGCAAGTTCGAGCAGTGATTGGCAATTCTGATCCCAGGCCACACGCGTACCCGATGGTAGAAACTCCACGGTTAGAGCACCTTCAATCGACGCGGTCGGCGCTTTGGGTACGGGCGACGCGAGGGGAAGGGACGCCACTGGTACGACTTCATCCTCCTCGAGGATGGTCGCCGGGCCGAAGAATTCATAATGAATGCGCTTGCCAGCGATCCCGAGGTCGCGCAACAGGCGCCAGTTCGCCTGCATAAAGAATCTGGGGCCGCACAGGTAGACGTCGTAGTCGTCCAGCGGAAGAAGCCTTTGCAAGGTTTCCCGGCTTACCAAGCCCTGGCTGTGAAAGGCAGCATTGGCATGATCGTCGGCATCCGGGTTGCGGTAGCAGTAGTGCACGCTGATCCCTGGGCGACGGCTGGCCAGTGCCAAAACCTCGTCACGAAAGGCATGTACGATTCCACTTTCGCAGGCATGGATGAAATACACCGGACGCGACGAACGTGTACTCAGTTGATGGAGCATGCTCAGCATCGGTGTGAGCCCCACACCGCCACTGAACAACACAACTGGCCTTGGGCTCTCTTCGTCCAGCACGAAGGTGCCTGTGGGGCCAGCGATCTCGAGCGAGTCGCCGACTTGAACAAAATCGTGCAAGTGATTGGACCCTTGACCCGGCGGCACCTCTGGTCGGTCGAACGGTGCAGGCTCGCGTTTAACCGAAATGCGTACGCGCGCGAGGTCATTGGCGTCTCCGGAGAGACTGTAGTTGCGCAACGCCGTAACACCGCCCTCCAGGGACAGGCGAACAATGAGAAACTGCCCCGGACGAAAGCGCAGATTGGAAACGCCATCGCTCGCCGTCAGGACGAAGGAGGTGATGACTGCGCTCTCTTGTTTTTTTTCAATCACCCGGAAGGTTTTGAAACCTGCAGAGGAAGACAGCGTTTGCAATTGAGTGCCCATCTCATGCCTCCGTCTTTTGTTCCGCAGTGTGTCGTTGGGTCAGCGGAATCAAGCTGCCAGGCTGTTCCTGGGCAATCAATTTATCGAGGTTACGGCGAAAACGTAGTGGTCCCAAGTCGGAAGCCAGATCGATGTTGGGCGTGCGCTTGTTGGCCATCCCCTTATGTACGGCACTCAGCACTACCCGATCTTCGGCAAAGGCGTGTCGCACGTCTTCGTCGAACTGGCGTGACACTTCTTCATTTTCGGTATCGAAGTTACGGACCTGGAACCAGTAATAACGCGTGTTCGATTCGTCGATGGGGGTCATGAAGTTGTAGGAGTTCATCAGGAACACATGTTCGTGCAGTTCACCTTCATCACTACCCGTTCCAGCGGGCGTGAACAGGGCCTTGATAATGGCCTGGGACGGGTAATGCACTTCGTAGTGCTGCTTACGATCACAATGACCACTGAACTTGACGAACTTGGCATAGAACGGTGCCACCTCGACATCGCGCATCCAGCGCGAAACAATCACACCGACATCGGTTACCGTGGTTTGCAACGGTTCCTCTGCGCAGGCTGCGTTACCAAAGGAAGATTGATGCACCCAGGCGACATGTGCGGGGTCCAGCAGGTTGTCGGTCATGTACAGGTAGTTGCACGGGATAACCATACTGTCGCCGCGATTGAGGCCCCACGCGGGGTCACCCCATTCAGGCACGTGACAAATTTTCGTTTCGTCTGCCAGTTCGATATCACCCATCCAGATCCAGATCAAACCGTAGCGCACAGCGAGGGGGTAGCTGCGAACCTTGGCGCCTTGGGGAATGCGTTGACTACCGGGCGCACGGACGCAGCTACCCGAGCAGTCGAAGGTCAAACCGTGGTAACCACATTCAATGTCATCACCTTTGCGACGGCCCATTGACAGTGGCAGCTTACGGTGAGGGCAGGCATCTTCGAGGGCTACCGGGGTGCCGTCACTCTTTCGGTAAAGCACCACAGACTCACTGAGAAGAGTTATGGGGTACAGATCATCACCCAGCTCAGCTTCACTGGCGGCTACATACCATGCGTTTCGCAAAAACATGGGGATTTCTCCTTATTATTTAGTTGTTCGCGTTGTGCTGGCGAACGATGGCTAACAAGGAGGACAGGTTACGAGGATCTGATTGAGTGAGAATAGATGTTTAAATCTGTTTGTTTATTTAGATTTACTAACAGGTCATTGGGTTGAATGAGTGCGAGAAGCCTGGACTTGAGCCCGTCTCTGGCAACGCATTCAAGACCGCGCAAGGCAGTCTTGAATGTGTGGTATGTCAATGGTTTTCAGCCGTTGCGGTGGGCCAGGGATTTACTGATTGGCTGGCGATTGAATGAGTAATGCCACCAAAGCACGCTCCCAAATTTGCCGAGTGCGCTCCCAGACGACGGCTTGCCAATCAAGATCGGCTGGGTAGAACTGTTCGATTAGCTTCAGTTTGATTTGCCCGGCAACTGGATCTGTGAAATCCCCGTGCAGGTGCAACCAATGGTCGTTGCGCAAAAAAGTATGGATCTGTTCTCCCGGATAAAATAGCGGTCCGCAGACCGTCTATTTAGAGGCTTGGAAATCAGGGGGGGAACTGTGGAGGAAGATAGGAGGGCTCTTGATCATCTACGCAAGGACGATCAGAGCCAGCCAGGAAAAGGATTCAGTTATAGATGTCGAAAGTGAAGTACTTCTTCTGAAGCGCCTCGTAGGTTCCATTTTCGTGCATTTCTGCCAGAGCGCCGTTGATGGCTTTGATCAGCGCCTGGTCATCCTTGCGCAGGCCAATCGCAATCCCCTGGCCCAGTAGTTTTTCATCCTGGACAGTGTCGCCAGCAAAAGCGAAACCGGTATTTCGGGGCGTCTGCAAGAAGCCGATGTCTGCAACGACCGCGTCTGTCAGGGTGGCATCGATACGGCCACTGACCAGGTCCGGGTAGAGCAGATCCTGATTGGTGTAGGACACCATGGTAACGCCATGTGGTGCCCAAACTGACCTGACGTAAGCCTCCTGGGTACTGCCTTGGGCGACGCCGACACGCCTACCCTTGAGCGACTCCACAGTCGGGAGCAAACCGCTATCAGCCTTGGCGATCAGACGATTGGGCGAGTTGTAGAGCCGGTCAGAGAACGCGATATTTTCTTTGCGTTTTTCGTTGACGGTCATCGCCGAAAGAATGCCATCGAACTTCTTCGCCTTGAGTGCCGGGATGATGCTGTCGAAAGCGGTTTCCACCCAGACGCACTTGACCTTGAGTTGAGCGCAAATGGCATTACCCAGATCAATATCGAAACCGACTAATTGACCACTGGGCTCCTTTGATTCGAACGGAGCGAACGTCGGATCTACGCCGAAGCGAATCGTGCTCAAATCGTTAGCGAGCGCGCCGGTCGACGCGAGAGCAAATACCGTGGCGAGAATGATTTTTTTCATTTTTCTTTGCCTTTTTCTGTCATTGGAGTTTGCGCATGGCTAATGCAAGGACTTGGTGCAGGGCTAATCCAGGTGGCCTTCACTGCCTGCAAGAGGCAGCGCTGGCAGGACCAGAATACGAGAGTCTGAATATTCGAAAAGATGTTAAAAACTGTTGCTTTGTGTAGCTGAGCTAAAGTATCAATCAGCGCTCGATTTTCTGGAGATGCAGATGAATAACTTGCCTTCTCTGCGGGCCATACAGGTGTTTGAAGCTGTAGGACGCTTCGGTGGAATTGTCGAAGCGGCAAGGCGCCTGGGCATCTCGGCAGGGGCTGTCAGTCAGCAGATGAGATTGCTGGAAGACAGCCTGGGGATGAGTTTGACGTTCAGGGTGGGCAAGCGTATCCGCCTGACTGCCGCGGGACAGCGTTACCACGATAGCTGCGTGGCAGCGTTCGAAATGCTGCGCATTGCTCAGGTAGAAGTCGAACGAGCGAAGAGCGCCACCAACTTACGGATTAGTGCTTTGCCATCGCTGCTTTCAGATTGGTTAGCTCCTCTTATCTACACATGGCAGAGCGATCACCCGGAAATCAATCTGTTTCTTGATGGTAGCCATGCTGAACCCTCACCTGACGGCTATGAAATCGATTTTCGGGTGACATACGGAGATTATGCGGCAACCGAGCACGCCATTGAGCTGTTCCGAGATTGTGTCGTTCCGGTCTGTAGCCCACACATGTTGCGTGCGGATATGCCGCTACGGACTCCGGCGGACCTGTTGGCTTACCCACTGTTATCGATAGATTGGTTGCCTAAATTCGCTTCCCCACCCTCTTGGCGCGATTGGTTCGGTGCACAACAAGTTGACTGTTCGCAAATTTCTGATGGATATCGGGTCTACTCATTATCTTCAATGGCCATACAGGCTGCGATTCTTGGACAGGGCGTTGTGTTGGCGCAATATTCAATGATTGCCAATGCCGTAACGGATGGGCGTTTAATCATGCCGTTCGCGCAAGGGCTGAAAATGCCCTCGTCGTATTTTTTAGTGGGTGCCAAAGATGCTTTCGATAAAGCTCACTGTCGTGACTTCCATCGGTGGCTGGTGGCTCGTGGGCGAGATCAGATGACAGTAAATGAGCAGCTGTTGACCAGCCCATAAGTAAAAAAGTATCCGTAGCGCATTCTGAGCTGATTTGTTCGTTGGGATGCGTCGGATGCGGTTCGAGGGTTTCTGTAGTCGCGCGAGCTCAGCTCCAGGGCGCGCGACTTCTGCGGGGCGACCCAAAGGTGAGTCGCCAGCTTGTACTTGTTGCGCCGCCGTGGACATTTCATGGATGGCTGTCGCCACTTGATCCGTCTCTTGGCGCTGCCTATTCATGGCCTGCTCTGAGCGTTGAGCCTGGGCCGACATGTCTTCGACCAGTGTGGTCAATTGCTCGGTCATCTCAGTGATCTGACGCACAAGGCTGTGGAATTTTTCCACAAATAAGTTGAACGAGTTTGCCAAATTCCCCAGCTCATCGTTGCTCGAAACTGGCAGGCGGTGTGTCAGGTCGCCATCTCCAGCGGCGATGTCGTCCAGGTTCACTCAAGAGATTTTATTTTTATCCACCCATTTTTATCTCGGTCAAGGCTGGCGTCGACGACGCATAAAAGGAGGGAGGCTTTTTGGTTGAAACGGCTTGTCGATGGCCGGTGAAGACGGTGGCTGAATCCCCTTCAAGCCAGGTGCTGATATTGGAGACAAGCAGGCGCGATATAGAAGGGTGGGTGCCGGCAATGAGGTATCTCGCTCAATTGCGCGCCATAGACTAAAGAGGGGGCGTTGACTACACCGCGTATCTTTTGCGCAGGACGCAACGTTACGTTGCGTCCTGCCCATATTCTCTCGAGGGGGAGTGCCGCCTATGTTGTTGGCCTGGCAAACATGAGTGCGAGTGACCTTTCATTGGAGAGTCACCGCTGTCGAACCTCAGGAGTCTATGGCATGGGCGTTTCTACAAGTGATACAGCAGCGACGATACAAAAAGCGTCAATGACAAAGGGGCTGGTGCTTCTGTTTGCTTTTTGTTGTGGTGCCATCGTGGCCAACATCTATTACGCACAACCGATTATCAGCTTGATCGCCCCGGATATCGGCATGTCGAGTGGGAGCGCGAGCCTTATTGTTTCGCTGACTCAGATTGGTTATGCGCTCGGATTGTTTTTTCTGGTGCCCTTGGCGGACCTGGTAGAAAACCGCCGGCTGATGATCGCGACGATCGTGATTACGATCTTCAGCCTGGTCGCCGCCGGTTTGTCCAAGCAGCCGAGTGTATTTCTAGTGGTATCGGCGTTCATCGGTTTCAGCTCAGTCTCCGTGCAAATGCTTATCCCATTGGCCGCACATCTGGCACCGGAAGAGTCTCGCGGCCGAGTGGTTGGCGGGATCATGGGGGGCTTGCTGCTGGGGATTCTGCTTGCGCGGCCGCTGTCGAGTCTGGTTGCCGATCATTTGGGCTGGCGGGCAGTGTTTATCGGGGCCGCTGCCTTGATGCTCGTTATCTCCATCGTGATTGGCATGACCATGCCCAAATGGCAACCGGCCCATCGCGCGTCGTATGGTCAATTGCTGATGTCCCTCGGACAACTGTTTTGCCGCGAGCCCGTGCTGCGTCAGCGAGCGCTCTATCAGGGGCTGATGTTTGCGGCGTTCAGTTTGTTCTGGACCGCTGTGCCGCTGATATTGAGTCGTGAGTTCGGCCTCACGCAAAGTCAGATTGCGATGTTCTCTCTGGTCGGCGCCATCGGTGCAATTGCCGCACCTATCAGCGGTCGACTCGCTGATGCAGGGCATACTCGACGAGCCTCGCAGCTGGCCATGGTGCTGGGGGTATTGAGTTTCCTTCCGGCCTTCATCAATCCTTTTTACGGTGTGATTGGGTTAGCGGTCACCGGTGTAGCGCTGGATTTTGCGGTGCAAATGAACATGGTACTTGGCCAGCGAGCTGTCTATGCCCTGGGCACTGCCAACAGAGGCCGTCTGAATGCGTTGTACATGATCAGTATCTTTATTGGCGGCGCAATCGGTTCTTCAGTGGCCAGTTCGCTTTATGAACACGCCGGCTGGTTGGCGATTGCTGCGGTGGGAAGCGCATTGTCATTGGTCGCTTTGGTCGTCTTCTCGATGGTTTCTCGTCGAGCCGAACAGGCCCACTGAGTCAATCCGAAACGACAAAAGATTGCTGGCAATGCATGTGTCAACGAATGGGGTGAGAGTCCCAGGTTCGTCATCCAATCAAATGGCGATGTTCAATCAGACGGCTAATATGCGCAATGTTCAAGATGAACAACGGGTTAATCAAGGAGTGTCATGGACAAGCTGCTCGCATTGAAGATGTTCGTCCAGGTTGTGGATTCGAAGGGCTTTTCTTCTGCCGCTCGACAGTTAGGCCTGGCGACGTCTTCTGTGACTCGGATGATCGATGGGCTTGAGGCTGAACTGGGCGCTGTCCTGCTTAATCGATCCACGCGTCAAATCTCATTATCGGATGCCGGGGCCGCCTACTACTTGAAAGCGCGGGAGGTGCTGAATGCTGTGGCCGAGGCGGATGCCTCGGTCACTGACCGTGGGGAACTCCCTGCGGGGCATCTTCGTATTTCCGTGCCCGTAGCGCTTGGGCGCCGTCTGATTGCGCCTTATATTGCCTCGTTTTTGAAGCATTACCCGCAACTCGTGTTGGACATGACGCTCTCTGACGACATCGTCGAACTGCTGGGTGAGCGCGTCGATCTAGCGATCCGATTGGGATCGGCAGCAGCCATGGATGGTGTCGTCAGTCGTCCCGTCGGTCATTTCAGACGCCGGGTGGTGGCCAGCGCCGAGTACCTGAATGCACGTGGTTTCCCTGAACATCCCATGGACCTCATGCAGCACGAGTGCCTGCGCTTTAGTTATGGTCCGAAGCAACAGGTTTGGACTTTCTTAAAGGAAGGTGAGGAGACTCGAGTACCGATTGAGGGCCGCTTCAAAAGCAACAATGCGGAGGTTTTGCGTGAAGTTGCGCTGGCGGGCGGCGGGGTGGCTCTGTTACCTGATTGGCTCGTCAACGACGATATTGGTAGCGGTGATTTGACTTCATTGTTCGAGTCTTTTGTTATCAATCCGAACGATGCAAGTTCGGCTATTTCTGCGCTGTATCTTCCCAATCATCGTGGCTCCAAACGCGTCAATGCGTTTATCGATTTCATCAGCGAATTGCTCGGGCCTGAAGGCTTGGCGGAGAGCTGATCTCCTCATTTTTTTCGAACGTTGGATCCTCGATGTAACGAATCCCTTTTCGCCGTGTGGACACGGCAGATCCCGGAGATTTGAATGAGAACTGCGACATTGCATTACGTCTACGACCCGTTCTGTGGCTGGTGCTATGGCGCGGCGCCAATGATCACGGCGGCCACCGCTATTCCTGGCCTGGAAATTCAGGCCCATGGTGTGGGCATGCTCTCGGGGGACAAAAGCAAGTTGATGTCTGGTGAGTGGCGCGATTTTGTTCGTCCTCACGAAGTTCGGATTACCGCATTCAGCAAACAAACCTTCGCAGACGCCTATGTTCAGGGCGTACTTGAACATGAAAACGTCCAGCTGAACTCTTCACCACCGATTGCAGCAATGTTGACTGCCCAACAGCTGTCAGGACGTGGCATCGAAATGCTCAAACGCCTGCAAATTGCCTACTACCAAGAAGGCCAAGCCATTGCTGACCGAGGGGTAATCGCCGGCATTGCCAGTGAGCTTGGGTTTGAACCCTATGCGTTCATGGCGACTTTTGATTCGATCACCGAGGACTCATTGCAGGACCATATCAAACGCAGCAACGGGATGCTTGACACCCTGAGTGCGCGGGGCTTTCCGGCATTTGCGCTGGAAATCGATGGCCAAATGGAGGTGTTGGCCATGGGGCATTATTTAAGCCGACCAGCTTTGTTCAAGAAGGATATCGAAAGCCGTCTGGCCAAATAGGTGTGGTTCATAGCCAGTGCATTCTTTTGTTTTGTATGATGCCTTAATGAAGCTCTAGTGAGGCGTTATGCAAGACTCGAAAAATAGAGACGAGAAAGAGTCGGGAAAATCGGCGAACTCAGCAGACCTCGTCAAATCGACGACTCGACGCCTTTCGCCTGAGGTCAGGGAAAAGCAAATCGTGCAGAAAGCCATTGAGCATTTTGCGACGTACGGATTCTCGGGGAGTACCCGTGAGCTGGCACGACAACTGGACGTTACCCAACCTTTACTCTATCGATATTTCCCTAGCAAAGAGGCACTGATAGACCGCGTGTACGACGAGGTATATCAGTGGGATACCTCGTGGGAAGCGATGATCAAGGATCGCTCGGAACCCCTTCAGTCTCGACTGGTTCATTTCTACACCTCATACGCTCGTGTGATTCTGCGCCGAGAGTGGATTCGTATCTTCGTCTTCGCCGGGCTGACACGTGAAGGTATCAATGATCGGTATCTGGCTAAATTGCGTGAGCGGGTCTTCATCCCCGTCATTGCAGAAATCCGCCATGCTCATGGATTGGCACCGTCCTCAGGTGAAACGATCAATGAAAAAGAGCTCGAACTGATCTGGAGTCTGCATGCGAGCATTTTCTATATTGGCGTGCGCAAATGGATTTACGATCTTCCAGTGACTGAGGACATTGATGCGCTAATCGAGCAGATGGTCGATGCATTCCTTAACGGCAGTCCCCACGTACTGCAGCAAGTCGATAACGACCTCGGCGAGCAGTCTCGCTTGAATTGATCGGCATCGATCCGAATGGATTTTTCCCCTTTTCCTGCCTCCTGATCTCTTGCTTCGACCCTCTTTTTTGTCGACCACTCATCACCTGTTTCAGCCCTCAGCTGATCGGGTGATGAGGGGCGCACGCGCGCCATTCTGCTCTGAAAAGCCCTTTCCCAACGCCTGAAGCCTGTTCTCTTTTGGCGACGCCACGACGTGGCTCAGGCCAATCCTGAAAATTTGATCCTCCAGCTATTTACTTCAATTTCGTCAGGTCGTATTGTTTATCGACTGATAAATAAATACAAAAAACTGTTGGAGGCACCATGCAAGTCGTGAAACTCGCTCATTACTCGATTCGGTCGTTCGACCTGGAGAAGTCCAGTCGATTTTATGAAAGGGTGCTCGGTTTTACCCCCGGCTACCGGCCGCCGTTCGATTTTCCCGGCGCCTGGTTGTACATGGGAGGGGATGAGGAGGACTTCGGCACGGTCCACATTATCGGGATTGATCCTTCCAACCCCGAAGGTCTGAAGAAATACCTCGGCGATAAAGAAATCCCGCTGACAGGCACTGGAACCGTTGACCACATTGCTTTTTTGGTAACCGGCCTGGTTGAGTTCTGGAGCGTCTTCAAAGCCGAAGGGATTGCGTGGCGCGATCGCACCGTTCCGAGCCTTGGCCTGCATCAGGTGTTCATCGAAGATCCTTCTGGTGTCACCATCGAGCTCAACTTCCCGGCTTCCGAGATTGAAGCGGTGGGTTCTTACGCCTCCCATGCCGCTGCGACTGTGGGAGAGCAGCCATGATGAATTCTTTGAACAAGCCCCGCGCCATTGTCGTGGGCGGCTCGCTGGGCGGCCTGTTTGCAGCAAATATGCTGTTGCGCAAAGGTTGGGACGTTGAGGTCTTCGAACGCGTTCCGGATGAACTCGCTGGACGAGGCGCTGGGATCGTTACACACCCTGAACTGTTCGAAGCGATGGCCGCAGCGGGAATTCCCCTCGACGCATCTGTAGGTATCGATGTGCTTTCGCGCGTCACTTTGGCCCAGGACGGCAATGTGGTACTTGAGAACGCACTCCCACAAACGTTGACCGCGTGGGGGAAGATGTACCAAGTGCTTCGCTCCGCATTTCCAGACTCACTGTATCGCTGCGGTGGCAGTGTCGTGTCGGTCGAAAGTACTGAAACCCATGCCAGCGTCACATTGGCCGATGGGGCAACTCATCAAGCAGACGTCATTATTGCGGCTGATGGATTTCGGTCGACAATTCGCCAGCATTTTTTACCTGATGTGCAGCTGCAATATGCCGGCTATATCGCCTGGCGCGGGTTAGTCGATGAAAGTGCTCTGTCTGACTCTGCCCACGCCGCACTTTTCGATAAATTCGCGTTTTGTTTGCCCCCGCACGAGCAGATCTTGGGGTATCCAGTTGCCGGGCATTCCAACAGCACCCTCGTCGGCGAGCGCCGTTACAACTTTGTGTGGTACCGCACCAGCGGCGACGATGACTTGAAGGATTTGCTGAGGGATGAAAGCGGTAAACAATTTGAAGGTGGAATTCCTCCGGCGCTGATACGCCGTGACGTGCTCGACAATATGTACAAGTGCGCAGAGACATTACTGGCCCCGCAGTTTGCCGAAGTCGTAAAGAAAGCTGCTCAGCCGTTATTCCAGCCAATTTACGATCTGGAAGTACCGAAGATGAATTTCGGACGTGTCGCTTTGCTCGGCGACGCGGCATTTGTGGCGCGTCCCCATTGCGGGATGGGGGTTACCAAGGCCGCCGGTGATGCTTTGGCAATCGTGGAAGCACTGGAGCGACATGCATCCGTTGAAGAGGCATTGGCGGACTATAGCGAGCAACGCTGTCGTTTCGGGGCGTCGATTGTTCAGCATGCCAGGCATCTTGGCGCGTATATGCAGACGCAACTGAAAAGCGAGGAAGAGCGCGAAATGGCGGAGTTGTACCGGACCCCTGAAGCCGTGATGCGTGAGACTGCAGTGCCCGTGAAGTTTTAACTCAGCCACAAGCCATTTGCAGGAGATAACCATGGAACATGCATATCCGCAAGACGGTGGCCCGACCATGCCCGCTGAGCAGGTTGATGACGCTATTCAAAACCCGATTCTCGAAAATCCGGAGTTTCGTGCTTTGGTAAAACAGCGACGAATATTTTCGTGGAGCATGACGGCGCTTATGCTCGCCGTATATTTTGGTTTTATTCTTTCTCTAGCTTTTATACCTGCCCGTTTGGGTACGCCTATCACTGAAGGGCAACCGATGACGTGGGGCGTGCCAATCGGCTTTGGAATGCTCGTCTTCACGATTCTCCTCGTGGCTGTCTATGTCTGGCGCACTAACACCTGCTACGACCCTAAAATAAAAACAATCATCAGGAGCTTCAACAAATGAAGCGTCTACTTATTGCAATCTCCGCCATCCTTGCTTCGGTAACGGTATACGCGGCCGACGTCCCTGGCGCAGTACAAAAGCATAATCCCATTGCCATCGGCATGTTTTTGGCATTCGTTATTTTCACTCTGTTCGTCACACGGTGGGCGGCACGCAAAAACAATAGCGTTGCGGATCACTATGCCGCAGGAGGAAAAATTACCGGCTTCCAAAATGGGTGGGCTATCGCGGGCGACTATATGTCCGCGGCGTCTTTGCTAGGCATCTCCGCGTTGGTTTTTACCAGTGGATTTGATGGGTTGATTTACTCGATCGGCTTCCTTGCCAGTTGGCCGATCATTCTGTTCCTGATTGCGGAGCCATTGCGAAATCTGGGGCGCTACACCTTGGCGGACGTACTGTCCTATCGGCTGAAGCAACGTCCCATACGAGCATTTTCGGCCTCCAGTTCTATTGTGATCGTATTGCTTTACCTGGTTTCTCAGCTGGTCGGCGCTGGAAAACTAGTGGAATTGCTGTTCGGCTTCGATTACACCGCGGCTGTGCTTCTCGTTGGTACGCTGATGGTTATCTACGTTTTCTTTGGCGGGATGCTAGCAACCACCTGGATTCAGATTATCAAGGCCGTATTACTGCTGACCGGCTGCGTCTTCATGGCTTTCATGGTGTTGTCCCAATTCGGATTCAGCCTGAACCAGCTATTTACTCAAGCGACCCAGGTGCATCCATCCCATGTAGCAATCATGAGCCCAGGAGGTCTGATTACCGACCCGGTGTCTGCGATTTCGCTAGGATTGGCATTAGTCTTCGGCACGGCAGGCCTTCCACATATTCTCATGCGGTTTTTCACCGTCGGTAACGTCAAGGCCGCGCGTCAAAGTATTCTTTATGCCACTGGTCTTGTCGGCATAGGGTATGCCCTGATCGTTATTATCGGCTTCGGCACCATCGCCCTGGTTGCCAGCAACCCCGATTATCACGATGCATCAGGTGGAATATTAGGCGGCGTTAATATGGTTGCAATTCATCTCGCACACAACGTTGGCGGTAATGTTTTCCTAGGGTTCATGTGTGCTGTGTCGTTCTCGACGATATTGGCGGTGGTGGCCGGGCTCACCCTTGCAGGCTCATCTGCTGTGTCACATGACCTTTATGCACATGCGTTACGCAGGGGCACCGCCAGCGACCGTGAGGAGATGCGCGTCTCTCGCGTTACAACTATCGTGTTGGGGGTGTTGTCGATTCTATTGGCCATTGCTTTTGAAAAACAGAACATCGCATTTATTGTGAGCTTAACGTTCTCCATCGCCGCAAGTTCCAATTTTCCAGTGCTGTTATTGTCGATTTACTGGAAGGGCCTGACGACACGTGGCGCTGTGATTGGCGGATCGCTGGGGCTGCTATCAGCCATTACCCTATGCATTCTTAGCCCGACCGTTTGGGTCAAGATCCTCCATAATCAGCAAGCCTGGTTCCCATACGAATATCCGGCATTGTTTTCCATGGCCATAGCATTTGTCGGTATCTTTTGGTTCTCTATTACCGATCGCTCGGTCAGTGCCATAGGTGAGCGCAATCGATTCGAAAATCAGTTGGTCGATTCTGAACTGGGTACACCGGCAACATGGAGAGCGCAGCTGAAAGCTGATTGATTAAGTTGATTAAGCCTTGCGTAGGATAGTGGTCAGCCTGCTGCATTAAAGTGCAGCGCTTTTAAGGTTGGTTGGCAAGTTAGTTCATTTGAAATTTGTGCATTTGGCTCAATTGTGCTCTTCTCGCGCGCTTTGGCTGTTGGCATGCCTGCGCCTGGAGAGTCGCTGAATAGCTTATACAAAAATAATAATCTCAACGTTGGTACAAATACAATGAAATGTACTTTGACTGTTGCAGCAGCCATGTGTTTATTGGCGCAGCAAGCCCATGCGGCGGGTTTCATCGATGACAGTAAAGCTGCGCTTAAACTGCGTAACTTCTATATCAATAGCGATTACCGAGATTCAGCAACACCCGCTCAGAAGGCCGCTAACCAGAGTTATCAAGCTGAGTGGGGACAAGCCTTTCAGCTCGAATTCATCTCGGGTTACACCCCGGGCCCCGTAGGTTTCGGTGTTGATGCGTTGGGAATGTTGGGTGTCAAGCTGGATTCAAGCGCCGGCAAGCATGGCAACCCAACGGGGACAAACTACGGTGGCATAGTGTTTCCAAGCGACGGCGACCATGCCGTTGACGATGTCTCCAGCCTGGGGTTGACCGGTAAAGTAAAAATATCCAAGACCGAACTGAAGCTTGGAACTTTGGTCCCGAAACTGCCGGTGATCTTCAGCAATGACGGACGATTGTTGCCGCAAACCTGGCAAGGAACCCAGGTTACTTCGGCAGATATCAAAGATTTGACCTTGGTGGGGGGGCAAATTGATGAGGTGAAGGGCCGTAACTCCAGTAACAATGAAAATATGTCGATCGCGGGTGCGAATAATGCTGTCACTGGTCGCTTCAGTAATAAATTCATCTACGCCGGTGGCGATTATAAGCTGACTAAAGATCTAACCTTGCAATACTATTACGGCAATCTAAAAGATTTCTATAAGCAAAACTTTCTTGGTCTCACTCATAACTGGGCAATCGGTCCTGGGGTCCTGACCAGTGATGTTCGATACTTCAATAGCAGAAGTGATGGTGCAAACGGCCATGACCCTGCGTACTTCACGACAGGTTTCTACGGTGGTAATACATTAAAAGGGGAGGTCGACAATAATCTGTTCAGTGGGTTATTCACCTACGCCGTTGCGGGTCACACCTTCGGTGCAGGTTATGAAGTCAGCAATGGTGAAAGTGACTTCCCGTATTTGAATCAGGGGGATGGCCCATCCACCTACACCATCACGGAGATGCAGGTTCAGAAATTCGTTCGTGCTGGCGAGAAGTCATGGCAAGCCCGTTACTCTTTTGACTTCGCAAAACTAGGCTTGCCGGGTGCGACGGCGGGCGTCGTTTACGTTAAAGGTGATGATATCAATACTATCGCTTCCAGCAATTCCAGCGAATGGGAACGTGATATTACACTGGCCTATGTCGTGCAATCGGGCCCCTTAAAAGGCGTTGGCGTGATGTGGAAAAATGCAATGGTGCGGAACAATATCCCTAATGCCCGTCAGCAAGATGAGAATCGCGTGATCATAAATTATCAATTGGCATTGTTCTAATTTTTAATCCGGCTCGCTTTGGACCAAATATCGAGGGCTCGAAAATTTATTCGGTGGTCCAGTCATATTGGTGACTGGATGCTGTAACTGACAGGCAGCGCTTTTATGAGTGTTGCGTGTACATGTCGTTCTCTTCCAACGGCATGTTTTATAGAAGAGAAACATTTCCCTTCGATGGGGTAGGGCGGTGCAAGTGATCCTTCACCGCCTTTTTTAGGCTAAGTGTATAGCGGTTGGATAAATTTAAAATTGTGATTGCAGTGGGTAATTGTCCATTAAACACACCGGCTGATAGTGACAACACCACAATGAATATCAATGCCACCATTGTCCTTACAGGTGGTACCGGACCCAGGCTTCAACGTCACGGGTCTTGGCCGCGAACCGGGATTCTCTACGCGGCTGGCAAGGGCTCTCAACTGGTTGCGCATAGGTGATTCGCAGCGTGGTGCGGACATCATCGTACGCTTGGCCACCGATTCAGACATTTCGCCGGCATTGGGAGGTTACTTTTCGGTGAAGGACGCAAAGCCTATACGGCCGACGCCTCCAGCCAATAACGCCGCCGCCTGCCAAGACATTTGGGCGGCGACGTCAGCCCTGCTCGCTAAGCATTACAGGGCAGAACTTCGACACTGCCCGGATCGATCATGACCCCAGTGCATCCTGCCAGCCACGTCGTGCCAGGGGCAGATCCAGCAAGCGCTTGCCAGTGGCATCGTTGATGGCATTGCCCAGTGCTGCTGCCACGGGGCCCTGGACGATTTCCGCGGCACCGAGAAAAGGCTGATCCGGTTGATCAATCATGTGGACCTCGACTTGTTGCGGCAAATCGGGAAAACGCATGATCGGATAGCCGCTCCAGTCGAAGCTGTGCATGCCACTGGCGCCATAGAGGATTCGTTCATAGAGCGTCCAACTGGCGGACTGCACGATGCCGCCCTGGATCTGATTGAGCAGCCCGTCGGGGCTGACAATTTGCCCCACGTCGACGGCGGCGACTACGCGATCAATCGTCACCTGCCCGGTCTGGCGCTGCACATGCAACTGCACGGCGATCGCGCAGTAACCCATGATGTTTTTATAGCGGGCGAAGGCGAAGCCGATTCCGCTGCCGGGGCCCATTGCTTTTTGCGGCCAGCGGAACGCAGCGGCCACGCGCTCCACCACCGCCCGTGCTCGCGGATCGCTCAAGTGGTTCAGACGAAATTGCACCGGATCCACAGCGGCCCGAGCCGCCAGTTCATCGACGGTGCTCTCGATGGCGAACACGTTGATATGGGCCCCGAGCGAACGCATGGCCGAGGTTCTGAATGGCATGGTCAGCACAAAGTTCAGATCAACCTTCAGGTTGGGGATCTCATACAACGGAACGGCGTTACGGTCACCGTCACCTTCGGGTTGGGCGATCGGGACTGAAGGTGCTGGGGTGAAGGGGTTGGCCAACAACCACGCCGGTAACAGGCGCCCGGCATTGACGATACGTTCGTTGTGCGGAGTACTCCAGAGTTCGTATTTCCAGTCACGAAGACGCCCGCTGTCGTCCAGCCCCGCTTCCACTTCGGCAAGCATGGCCGAGCTGTAGGGCTCCCAGAGATTTTCCTGTTCGCGCATCCATTGCACCCGTATCGGCTTGCCGGGAATGGCCATGGCGATCAGCGCGGCATCGGCGGCGGCGTCATCGGCACCGTTGTGGCCATAGCAACCGGAGCCTTCAGCGTGGATGCAACGCACCTGAGCCACCGGCAGGCCGACCATCTCGGCGATGCCCGTGCGCAGAGGGTAGACACCTTGGGTATGGGTCCAGACGGTCAGTGTTCCATCCTTGAACCAGGCCACTGCGCAGGATGGCCCGATGGAGCCGTGCATCAGGTATTGCTTGGTCACCCGGGCCTTATAGGCGCGCGGCACAGGTTGTGCGAGGTCACCCTTGGCGCTCACCGGGTAGCGCCGCGCCGGCAATTCGGTGAGGAGTTGATGGATGTGTGTCGAGTCAGGTAGCGGGTTACCTGCTGTCCAGCGGGCAGTGGCGTAGCCCTCGCGCATCGCTTTGACCGCCAGCCATTCATCGGTGGCGACCACGGCGAGGTAGCTGCCGTTGCGGACCAGTTTCACTCCACCGGGGAGTTTCCTCAGAGCGGCCTCGTCAATGTCCAGAAGCTGACTGCCGCGCCGGGGTGGGCGTATAACACGGGCATGCAGCATATCGGGCAGGCGCATGTCCTGCACATAGGCCGCACCACCGCTGACTTTGGCCGGTATGTCCAGTCGAGGCAATGATTTGCCGATCAGGGTGAAGCTGCTGGCTGGCTTGAAAGGCGAGTTGGCCGATGCATAGCGATGCAGTTGAACCCCTACCACTGCTTGTGCGTAGGTCATGCTGCGGCCTTGTGCATCGTAGATCACCGCGTCCCGCGTGGTCAGGCTGTCGATGGTGCGCTGCCATTGCCGTGCCGCGGACTCGAGTAACAACTGACGCACCTGGGCCGCGGCGTTGAACAGCGCAGTGCCGCTGTCGACGATCGTGTGGCTGCCGGCGGTGTAACCTTCATTGGGTGTCAGCGCGGTGTCGGCAGTGAGAAAACGGATGAGCCCAGGTGATACTTCCAGGCGTTCGGCGGCGATCTGCAGGAGCGCAGTTTTAACGCCAGTGCCCAGCTCCACTTTGCCGGTGTAGACGGTGATGCCATCTTTCGCATCAATGCGGATCCAGGCGTCCAGATAGGGCGTGGCCCGCAGGCTGCCGGGAAGATCAGGCGCCAGAATTGCCGTACCCAAAGTGTCCACTTCGGTGTCAGCGAAGGCGCGGGGCATACCCGGAAGCATCGCGAACCCCATCACCAAGGCTCCATTTATCACGAAGGCGCGACGGCTTAGGTTGACGTTTTGCGTGGGGTTTTTCATACCTTGCCTCCCTGCGCGACGACCGACTTGATCGCGGCGAGGATCCGCACATGGGTGCCGCAGCGGCACAAGTTGGGCGCCATGTGGCGACGGATCGTTTCATCGTCTGGATGAGGGTTGGCCTCCAACAGCGCCTGCGCCCGTACGATCATCCCCGCGATGCAATAACCACACTGGGCGGCCTGTTCGTCGATAAAGGCTTTCTGCAACAGCCCAGGTTGGTCGGCGCTGCCCAGACTCTCCACGGTGCGCACCGATTTGCCCGCCAGCGCGCCGCACGGTGTCAGGCAGGAAAACACCGGTTTGTCGTTCACTAACACTGTGCAAGCGCCGCACTGACCCAAGCCGCAGCCGTATTTGGCGCCATTGAGCCCCACCTGGTTGCGCAAGGCATACAGCAGGGGCATGTCCTGCGCGATGTCCAGTTCGTGAGTCTTGCCGTTGATGTCGAGTGTGATCACGGTTGCTGCTCCTGAGCCCGAATGCTTTTGATTGTCTTGTCGAGATCCGTCCAGGGTCTGGTCGCACAGCTTTCGTTGCGCAAGTACTCGGCAAGTGCAGCCACATGGACATCGTCCAGGCTAGGGGCGAAGGCAGGCATGTAGTGGCTGGAAGCGGCGCTGGACATCGGGATGCCCTGCAGGATGGTTTGGATTAAATTGCGCGGCGAGTCCGCCATCACCGCCGAGGTGTTTGCCAGCGCCGGCCTCGATTCAATGACGCGCATCGGCGCCGCACTGCCGTGGCAACTCGCGCAGGCCCCGTTGAACAACGAGGCGCCCAGAAGCGCCCTGGCGCGGGGCTTGACCCCGGAGGTGCAGGGCGGCGATATGGCATCCGATGAGGTTTTTTTGAGGTCAAGAATGTACTGCGCGATGGCAAGGGCGTCTTCCGCCGGCAATTGCGCGATGCTCAGGCTGACTGGCAACATCGGGCCCGCCGCTGCGCCGTGTCCTTCGGCGATCTCGCCCGTCAGATAGGCGACCAACTGGGCTTCACTCCAGGGGTGTTGCGCCTCGGTCATTCCGCGCAGGGCAGGGGCCGTCCAGCCGTCGACGACACCACCGTTGAACAGTTCGCTGTTTTTCTCCCCGCCAATCAGATTCAGGGGCGAATGGCAGGATGAACAGTGTCCCGCTCCCTCGACCAGATAGCGTCCGCGGTTCCATTGTGCTGACCGGTTGGGAAGTGGCTCCAGCGGATCCCCATGCAGGAACAGCAAGTTCCAGAAAGACACCAGCGGCCGGAAGTTCATGGGGAAGACCATATGGTTTTTCGGTGCGGTGTATTTGATCGGGTCCACGCTCATCAGGAAGGCATAGGCGTCGGCAATATCGGCATCGCTCATCTTTCGGTAATGCACGTAAGGGAAGGCTGGATAGAGAAAATGGCCGTCGCGCGCGATGCCTTCACGCATGGCCCGTTCAAAGGCGTCCAGCGACCACTGACCGATACCGGATTCCGGGTCAGGGGTGATGTTGGTGGTGAAGAGGGTTCCGAAGGGCGTTACCAGCGGCAAACCGCCTGCCATGTAGGCGCCCCCCGGCCGTGTGTGGCAGACCGCACAGTCTCCCGCTTCGACGACGCGGCGGCCTCTGTCCAGGGTCTCGCGACCTGCATTCCGGGGCTGGCTGACAGTGGCAATTTCCGGCCTCCACATCATCCAGAACGCAAACACTATCCCCACGACGCCGATCGCCAGAACGGCACCGATGATTGCCTTGCGCTTCATCGCCTTACCTCTCGAGCTGAATTAACGACAGATTTTTCAATCCACCGCGTGCGATTGGCGTACGGCGATTTTCCATGGAGTGAGCTTAGAGAGGGCGGTTGTGATGGAGTACCCCATCAAGGCGCAACGCTACATTGCGCCAGGCGCAATGGCGGCAGAATTAACAACCGTTAACTCGCGCGGCGTGGGCCCATGTCCAAAGATGGGCCCTCAAGGATCGTACCGATGCCATTGAGGGGGGTTCATGGACAAGCTGCTCGCACTGAAAATGTTCATCCAGTCAGTAGACTCCAAAGGCTTTTCGTCTGCCGCCAGGCAACTCAATCTGGCGACCTCTTCAGTGACCAGAATGATTGACAGGCTTGAGGGTGACCTGGGTGCCGTGCTGCTTAATCGCTCTACCCGGCAAGTCACGTTGACGGATGCCGGTGGTGCTTACTACCTGAAAAGCCGGGATATTCTGAGCGCCATGGCTGACGCTGACGAGTCAGTGTCGGACCGGGGTGAAGTGCCCGCAGGACAGCTGCGGATCTCAGTGCCCGTGGCGTTTGGACACCGTCTCATTGCCCCCCATATCTGCGCGCTTTTAGCGCGCTATCCAATGCTCGTACTGGATATGACGCTATCGGACGACATCGTCGATTTGCTCGGCGAACGCATCGATCTATCGATCCGGATGGGGTCGCCAGCGGCGATGGAAACGGTGGTCAGTCGCTGCATCGGCAGCTTTCGACGCCGAGTAGTCGCCAGCGCCGAGTACCTGAAAGCTCGAGGATTTCCCGACCGGCCCATGGACCTTATGCAACACGAGTGCATGTGCTTCAACTATGGCGCGCCGCAGCAGTTCTGGACGTTTACAGAGAAGGGCGAAGAGATTCGTGTGCCCGTCGATGGGCAATTCAAGAGCAACAATGCCGAGGTCTTGCGCGAAGTGGTGCTGGCTGGGTGCGGGGTGGCGTTGTTACCCGATTGGCTGGTCAATGATGACATCGACGGTGGTCGCCTCACGTCCTTGTTCGACGCTTTTGTCGTCAATCCGAACAGCGCGAGTTCGGCGATCTCGGCCTTGTACCTGCCCAACCACCGCGGCTCGAAACGTATCAATGCGTTCATTGAGTTCCTCAACGAATTACTCAGGTCGGAAAGTCAGCCGAAGGAGTGAT
The DNA here is from genome assembly GCF_056405655.1 of Pseudomonas sp. P1_F7. Lineage (NCBI taxonomy): Bacteria > Pseudomonadati > Pseudomonadota > Gammaproteobacteria > Pseudomonadales > Pseudomonadaceae > Pseudomonas > Pseudomonas sp. P1_F7. The sequence continues at coordinate 465,278 of NZ_JBFUBR010000003.1, forward strand.
CGCCTCATCTTTGCGTTTTGCGAAAAGCAGCGTTGTGCATCAGGTGGATTCTCTGACGGGGCCCGGGCACCTACCTTGGGGGTGTGAAAACATTCAACCACGGAGACCGTCATGAGTTTGCACTCATCCAAAATTCAGGTGACTTACGACTTCATCTGCCCATGGTGCTGGATCGGTGAGGAAAATCTTGAACGCGCTCTTGCCGCTTCGGGGTTTTCAACGGACCGCCAAATTAGTTTCCTGCCTTATCAGTTGAACCCGGGCATGCCTGTTCGAGGTATGGATCGTAAAGCCTATCGCTCTGGCAAGTTCGGCAGCTGGGCGCGTAGCCAGGCCATGGATGCACAGGTCACCCACGCCGGTAAGGCAGTCGGCCTTGAGTTCGATTATGAGCGAGTCGAAAAAACCCCCAACACCATGGCAGCGCATCGGTTGGTATGGCGGGAGCAACAGGCGGGTAGAGACGCTTCCTTGCTGGTCAAGGCCATTTTCAAGGCGTACTTCGGCGAGGGGCGGGATATCGGCGACCTCAATGTGCTGGCCGACATCGCTGCCGAAGCCGAGCTGGACCGAGAGACCACTGTCGACTTTCTCAAGGCCGATGAAGGCACGGCTGAAGTCTTGAAGCTTGAAGCCCAAACCAAGGCATCCGGTGTGCGCTCGGTACCGAGTATTCAGATTGCAGATGACGTGATCAGTGGTGCCCAGCCCATCGAAATAATGATCCAGATACTGAAACGAAGCCAAGCCGCTTAAGCCGTTTTTTCAATCCCTATCCATTCAGGAAATCATCATGACTCATCACTTGTTCAGCCCCATCAAACTCGGTCAATTCACCCTCAATCACCGCGTCGCCATGGCTCCTCTGACTCGCTCGCGGGCGGGACAACCGGGCAACGTACCGACATCGCTGAACGTCGAGTACTACCGTCAGCGTGCCAGTGCCGCATTGATCATTACCGAGGCTACGCAGATTTCGCAGCAGGGTCAGGGTTACGCCTGGACGCCCGGCATCCATAGCGACGAGCAGATTCAGGGCTGGAAGGCTGTCAGCGAGGCCGTGCACGCAGAAGGCGGGCGCATTTTCCTGCAGCTCTGGCATGTGGGGAGAGTGTCGCACCCGGTGTTCCAGCCCAACGGCGGCTTGCCGGTGGCGCCGACCGCGCAGCCGGTGCCCGGCAAGACCTTCATCCTGAATGAAAAAGGCGAGGGCGTCTGGGGTGATGTACCTGTCCCTCAGGAGCTGGACATTCCGGGGATCGAAGCGATCGTTGCCGACTTCCGCAAGGCCGCTCGCAATGCGCTTCTGGCCGGTATGGACGGTGTGGAAATTCACGCGGGCAATGGCTACCTGCTCGACCAATTTATCAACAGTGCCAGCAATCAGCGTAGCGATCGCTACGGTGGAAGTATCGAAAACCGTGCGCGGTTACTGCTTGAAGTCGTGGAAGCCGTGACCGCGGAAGTGGGTGCCGAACGCGTTGCTGTTCGCCTGACACCGATGGGGCGTTTCATGGGGATGGGCGATGACACCCCGGAACAAACCTTTGGCTACATTGCTTCCCGGCTCAATCAATGGAATCTCGCATACCTGCACCTGGTGGAACCGATGATGGTCGGCACGGTGCTCGATGAAAGTAATGATCCGCGCTGGGACGCCATTATCAAACAGCTGCGTACTGACTTCCACGGCGTTCTGATGCTGGCGGGTGGCTACACCGGCGAAACGGCTGAACAGGCCATCGCGCAGGGCCGTGCGGACCTCATCGCTTTTGGTCGTCCGTTCATTGCCAACCCCGACTTGCCGGCTCGCTTGCGCGGGCGTAACGAACTCAACGTGGCGGACGGCAACAGCTTTTTTGGCGGCGACGCCAAGGGATACATCGACTATCCGTTGTTGGCATAACGCAACGGTAAAACCAGAGCTTGGGGAATCACCACGCAACGAGGAGAAAGGTAATGAAGAGTTCAGGCGTTCCGAAGGCCTTGGTCATTGGTGGTTCCCTGGGAGGGCTGTTCGCCGCCACGGCGTTACGCGCGATTGGTTGGCACGTCGATATTTTCGAGCGATCCCCCGCGGCGATGGATAGCCGTGGCGGTGGCATCGTTCTGCAAGCGGATGTCCTGCACCATTTTCGTTATGCGGGCATTCATCATGCAGGTGCGCTCGGTGTCCGGTCCCATGATCGGCTCTATCTGGATCGAGCCGGTAGCGTCGTGCATAAAGAGCCGATGCCGCAAACTCAGACGTCCTGGAACACACTGTACAGCTCATTATTTTCTGCATTTCCTGCTGAGCATTATCACCGTGGCAAGACGCTGGTTGATCTGACCCAGAATGAGCACAGGGTGACTGCGACTTTTGCAGATGGCAGCAGTGCAGAGGGAGACTTGCTGATTGGTGCGGATGGCGCGGGTTCAACCGTGCGAAGTGTGGTGTTGCCTGGGGTGGAACATACCTATTCGGGGTATGTGGTCTGGCGTGGGCTTGTCGATGAAGACCGACTTCCAGACTTCGCCAAAACGCAGCTTTACGAGGACTTTGTTTTTCAGCAGGACCCTGAATCGCTGATGCTGGAATACATGGTGCCGGGATTGAGTGGCTCGGTTAATCCTGGCGAGCGTCGTTTCAATTGGTTGTGGTACTTGAAAGCTGCACAAGGACCGGAACTGGACGCTGTACTCACTGATAGCAATGGCCATCGGCGTAGTCACTCCATTCCACCCGGGGCCTTGGCCACTGGGCAGGATGCTTACATACGGGAAATGGGTGAGCGACAGGCGAACCCGGCTTTTCGAGAACTGATTCGCCAGACCAAGGATATTTTTGTGCAAGCGATCCTTGATCTGAAAGTCCCTCAAATGGTGTTTGGCCGTGTGCTGTTGACTGGAGACGCCGCGTTTGTGCCGCGTCCTCATACCGCCGGAAGCACGGCCAAGTCGGCTCGCAATGCACTGTCCCTGGCTCAAGCAATCGACGCCATCGGCGACATCGATAATGCCCTGCTGGCTTGGCAGCAACAGCAACTTGCAGAAGGCAAGCGCATGGGGGATTGGGGGGTGAGTATGGGCAATCGGATTATGGGCATCGCCCAAGCCTGATATAGCTGCTCAAACCGGACTTATTGGCGACGCGTTGTGCGGGTTCAGAACGACCGGTCCCCGCCGTGGGCATGTACCTGCTCCTAGATGCAACTCTATTAATCAATAGATCATTTGGTGAGTTTTGATTATCATCCGATCAATTGGAAGATCGCAACCCTCTTCAATTCATCAGGCCATTGAGCACAGCCATGCAAGACTCCCATTGCCTGGTCATGCACAGTCGCTACCTTTACCTTTCGATCTCGGAATCCGTTACATGGATAAGTTGCTGGCGCTGAAAATGTTTGTCGAAACGGTGCGCTGTGGTGGTTACTCGTCTGCGGCGCGTAAGCTCGGCATCTCCACTTCGTCAGTGACGCGGCAGGTAGCGGGGCTGGAAAGTGAGTTGGGCGCCAGCCTGCTTAACCGCACCACGCGCAACACGAGCGTCACTATGGCGGGGCAGCACTATTTCGAAAAAGCCGTGTCGATCCTCGAGGCCGTCGACGAAGCCGATGCCGTCGTTGCCGACCGTGGCAGCGAAGCCCAGGGGCGTTTACGGGCCAGCGTCCCGGTGGAATTCGGCCGGCGTATCATCGCTCCGCACTTGGGGCGGCTGCTTGAGCGCCATCCCGGCCTGGAGATCAGTCTCTCGCTGAGCGACGAGGTCAGTGACCTGCTCAGTGAGCAAATCGATGTGTCAGTGCGTCTCGGTTCATCGGTCGTCAGTGATGACATCGTCAGCAAGCGGCTGGGTGATTTCCAGCGTTGGGTTGTGGCGAGTCCCGAATACCTGACGCGAGCCGGCCTACCCCGACACCCCTGCGACCTGCTGGAGCATCAGTGCTTGCGTTTTGATTACCGCACGGGCCACCACAACTGGACATTCCAGGGTGATGAGGACGTCATCCGCTTGAATGTGCAGGGACGGCTGCAAAGCAACAATGCCGACATTCTTCGCGAAGCAGCATTGGCCGGTGGGGGGGTGACACTATTGGCCGATTGGCTGGTGCGTGACGATGTCAGCGCAGGCCGGCTGACGCGGGTGTTGGAGCAATATGAGGTCAACCCTGGCAGTGCAAGCACCTGCATCAATGCGCTGTATCTGCCCAACCACCGTGGCTCCAGTCGCATCAATGTATTCATAGAGTTTCTTCAGGAAATACTCGCGCCCTAAGCACGTCCTGTGCATTAGGCAAGACCGCGTTGCGCGTCGCTTTTGATCGAATCGAAATACCGGCCGAGACCACCGCGGCGTACAACCCATCACCAATGCTGGCGACCAAGGACTGATTGCCCTTGCGGCTTGTCAGGCCTACGCCAAAGCAGTATCAGCACCGAAGTGAAAAAGAGCGGCCGGGTTGGATGCGTCAACATCCCGCCCGACGTTGGTCATTGCGCAGTGCGGCAAGCGCTTCAGGTCAGAGCCATTCGAGGCGTAGAAATCCATACATGTTCACTGTGCGCGTTCACACATGGCTCTTCAGAAGTTCGGCTACCAATTGCTCCAGGCGTTCGCCTCCCAAATTATCAACAGCCAATTGCCAAAGTTGCCCTTCTACAGGCGCTGTGATCTTCATATAAACGCCAGAACAATGATGCAAATAGCGATCAATCACAGAGCTCGTCGATACCAAGAGGATGATCTGCTTTTTTTGCCGTACTCGTCAGAGCGTTCCAAGGGTCAACTCCATCGCCAGTGCAGCGGACAATGCGAGCATAATCAGCAACGCGATAAACATCAGGCTCAACTGAGCGACCTGCTTATAAAGGGCTATCGGCCTTTTCGTGATTCGAGCAATTGATTTATTAGAGGAAGCCATCACCAATTCTCACTTTTCCGCGGAACACGTAATAGCTCCAGAAGGTGTACATCAGGATCACCGGCAGGATGAACAGCGCGCCGATCAGGGCGAACAGCCGACTGCTGGCCAGTGATGCCGCCGCCCACAGGCTGACGGATGGCGGGATGATGTTCGGCCAGATGTTCAGTGCCAGGCCGATGTAACCGAGGAACATCAGCACCAGGGTGAACACAAGCGGCCAGTGCGTATGACGTTGGCGCCGGCAGTGTCGGGTCGAGTTTTTCCGTGCCGAATTCTTCGAGCAACAGCAGTTGCCGAGTGTACGGCTGAACCCCGAACAATGGGCTGGGCTTGCCGTTGTCGCGCGTTTCATTTTTCACCCCTCGCGTCATGCCGATTCTGGCAAGCCACACCGTCCCCATGATGTCCGAGACGACAGCTGTTGCGGGTACCAGGGGGTGGTGCAACTAATGAGCCATTTCAATAGGGCGAAGAAAAAGTTCAAATTAATTAACAAGCTGTTTCTGAGGGTTTCAAGCGATCGAAAGGTGAGAGGGGGAATATTCCTCAAATTTGGTGGCAAACGCCCGGTTGAGTGGGTGTAATGCCCCATTTATGGAGATAGTAGCGACCCTGTTTCACCGACCGCTTTTGGTAGGGGTTGCTTGCGCTGAGGCGACGTGGATTTAACTGGTCGAGAAGGGCTGCTTCTGACTGTAGATTCAACCGGTCGATGCAACAGATATTACTTTTTCGTCGATTTACTGCTGGCAGGAATATGCAGGTAAGACATCACGCTTTCGGTCAGTTCGGTCGCCAACTTGACGGCTTCTTTGTTGCGAGCCATCACACCCGCCACCAATCCTTCGATTAATGCGAGCACGGCGATGTTGGAACTGGTCAATACTGGATGGTCGGCGGGGGCATATAGCACGTGTTCGGCAATGCTGGTGAGCGGCGATGCAGGTGAGTCGGTGATTGCCAGTACCGAGGCGCCGCGCTCATTGGCAAAACGTGCGAGTTGCAGGGTGTCGAGGGAATAGCGCGGCAGGGAGATCGCCAGCAATACATCCTGATCGGTGATTGCGGCCAGACGGTAAGCGGCGTTCTCGTTGCCGCCTTCCATGCTGATGGCGGTAGCGTCCGCACAGAAGGGCATCAGGGTCGAGGCGGCCAGACCGGCGAAGTAGACGCTGTTGCCAAAGCCGAGGATGTAGATTTTACGCGCTTCGGTCAGGCGGGTGACGAACGCTTCAAAGGCATCTTCAAGGTTGTTGGTCGCCGCCGTGGCGAGGTTGCTGCTGGCGCTCTGGATTTGCTCATGCAGGCCAAATGCGCCTCCCGGCCGATGTGCCAGTTCATTTCGAAGCTTGTCGACCGGCGACACCATCTGCTGCAAAGTCGCCACCAGCTCGGCCTTCATGCCGGTGTAGCCACCCAGGTTCAGAGCCTTGGCCAACCGATTGACCGCGGCTGGCGAGGTGGCGGTTTCATGAGCCATTTCTTCGATAGTCAGCGTCGCAGCCCTTAGTGGGTGACGCAGGATAAAATCCGCCACTTTGCGCAGTGACGGCTGTAAATCGTTAACGATTTCCGCCAGTTTGCGCATCACCGGCGCGGCATAGACCGTGGTGTTTTTCGTGGGGGTCGGCATGTCCGGCTCAACAATTCCTGAATGTAAGCGAAGGCTGCTGCCTTGGCATAATGGCGGGAGTGTATCCGAAGCCGACCCTCGGTGTGCAGAGCCTGGCCAAGGGGCGGTGTGTGGCGCGGATGGACTATTTCAAACTCCCGGACAGGAATTGCTGGAGACGCCCGGACTGTGGATTGACCAGCACTTCACGCGGATTGCCGCGCTCTTCGACCCGCCCCTTGTGCAGAAACACCAGTTGATTGGAAACCTCGCGGGCAAAGCCCATTTCGTGGGTCACGACCACCATGGTGCGTCCTTCGAGTGCCAGATCCTGCATGACTTTAAGCACGTCGCCGACCAGTTCGGGGTCGAGTGCCGAAGTCGGTTCATCGAACAGCATCACTTCAGGCTCCATGGCCAGTGCACGGGCAATCGCCACACGCTGCTGCTCACCACCGGACATATGAGCCGGCCAGGCGTCCATGCGGTGCGCCACGCCGACTTTGTTCAGGTAGTGCTCGGCTTTTTCCCGGGCTTCTTGCTTGTTCATGCCCAGCACATGCACCGGAGCTTCCATGACGTTTTCAAGGGCACTCATGTGCGACCAGAGGTTGAAGTGCTGAAACACCATCGATAGCCGTGAACGCATGCGCTGCAGCTGCCTGGGTTCGGCAGCCTTGAGCCCGCCGAGTTTGTTGGTCACCAGCTTCAGCTGTTCGCCATTGAGCACGATGTTGCCAGCGTTGGGCTGCTCCAGGAGGTTGATGCAACGCAGGAAGGTGCTTTTACCAGACCCACTGGAGCCGATAATGCTGATGACGTCACCGGCTTTCGCTTCCAGGGACACGCCCTTGAGCACTTCGTGGGCGCCGTAGCTTTTGTGAAGATCCTGAATTTCAAGTTTGTACATGGTTTCAACTCTCCGGAATCAGTCGCTGAGCAAACGGCCTTGGCGAATAGGGGTATTGCCGGCCACTTTGGCCAACCACAAACCAGGCTGGGCAAAGCGCAGGCGTTCACGGGCATACAGGATGCCGTCGGTGCTGGCGTGCACCACGCTGTGCTGATCGGTCAGCGGATCAATCACTTCGAAGAGCGGATCGCCGACCTTGACGTGGGCGCCCAACGGTTGCAGATAACTCACCACCCCCGGATGCGGCGCATAGGCGTACTGCGCACCGGCGAACGGTGTCGCTTCACAATGGCTCGGTGGCGCTGCAGGCCAGTCACCGCTGATCAGGTCTTGCTCGGCGAGATAGCCGAGAATGGCCTGCGCACTATCGACGCATTGCTCGCGCTCGGTGTCAGCCATGCCGCGCAATTCAATCGTGGTGGCCACGCACGCCAGCGGAATATTGGCTTCAGGAAAGCGCTCGGCCAGGTGCAGCCAGGGGATTGCACAGGCTTCATCGAAGGCGTTGCCTCCCGCAGCCTCGGCCAGCAGGGCCACGCCAGCGCCGAGGCGGGCGGCCAATGAGCGCAAGCGGGACCAGTTTTGCGGCATGGCATACAGCAGCATGATCGACTCGAAGTCGCAGTGCAGGTCCAGCACCACATCGGCATCACAAGCATGTTGCATCAACAGACGCCGCAAGCCATCGAGTTCCGATGTCGGTGCCGGCATGTTGGTGAGGGCATCGCCCATGGCGCGGCGGATCAGTGTGATGTTGGCGTTGGCATCGTTGCCCAGTTGACCTTCCAGTTGCTGCGCCACGGCCTCGGCGAGCTCCGGGAAGTCGCGATTGAAGTTCTTCCCGCTGGAGAATTCAAAGCGCCCCTGATGGGTGGCCTGGAACATCTGTGCGATACCAATCGGATTGGCCATCGGCACCAGTTCGATCACCCCGTTCAGGCGACCTTGCTCTTCCAGTTCCTGCAGACGGCGCTTGAGTTCGACGGCGACGCGCATCCCCGGCAACTCGTCGGCATGCAGGGAGGCCTGGATGTAGGCCTTGCGCGGCCCGCTGCCAAAACGAAACAGCGACAACTTTCGTTCTGTGCCCGAGGCACTCCACGGCAAAAGGTATTGAATGTGCTTCATAAAACTCCTTAGTGCTTGCGCGGTACCAGATAGGCCAGCCAGCGGCGCTCGGCCAGCTTGAACAGACGAACCAGGACGAAGGTCAGGGCCAGGTAGATGAGGCCGGCAGTGATGAATGCCTCGAACGGCAGATAGAAGCGCGAACTGACGGTTCGCGCGGCTCCGGTGATATCCACCAGCGTGACGATGGACGCCAGGCTGGTGGTCTGCAGCATCATCAGCACTTCGTTGCTGTACTGCGGCAGCGCCCGGCGCAAGGCCGACGGCAGGAGGATGCGGCGGTACAAGGTCAGGCGCGACATGCCCATGGCTTTGGCGGCTTCGATCTCGCCGTGGGCCGTGGCCTTCAAACTGCCGGCCAGGAGTTCCGCACTATAGGCGCTGGTATTGATTGCGAAGGCGAGACAGGCACAAAAGGTTGCGCTGGACAGGTAAGGCCAGAGCGCGCTTTGACGTACCGCTTCGAACTGCGCCAACCCGTAGTAGATCAGGAACAATTGCACCAGCATCGGGGTGCCGCGAATCACGTAGGTGTAGAGCCAGGCCGGGAAGTTGATCAGCGCTGATCGGGATACGCGCATCAGCGCGACAGGAACCGCAAGCACCAGGCCAACGGCCAGGGAAATCAGTAGCACTTTCAGGGTCACCAAAGCGCCGTTGAAATACAGCGGCAGGTTTTCCCAGATCAGGTTGTAGTCGAGAATCATGGGTGTGCTCCCAGTCACAGTTCGGCGGCTTTGATGCCGACCGAGTAGTGTTTTTCCAGATAGCGCAGCACCAGCAATGACACGCTGGTCAGCATCAAGTAGAGCGCGGCAACCGCGAGGAAAAACGTGAACGGTTCATGGGTGGCGTCCGCTGCGTTTTTGGCTTTGAACATCATGTCCTGCAAACCGATCACCGAGATCAGTGCGGTGGATTTGGTCAGCACCAACCAGTTGTTGGTGAACCCGGGAATGGCGAAACGAATCATTTGCGGCACCAGAATCCGCCAGAACACCTGAGCGCCACTCATGCCATAAGCCGCGCCGGCCTCTGCCTGACCTTTAGGGATCGCCATGAAGGCGCCACGAAAGGTTTCCGAGAGATAGGCACCAAAAATGAAGCCCATGGTGCAGACGCCGGCGATGAAGGGATTGATGTCGATGTACTGGGTGTAACCGAGTGCGAGGGCAATGCGGTTCATCAGATCCTGGCCGCCGTAGAAGATCAGCAGGATCAACACCAGGTCAGGAATACCGCGAATCAGGGTTGTATAACCTTCGCCCAGCACCGCCAGCCATTTAAACGGCGACAAACGAAAGGCCGCGCCGATCAGTCCCAGGGAAATGGCCATGGACATGGAGGTCAGGGCCAGATTAATGGTCAGCCAGGCGCCATCGAGAATGCTCGATCCGTAGCCGTGAAGCATGATGAAGTTCCTCAAGCGAGCGCCGGGAGGCGCGCGAGACAAGCCAAAAGCGGCGCCCGCAAGGGGCCGGCGCCAGGGTTTCGGATGAAGGCCTATTCGCCGTAGATATCGAAGGCGAAGTACTTGCCCATCACTTGCTGGTACTTGCCATTGGCGCGGATCGCGTCAATCGCTGCACTCAGGCGTGCAACGTTCGCGCTGTCACCTTTGCGCACCGCGATCCCGGCGCCTCTGCCGAAGTATTTCGGGTCGTTGATGTCCGGCCCTGCCAGTGCGAAACCCTTGCCTAAGGGTGTTTTGATAAAGCTCTCATCGGTGTTGACGATGTCTGCAAGCGTGGCGTCCAGGCGACCCGCAGCCAGGTCGAGAAAGGCTTCATTTTGCGAGGAGTAGCGCACCACCTCGACGCCGGCTTTCTCAAGCTGCTCGGTGGCAAAACGGTCATAGGTCGAGGAGCGTTGCACGCCGAGCTTCTTGCCTTTGAGATCGACCAGCGGGTCGTTGATCACGCTACCGGCCTTCATCGCGAACTTGCCCGGCGTGTGGTAGTACTTTTTGCTGAAGTCGACCGACTTCATACGGTCTTCAGTGATCGACATCGACGACAGCACTGCATCGATCTTGCGCACTTTCAGCGACGGGATCATGCCGTCGAATTCCTGGATGACCCACTCGCATTTGACCTTCATCTCTTCGCACAGCGCGTTGCCAATGTCGTAATCGAAACCACTGACGTTGCCCTCTGGCGTCTTGAAAGAGAAGGGTGGGTAGGCGGCTTCGATACCGATACGCAGGCTGTCGTCGTCGGCGTGTGCCAGCAAGCTTGCGACGCACAGTGCCAGAGCGCCTAGAAGTTCTGTCTTGTACATATTGTTGACTCCTTGGATGGGGCGTTTGGGTGGTAGGGGGGCTGCCGTCCGGTCTGGCAAGGTGGACTGTCCCGATGATTCACGAGGGTATAAATGACATAAAATATTTCACAAATCAACTGATTGAAAAAAAACATATCAGGGCTGGGCGGCACACAGGGTGCTGGTGGGCAGAACCTCACCTGTGTCATCAGTCCTTTGAACAAAAAAACGGGCGCCGATAAGGCGCCCGTTTTTTCATTCCAGTATCAAGGTTTTTGCGCTGTCCTTAACGTCGATCCAGCCAAACCGTTTGTGCATTACAGAATTCGCGCACCCCGAAATACGAGAGCTCACGGCCAAAGCCACTTTTCTTCACTCCACCAAAACTGACACGCGGATCGCTGGCGCTATAGCCGTTGATGAACACACCGCCGGTTTCAAGTTCGTCGGCCATTTGTTGGGCAAGTTCGACATTGCGCGTGAAGACAGTGGCGGTGAGGCCGAACTCACTGTCATTGGCCAGTTCCAGTGCATGGGCTGCGTCTCGGGCCGTGATGATTGAAGCCACAGGACCAAACAATTCCTGTTTGAATGATGTCATCTGATCGGTCACGTCGCCGAGTACGGTGGGCTCGTAGTAATTGCCGAGGCCTTCAGCTTTCTTTCCACCCAGCAGCAACGTCGCGCCTTCTTCCAGTGTGTCGCGCACCTGTTGATCCAGTTCGTCACGTAGATCGAAGCGAGCCATCGGGCCGATGTAAGTGTTGGTAGCCAGTGGGTCGCCGACAATCAGTTGTTGGGTGGCCTCGACGAACTTGCGGGTAAATTCCTCGACAATGCCTTGCTCGACAATCAGGCGTTTGGCGGCGGCGCAGACTTGTCCGGTGTTTTGATAGCGCCCGATCACCGCGGCTTTTACCGCCTCATCGAGGTCCGCGTCGTCGAGCACGATAAATGGGTCGGAGCCGCCCAGCTCCAATACACATTTCTTCAGTGCTGCTCCGGCCTGAGCACCGATGGCCATGCCCGCACGCACGCTACCGGTGAGAGTGACAGCCGCGATACGTGGATCGGCGATCGCCCTGGATACACCTTCCGGGGTGACATTGATGACCTCGAAAGCACCTTCAGGAAAGTCCGCTTGCTTGACGGCTTCCAGCAGCAGGTAGGCGCTGCCCATGACGTTTGGCGCGTGCTTGAGCACGAAGGTATTGCCGGCGAGCAAGGTGGGGACCGCGCCGCGCAGGACTTGCCAGATGGGGAAGTTCCACGGCATGACGGCGAGAATCGGGCCGAGCGGGCGATATTCGATGCGTGCCTTGCCGCCTTCAACCAGGGTCGGTTCTGCGCTCAGCATGGCGGGGCCGTGTTCGGCGTACCACTCGCAGAGCTGCGCACATTTTTCAATTTCACCGCGGGCCTGGGCAATCGGCTTACCCATTTCCTGGGTGATCATGTTCGCCATGGCCTCGGCATTGTTGCGCAAGGCCTGGCCGAGGTTGATCAAAAGCTGTGCGCGCCGTTCAACCGGTTCGCTGCGCCAGGCGCGAAACCCGGTAGAGGCCCGCGTCAGTGCGGCCTGCAGTGCCGAATCGGATTCGAAAGGGTAATGGCCGATCTGCTCGCCCGTGGTCGGGTTGATCGAAATGGCATGGGTAAGGCTGGAAACGTTGGGCATGGCACCGTCCTGCGAGGTAGGAATGTGCTCAGGTTATGGGGGTATATGTTTTCTGGAAACTGAATAATACTGAGCATAACGTTCACGTTTGGAGAATGACTTGGATCTGGTTCAGCTCGAAATTTTCAAGGCTGTCGCCGAGCACGGCAGCATTAGCGTGGCCGCCCAGCATATCCACCGGGTGCCATCGAATCTGACGACCAGAATCAAGCAGCTGGAACTGGACTTGGGTGTGGACCTGTTTATCCGCGAGAAGAGTCGCCTGCGCTTGTCGCCGGCCGGCTGGAGCTTTCTGGATTACGCTCGACGTATTCTCGACCTGGTTCAGGAGGCGCGCGCCACCGTGGCGGGTGAAGAACCGCAGGGAGCCTTCGCCCTGGGTTCGCTGGAAAGCACTGCAGCGGTACGTATTCCAGAGCTATTGGCCGCCTATAACCAGAAGCACGCCAAGGTCGAACTGGACCTGTCCACCGGCCCCTCCGGGACCATGATCGATGGGGTGCTGTCGGGGCGGCTGGCCGCTGCATTTGTCGATGGTCCGGTGCTGCATCCGGCACTGGAAGGCGTGCCTGCGTTCGAGGAGGAAATGGTCTTGATCGCACCGCTCAACCATGACCCGATTCATCGGGCGAAGGATGTGAATGGCGAAAACATCTATGCCTTCCGCTCCAACTGCTCCTATCGCCATCATTTCGAAAGCTGGTTCGCCAACGGTGCGGCGGTGCCCGGCAAGATTTTCGAAATGGAGTCCTATCACGGCATGCTGGCCTGCGTCAGCGCCGGTGCCGGCCTGGCATTGATGCCCCGCAGCATGCTCGAAAGCATGCCCGGATGTACGACCGTCAGTGTCTGGCCGTTGTCGGAGTCGTTCCGCTATCTGCGCACCTGGCTGGTGTGGCGCAGGGGGACGGTGTCGCAGAGCCTGACGATGTTTGTGCGCTTGCTTGAGGAGCGCGGGGTGGTGTTGGTCGAAAAATAGTGGAAAGTTAACGGTCTGTGCTGAAAAACCGGATAATGGCGGCCAAATCGTATAGCTCGTTATTCTGGTAAGCACACATGGAAATCAAGGTCAACTTTCTCGACAACCTTCGACTTGAAGCCAAGTTCGACGACTTCACGGTGATTGCCGATCAGCCCATTCGCTACAAGGGCGATGGCTCGGCGCCGGGGCCGTTCGATTACTTCCTGGCTTCGTCGGCGTTGTGTGCGGCGTATTTCGTGAAGTTGTATTGCGAAACTCGCAATATCCCCACCGAAAATATCCGCCTGTCGCAGAACAACATCGTTGACCCGGAAAACCGCTACAACCAGATTTTCAAGATTCAGGTCGAATTGCCTGCGGACATCTCCGCCAAGGACCGTCAGGGGATCTTGCGCTCCATCGACCGTTGTACGGTAAAGAAGGTGGTGCAAACCGGGCCTGAGTTTGTGATTGAAGAGGTCGAAAACCTCGACGCCGATGCCCAGGCGTTGCTGATGCCGCACTCGACTTGCGGAGCGGGCACCTACGTTTTGGGCAAGGACCTGCCGCTGGAGCAAACCATCGCCAACATGTCGGGCATCCTGGCCGACCTGGGCATGAAGATTGAAATCGCTTCGTGGCGCAATATCGTTCCCAATGTGTGGTCGCTGCACATCCGCGATGCGCACTCGCCAATGTGTTTTACCAACGGCAAAGGCGCGACCAAAGAAGGCGCGCTGGCATCGGCACTGGGCGAGTTTATCGAGCGGCTCAACTGCAACTTCTTCTACAACGATCAGTTCTGGGGCGAGGACATCGCCAACGCGGCGTTTGTGCATTACCCGGACGAGCGCTGGTTCAAGCCTGGCCCGAAGGACGAACTGCCGACTGAAATCCTCGACGAGTACTGCCTGAAGGTTTACGACCGGGATGGCGAGTTGCGTGGCTCGCATCTGTACGACACCAACTCCGGCAACACCCAGCGCGGCATTTGTTCACTGCCGTTTGTGCGCCAGTCGGACAATGAGGTGGTGTACTTCCCGTCCAACCTGATCGAAAACCTGTTCCTGAGTAATGGGATGAGCGCTGGCAACACGCTGGCCGAAGCGCAGGTGCAGTGCCTGTCGGAAATCTTCGAGCGCGCGGTCAAACGCGAAATCCTCGAAGGCGAAATGGCCCTGCCGGATGTGCCGCAGGAAGTGTTGGCGAAGTATCCGGGGATTCTGGCCGGTATCCAGGGCCTGGAAGAGCAGGGCTTCCCGGTGCTGGTCAAGGATGCGTCGCTGGGCGGGGAGTTTCCGGTGATGTGCGTCACCTTGATGAACCCGCGTACCGGTGGCGTATTTGCCTCGTTCGGCGCGCACCCAAGCCTGGAAGTGGCGTTGGAACGCAGCCTGACGGAACTGCTGCAAGGCCGCAGTTTCGAAGGCCTGAACGATCTGCCTCAGCCGACCTTCGAAGGTCAGGCGGTGACGGAGCCGAACAACTTCGTCGAGCACTTTATCGATTCCAGCGGAGTGGTCTCGTGGCGCTTCTTCAGTGCCAAGCCGGATTTCGAATTCGTTGAGTGGGATTTCTCCGGTCAAGGCGAAAACTCCAATGTCGAAGAGGCCGCGACCTTGTTTGGCATTCTCGAAGACATGGGCAAAGAAGTGTACATGGCGGTCTATGAGCACATCGGCGCCAAGGCCTGCCGCATTCTGGTGCCGGATTACTCGGAAATTTATCCGGTAGAAGATTTGATCTGGGATAACACCAACAAAGCGCTGCAGTTCCGCGCTGACATCCTGAACCTGCACAGTCTGAGCAAAGTCGGCCTGAGAACGCTGGCCAAGGGTTTGGAAAACAGCGAGCTGGATGATTACACCGACATCACCACCTTGATCGGCATCGAGTTTGACGACAACACGCCTTGGGGCAAGTTGACGATCCTGGAGCTGAGGCTGCTGATTTATCTCGCCTTGCAGAAGTTTGATCAGGCCAAGGATCTGGTGGAAGCCTTCTTGCAATACAACGACAACACCGTCGAACGCGGCTTGTTTTATCAGGCCGTGAACGTCGTGCTGGAAATGCAGCTGGACGATGATCTGGAACTGCGCGACTACGAGGTCAACTTCCGCCGGATGTTCGGCAACGAGCGGATGGACGCGGCGATAGGGTCCGTGGATGGCAGCGTACGTTTCTATGGTCTGACGCCGACGAGCATGAAACTGGAAGGGCTCGACAGGCACCTTCGCCTGATCGACAGCTACAAAAAACTGCACATGGCGCGGGCGAGGGTGGCGGCTTTGTACAGCTGATAGCGATATCAAAAAAGCACCTTGGGTGCTTTTTTGTTTTTTGGCGGCCGGCTAATCGTCTGTACGCGGTGGTCCCACTTTTTGGCTATGACATGGGCTGTGGCTGCCTATGAGGAAGCTCTTCTATATAGAAGGGCGTTCTGGCTCTTCTATCTAGGCGTCCTTTGGGCCGTTTTGCTGCTTTCTGCAGGTTATTGATAGAAAACCCGAATCAGTGCTTGACGGTAGATTATAGATGTCTATAATTCGCCCCACTTCCGGCGCAGTCTAAACGGAAAACTCCTTGGTAAACAACGAGTTACGCGGTTTTCGACAGCAGGTGCTTCAGTTCATCGAAGCCGAAAGGGAGTTGAAAAAGAGGTGTTGACAGCAGCGTGTAACGCTGTAGAATTCGCCTCCCGCTGATGAGAGATCTGAAGCGCAAGTGGTTGAAGTTACAAAGGAAACTTTGAAAGCTTCTGAAAATAATCAC